>NZ_JBHUUW010000156.1:0-1045 GCF_042670825.1 Streptomyces sp. NPDC057137 | reverse complement strand
GTCTTATAGGCATGAATAGGGTTAGCCGCTACCGTTGTTTATCTCTTCATTCAACGAGTAATTAAGATGGTTTTGCCTCTTGTGTCGGCTAGGAAGATGAGGACGTTAGTGGTTGATCAAGACATTGAGCAACGGCGTTTTGTCGAGAGATCACTGACCGCATTGGGCTACTACCGTACGACGACCGCGAGCTGTTTTGAGGAGTTGATTGCGCTGACGCATTATTCTCCCAGTCTTGCTGAACGTTTCGACTTACTGATAGTCAGCGCTAGTATTTTTACCAAACGCAATATGTACTGGTTTGATTTCTGCTTGGGTAATGCCCGTTTGAAACACGTATTGGTTTCCGATTCGGATAAGCGTTCGAATGAGATCGAGCGTTTTACCGATCGCTCAGATCAGCACGTGTGGCGGGTCCAAGATGTGAATACCCACGTACTGCGCACCCTTATTCCGTGCATCGACTTTTGAAGGCGCGGGCGCAGCCTCAATCGGCCTTTCAACCGAACTGGTTGAAGAGCTGCTCAAGGAAGGAGAAGCAGAATGAATAACCGTGTAATTATTGTCGATGATCATCCTCCTATCCGGATGGCTCTGCGATTGCTGCTCTCTAGTGAGGGTTACAACGTGGTGGCGGAAGTGGGCGACGGGGCCGAGATTGTGGCGCTGGTTGAGACGCATGAGCCTTCGATCGTTATTTTGGATCTCGGCCTGCCTGATAGGGGCGGCCTGTCGATATTGCAGCAATTAGCGGCCCTACAAATTCCCGTCAAAATCGTGGTCTTCACTGGGCAGACTTCAAGCGAAATGACCGAACGCTGCCGGCAAATGGGCGCCCATGGTTTTATCAGTAAAGCGGCGTCATTGATGGAAGTGGCCAATGCGCTTAGAACAGTACGTGCTAATGATGAAAGTTTTTTTTGCTGGTCCGGTGTACCAGCCGTCGACGAAATGGCACCTCAATCAGCGCAAATAGCGCGGCTGTCCTCGCGCGAATACAACGTAATGAAGCATCTGTTGCAGGGTATGAAGGGTAAAGATATTG
>NZ_JBHUUW010000155.1:0-1094 GCF_042670825.1 Streptomyces sp. NPDC057137 | reverse complement strand
GCGGGCGGCGCCCCGGGGGGGGGGGGGGGGGGGCGGGGGGGGGGGGGGGGGGGGGGGGCGCCCCCCCCCCCCCCCCCCGGGCCGCCCGGGGGGGCCCCCCCCCCCCCGGGGGGGGGGCGCGGGCCCCCCCCCCCCCGCCGGGGCCCGCGGCCCCCCCCGCCCCCCCCCCACCGCCATGTCACCCCCCATGTACCCACGCGCCAAGGAGTCCCCGTGCCCGAGGGGCATACGATCCACCGCCTCGCCCAGGACCTCACCGGCCACTTCGCCGCGGCCCCGGCACGCGTCAGCAGCCCCCAGGGCCGGTTCACCGAGAGCGCCGCGCTCCTCGACGGCCGGGTGATCGACGGGGCGAGCGCCCATGGGAAGCATCTCTTCGTCGGCTTCGGCGACAGCGGCTGGATCCATGTCCACCTCGGCCTCTTCGGGAAGGTCGCACTCGGCGACACCCCCGCTCCGCCGCCCACCGACACCGTCCGGCTGCGCCTGCTCAACGACACGTCGTACCTGGAGCTGCGCGGCCCCACCACCTGCGCCCTGATCACCGAACCGGAGAAGCAGGCGATACACGACCGGCTCGGCCCCGACCCGCTGCGCCCGCCGGACGCGCCGGGCAACGACCCCGAGCGCGCCTGGGCGCGGATCTCCCGCTCCCGTACCACCGTCGCCGCCCTGCTCATGGACCAGAAGATCATCGCGGGCGTCGGCAACGTCTACCGGGCCGAAGTCCTCTTCCGGCACGGCATCGACCCGTACCGCACCGGCCGTGACCTCACCCGCGCCGAGTGGGACGCGATCTGGTCCGACCTCGTCGCGCTGATGCGCGAGGGCGTACGCCACAACCGCATCGACACCGTACGGCCCGAGCATCTGCCCGAGGCGATGGGCCGCGCGCCGCGCGTGGACGACCACGGCGGCGAGGTGTACGTCTACCGGCGCGCGACCATGCCGTGCCATCTGTGCGGCAGCGAGATCCGCACGGCGTCACTCGTCGCCCGCAACCTCTTCTGGTGCCCGGGGTGCCAGAAGGCGTAGTGCTGCCGGCAGGGACGTTGACCGGGTCGCGCGGCCCACGAGCCGCGCAACCCGGTCAA
>NZ_JBHUUW010000153.1:0-1153 GCF_042670825.1 Streptomyces sp. NPDC057137 | reverse complement strand
ACCATGCACCACCTGTCACTCTTGTCCCCGAAGGGAAATCCCTATCTCTAGGGAGGTCAAGAGGATGTCAAGGCCTGGTAAGGTTCTTCGCGTTGCTTCGAATTAAACCACATGCTCCACCGCTTGTGCGGGCCCCCGTCAATTCATTTGAGTTTTAGCCTTGCGGCCGTACTCCCCAGGCGGAGTGCTTAATGCGTTAGCTGCAGCACTAAAGGGCGGAAACCCTCTAACACTTAGCACTCATCGTTTACGGCGTGGACTACCAGGGTATCTAATCCTGTTTGCTCCCCACGCTTTCGCACCTCAGTGTCAGTATTAGTCCAGGTGGTCGCCTTCGCCACTGGTGTTCCTTCCTATATCTACGCATTTCACCGCTACACAGGAAATTCCACCACCCTCTACCATACTCTAGTCAGTCAGTTTTGAATGCAGTTCCCAGGTTGAGCCCGGGGATTTCACATCCAACTTAACAAACCACCTACGCGCGCTTTACGCCCAGTAATTCCGATTAACGCTTGCACCCTCTGTATTACCGCGGCTGCTGGCACAGAGTTAGCCGGTGCTTATTCTGTCGGTAACGTCAAAATTGCAGAGTATTAATCTACAACCCTTCCTCCCAACTTAAAGTGCTTTACAATCCGAAGACCTTCTTCACACACGCGGCATGGCTGGATCAGGCTTTCGCCCATTGTCCAATATTCCCCACTGCTGCCTCCCGTAGGAGTCTGGACCGTGTCTCAGTTCCAGTGTGACTGATCATCCTCTCAGACCAGTTACGGATCGTCGCCTTGGTGAGCCATTACCTCACCAACTAGCTAATCCGACCTAGGCTCATCTGATAGCGCAAGGCCCGAAGGTCCCCTGCTTTCTCCCGTAGGACGTATGCGGTATTAGCGTCCGTTTCCGAACGTTATCCCCCACTACCAGGCAGATTCCTAGGCATTACTCACCCGTCCGCCGCTCTCAAGAGAAGCAAGCTTCTCTCTACCGCTCGACTTGCATGTGTTAGGCCTGCCGCCAGCGTTCAATCTGAGCCATGATCAAACTCTTCAGTTCAAACATCTTTGGGTTTTTAAGAAACCCTAAACTTGGCTCAGCAATCGTTGGTTACATCTTTGATTTCTCGCGGAGTAACTTGTGATGCTGATAATCT
>NZ_JBHUUW010000152.1:0-1158 GCF_042670825.1 Streptomyces sp. NPDC057137 | reverse complement strand
GGAGCTGTCGAAGGTGGGACTGGCGATTGGGACGAAGTCGTAACAAGGTAGCCGTACCGGAAGGTGCGGCTGGATCACCTCCTTTCTAAGGAGCACTTCTCACCAAGTTCGCTTGGTCAGAGACCAGTACACCGGCGAATGTTCGGTGCTGGTTGCTCATGGGTGGAACGTTGACTATTCGGCACTCTTGGCTGCTTTGTTTTCCAGTACTGCTCTTCGGGGCGTGGAACGGGAACATGGTGGTTGGGGGTGCCGGGCGCGCTGTTGGGTGTCTGAGGGTACGGACTGCGTTTCGTAGTTTGTGTCTTCGGGATGCCGGCCCCGGTGAACTCGTTGCGTAGGCAGCGGGGTGGCGGGTGGTTGGTCGTTGTTTGAGAACTGCACAGTGGACGCGAGCATCTGTGGCCAAGTTTTTAAGGGCGCACGGTGGATGCCTTGGCACCAGGAACCGATGAAGGACGTGGGAGGCCGCGATAGGCCCCGGGGAGCTGTCAACCGAGCTTTGATCCGGGGGTGTCCGAATGGGGAAACCCGGCAGTCGTCATGGGCTGTCACCCGCTGCTGAACACATAGGCAGTGTGGAGGGAACGAGGGGAAGTGAAACATCTCAGTACCCTCAGGAAGAGAAAACAACCGTGATTCCGGGAGTAGTGGCGAGCGAAACCGGATGAGGCCAAACCGTATGTGTGTGATACCCGGCAGGGGTTGCGCATGCGGGGTTGTGGGAGTGCACTTGACTGGTCTGCCGGCTGGTCGGAGAGTCAGAAACCGTACAGGTAGGCGAAGGACATGCGAAAGGTCCGGCGTAGAGGGTAAGACCCCCGTAGCTGAAATCTGTACGGCTCTCTTGCGTATTTCCCAAGTAGCACGGGGCCCGAGAAATCCCGTGTGAATCTGGCGGGACCACCCGCTAAGCCTAAATATTCCCTGGTGACCGATAGCGGATAGTACCGTGAGGGAATGGTGAAAAGTACCGCGGGAGCGGAGTGAAATAGTACCTGAAACCGTGTGCCTACAAGCCGTGGGAGCGTCGCTGTATGTGCTTGCACATACAGTCGTGACTGCGTGCCTTTTGAAGAATGAGCCTGCGAGTTTGCGGTGTGTTGCGAGGTTAACCCGTGTGGGGAAGCCGTAGCGAAAGCGAGTCCGAACAGGGCG
>NZ_JBHUUW010000151.1:0-1192 GCF_042670825.1 Streptomyces sp. NPDC057137 | reverse complement strand
AGCCCCTACCATCGGCGCGAACAACTTTGACAATGACGGGGAAGATCGTTGGCAGTTCGCTGGCTGGTGCTGGTCGCATGACCATTTTGTGGAGGGCAAAGGCGTCCCGGTTGGATGGCTCCCGATTCTGCACGTTCAGGCGGCGCTCCCTGATGGCTACTGCATCATGCCGAGAAGTCTGACCGCCGAGAATGGAGCGAAAGCGCTACTACTTGGGGAATTCAAGGTGACGGTAACCAAAGAATGCCAC
Source organism: Streptomyces sp. NPDC057137 (assembly GCF_042670825.1). Taxonomy (NCBI): domain Bacteria; kingdom Bacillati; phylum Actinomycetota; class Actinomycetes; order Kitasatosporales; family Streptomycetaceae; genus Streptomyces; species Streptomyces sp. NPDC057137. Next base: position 942 of record NZ_JBHUUW010000151.1, on the reverse strand, counting down.
GAATGTGCCGAGATTGATGACCAGAACGAACACCGCGAGATTTGCGGCGGTGAAGGCCAGTACAGCCAGAGTCACACGATTTCGTGGGATCAGATCAAGTTCATTTACAGCAAGGCGGTAGGGGGGCTGTCTCTGAGCCCAGGTAGCGCCGAACTCCAAGCCGCACGTTTTGCAAAGCTTGATCGCCTGCGAGGGGAGGCGCTGACCTTCACATACAAACACCCATCCACTACCGAGCGGCGCAGCGTCAGTCTGTCACGTGCCGAAGTCGCCGAAGGTATGGAAGCCACTTTGTACGAAAAGCTTGTTGCGCGGCTATGCCAATGTGAATCGGTTGGCGAAACGAACGTGGTTGATTGCAACTGCCACCAGTACGGCCACGATTTTGAGCGAGTTGCAGAGACTGACACTGAAGGGAGCGCGGTATGACTGAACAAATGATTGAAGTACCGCTGGTGCTGACCGAGCAACAGCGCAGGGACGTATTGCGGTTCCACGAAACCACCGAGGATGATCAGGGCTACGACGTCCCTGCTGATCGGATGAAGTCGCTGGCGCGTGTCGGGCTAATCCGGTCTATTGGGTTCAAACGTTACGAATTCACTGATGCAGGCCTGGCGGTGGTTGAGGCAATCAACGGTGCAGCCAGTGATGCCTTCCATACCCCAGCCACGGGTGACGCTGCTGGGATCGAACCATTCGCCTGGATCGCGGACTATGCCGCATGCGGCGGCGGCCGGAGCGTTTTCACTTCCGAGCAGGCTGCACACAATACCGACCGCATGTGCGCCAAAACGCCGGTTTATACACTCGAATCCCGAGCTTCGGCCTTGGCGGCGATTAAAACATTGGAAGCCGCCGGCTACACCTACAAGGGGGGCGAGGTGTGGGAACCGCCGGTAGGCGCTGCACCGGACTTAATCCAACACCAAGGGTCACCGG
>NZ_JBHUUW010000150.1:0-1212 GCF_042670825.1 Streptomyces sp. NPDC057137 | reverse complement strand
TGAAAGCGCCTCTGCTGCCGGTGTTGGCCGATCAGTTCAGCCTGCTCGATGAAGCCGCCTGGCTGCTGGCCGAGTCCGAAGACGCCCGCAGAAATTTACTCAAAAACTCAGTAGAGCTGCACCGATACAAGGGCACGCCCTGGGCTATCCGGGAAATCATTCGGCTGCTGGGCTTTGGTGAGGTCCAGCTGCAGGAGGGCCTCGGCGGTCGGACCTATGACGGCAGCATCAATTTCAACGGGCTTTACGTATACGGCGCGCCTCGCGCCTGGGCAGCGTATCGCGTGATCTTCGCCGAGCCCATTACCAACGACCAGGCGGATCTGATCCGCCGCATGTTGTCCACCATCGCACCTAAACGGTGTCGTCTTGCCTCGCTTGAGTATCAAGCGGTGGCAATCCGCTACAACGGCTCCGCTCGCTATGACGGGCTGTACAACCATGGGAGCAGTATTTGATGGCCACCTTGCCTGAAACAGAAGACTACGCAGAGGGGACTTACCAAATTGAAACGTCAGATAGGGTATTAGGTGGCCCTGGTGGCATAGCAAACAAACAAGCTGAGCAGCTGGGTAATCGAACTGCGTGGCTGAAAGCTGCTATCGCAAAAATTGTTAACGGTAAAACCGCCGTTGGCTTGGCTGCTCAGCTGGCAACAGCTCGCTTGTTGAAGTTCAAGGGGGCGGTCAGTGGCAGCGTTAGCTTCGACGGTAGCGCGGACACGGAGATAACGTTAACGCTCGCTGACTCAGGTGTAGTGGCGGGAAGCTACACAAAAGTCACATTAAACGCGAAGGGCTTGGCCACCGGAGGTGAAAATCCCCGGACCTTAGAGGGTCACGGGATCATCAACGCTATCGCTATTGGTGATTACGGGTTCGGCGGGAAAGTATCTCCACAAGGGCCTATTGATTCCAAAAATTTGCTTGGTGGCTTTTACTCATTCAAGGACGGATACACCACTTTTGCCAACTACGTAGGGTTGATCAACATCCCTTATGGCGAGGAGGGTTTCGCTGGGCAGTTAGGCTTTGAGATAGGTGGAGCAGAGCCGGTAGTTTATATCAGGAGCGTGAGCAATTCCGGAGAGTGGACGCCCACCCGGAAACTTTGGCATACAGGTAGCTTCGACCCCTCAACCAAGGCATCACTTGCGAGTCCTGTATTTACTGGTGCGCCAGAAGTGCCGAACGTGGCCGCTGGAGACAATTC
>NZ_JBHUUW010000149.1:0-1277 GCF_042670825.1 Streptomyces sp. NPDC057137 | reverse complement strand
GAGCCCGCCAATCAGATTAATGACCTTTTGGTTATTCAGCGCCGTACCGAAGTCCGTATTTCTGAAACTGGTGTACTGCAGCTCAAATTGCCCCCTACTCACCTCCCGATAGTCCCGGGGTCGCTGTAAGGATCTTCGGAACCCCCGGTCAGCGATAAACGCCTCCGACGTATCGACCAGGTGCAAACAATACAACCTATCGTCCCCGGCTCGCCTGAACAGCAGTTTGGTGCCTGACACCTCCAGAAGCTCTCCATGGGCAACCTTGGCCATGACTTCGGTCATCAATGCCCGCAGCGTCACCGGCCCCGGACGCGTGACGGCGTGATTGAAGTGCGGTTCAAAGCGATCCGAAGCAAAATCCACACGCCGCCAGGCTGCTGGCTGCGTACCTTCGTGCGCGCGCCCCAAAGGAACCCTCGGGTTCGATCCTATCGTGTGCCGCGTCAGTTCGAGCAGTGACAAAGGGGTATCCAAGGCTGTCTGCCCAGTGCGCCACACCCGCAGCATGTCCACATACTTGTAGTCCTGGCGATACTTATTGAATACAGCCCGAGCGATCTGCGTGTGGCTCACTGAAGTCAAGTCTGGAAACGCCTCTTGAACATAGGCCGTGATGGTTTTCTCAAACGGTCTTCTCTCCACTACCTGCCAGCTTTGTGTCGCCAGTTCTTTGGTGGCCCGATCACAGGTCGCGATCATCTGTTGTTCGGAGGGGTTGTTGCGCAGCATCAGCTCAAAGCTGTCAAAGTCATCATAGGTCGCACCCGGCTTGTAGATGCTTGCAGTACCTGTAAACCAGTCCGATTGGTCATGGGTGCGATAGTAAAGATCATCGACTTTAATAAAGATGCCCTCTTGCTGAGACCAACCCGTTTGCTGGCTGTAAACCGGTTTGTATTCCCAGGCCATGAACGCATCAGACTTACGCTGCAGCAAGGCAGGATCAATCTTCGTGCCCCAGGACTTCCATTGCTGAGTCACGATGACACTCGCGCGCGCCGCCGGCAGGGCAACAGGGGCGGTACGCCCTGGGTCTATACCCTGTAGCCGCAGCCTGGCCTGATCGAGCGTCGTGGTCGCATTGAGGTATTGACGAAATTCGACAGGAATATCGCGCAGCCCAATGGCTTGCAATTCCAGCGGGCCATCCCCCAGACGCCGCACCAGAGCAAGCTCCATGGCCCGTTCCCGCCCGGCAGGAAACTCGAACGAATCCAGGACCCGCGCCGCTTGCACATCACCAAGGTCTGGGTAGAGCCGCATCAGGTCATCAC
>NZ_JBHUUW010000148.1:0-1327 GCF_042670825.1 Streptomyces sp. NPDC057137 | reverse complement strand
GGCCACCGACGGAGCCGCGGGGCTGACCAGCTCGACGGCATCGGCCACATCGCGGCAGCAGCCGCTCCCCATCAGCCCGAGACGGGCGGTGCGGTCGCCTCACGCTGCCCAGCCCCGCGACGGCGGGGGTACGGCGCTCAGCCCCCGTCCCGCCCCGTCAGACGGCCGCTCAGCGCCACGCGCCCCCCACCCCTCCGCCGCCAGCCTGTCCGCGAGCACAACAGCGAGAGCGGCAGTCGGCAGACGGCTGGCCATGTAAACCGCTCAGAGATGCCGCCCTCGCTGGGCAGCAGAAAGCCCCCGCCGGATCTCCGACGGGGGCTCCTGGGGACGTTGGGCGAGGGCTCTATGTGTCACTCGCCGATGGGCACCCGGGCGCCGGGGGCGTAGACGTCTTCCCAGTAGCCGAGTGCCTGTTCGTCGTCGTGGAAGGTCACGGTCGTGACGAAGACGGCGATGGCCGAGTGGGCCGGGGCGTCGATCTCCAAGGCGTTCAGCTCGTCCTGGGACGCCTGCCGGGCGTGGCCGGTGCGCTGCCCCTTCACGACTTCGCGGCCGGTGCGCTCGCTGTAGAGCTTGTCGAACTGCTTCACCATCCGTACGTCGTCGGCCAGCTCCGGGACGGCGGCCACCGTGTGGGGCGGATAGACGGAGACGCCGACCGACGTCGGCTTGTCGTCCTGGCGGAAGACGCGAATGCGGATCACGGCTTCGTCGCCGGGCTCCAGGTTGAGAGCCGTGCAAATCTCGGGGTCGTGGACCGACCGGGTCATCACGCGGTGACCGGAGGAGGTCTCGCCGGGGGCGTAGCGCATCCCGTTCTTCTCCATGCGCTTCAGGCGGTCCGCGCCGGTGATCACCATGGGGTTCTTCTCGACGACCGTGCCCAGCGCCCCGCGCGAGCTGACCAGGCCCTCGCTCTTGAGTACGGCCAGGGCCCGGCTCACGGTCTTGGCCGCCACGCCGAACTGCTCACGGATCTCAGCGACGGACGGCAACGTGGCGCCAGGCGCGAGTTCCCCGCTCTTGATCAGTGTGCGGAAGTGGGCCGCCACGTCGGCATAGCCCTTCCCCTCCGGTGCCTTGTATGGCATGGCTTCTCCCTGTTTGTCGGAGCGCGGTACACCTCCGAAGGTACATCAATGACCCTCCCAAGGTACATCCTTGCCTCGCATCGGTGCTTGATGTATCTTCGTGGCGTCGGCAAGATACGTTAAGTACCACCGGGCCGACAGATGCGTACCTTCGGCAAGAGAGACCGGGGCGGCCCCGCCCGGAGGCCCTGCCCCTCTTCGAGCAGCCGGACGCTCAGCCACCGACGGAGCCG
>NZ_JBHUUW010000147.1:0-1512 GCF_042670825.1 Streptomyces sp. NPDC057137 | reverse complement strand
GGTCACGGCGCTGCCGCTTTCTCGTGGTGCCGCCGTCGGCCCCCCAAGGCCGTCGCGTAGCACCCGCCTATTGGTCGGTGAGCATCCCGGCGCGGAGCCGGGTCAGGAGGCGGGACAGGAGCCGCGATATGTGCATCTGCGAGAAGCCGAGTTCCTCGCCGATCTGCCGCTGTGTCAGTTCCTGGCCGTAGCGCATCTCGATGATGCGGCGGTCCTGGTCGCCGAGCTGTTCCAGGAGCGGGGCCAGCGTGTGGAAGTCCTCGACCAGTGCCATGGCGGGGTCGTGGGCGCCGATGGTTTCCGCGTAGGAGCGGCTGTTCGCGCCGGTCTTGCCGCTGTCCACGCCGTCGGTGGGGGCTTCGATGGAGCTGGTGGTGTAGCAGTTGGATGCCATCTGGCCGTCGACAACCTCCTCGTCGCTCAGGCCGAGATGCCCGGCGAGCTCGACGACGGTGGGTTCGCGGCCCAGCGGCCCTACGAGTTGTTCCCTGGCCTTCGTGAGGTCGACACGCAGCTCCTGGAGCCGGCGGGGTACGTGGACGGCCCAGGTCGCGTCGCGGAAGTACCGTTTGATCTCACCGACGATGTACGGAATCGCGAGGGTGGCGAACTCGACTTCGCGCGACAGGTCGAAGCGGTCGATGGCTTTGATGAGGCCGATCGTGCCGACCTGGACGATGTCCTCCATCTCGCCGTTGCCGCGGCTGCGGAATCGGCCGACGGCGAACCACACGAGAGACTGATTCATCTCGATCAGCGTGTTCCGCGCGTACTGGTACTCGCGCGTGCCCTCGTCCAGGTTCCGCAACCGGTCGAAGAACAGCTTCGACAGTACGCGCGCGTCCCTCGGTGCGATGTTCCCCGCGTCCTCGATCCACGGCAGCCCGCCCGTGAACCGGTGAGTCGGAGTCTGCCGCGCCTGCGGGTCTTCCGCGGTCGGAGGTACGGGCGTTGCTGTGGGCTTCTCTGATGTCGTCGTCACGTCGCTCGCCTCAACTTCCGTGGGTACTGCGGTACCGCGTCTCATGTCCTGCCGCCGCCCGGCACGTTCGCACCCCGGTGCACCACCGACCGCAGGTGAGCGGCGGCGGCGTGCGCGGACACGCCGATGAGGTCGGCCGCCTGTGCGTACGTATGACGCCCGAACAGAACGAGTCCCAGCAGCGCCTGTTCCCGCTCGGGCGAAGACCCGCCCGCGGGTGCCTGCGACAGTGGGGCCGGACTGCGGCCCGTGGTTGTTCGGGGGGCGTCTCGCGCGCATCGGTGCCAGAGGGCAGCCGCGAGTCGGCGGCGCTCGGCGTCCGGGGCGACGTCGTCGGGCTGTGTGCCCGCTCCGGCCATGGTGGTGACGAACGCTTCGTCGGCGCTCTCGATACTGGGGAAGAGCAGCCAGGCAAGGGAGTAGAGCGCGGCGGCGTGCCGGTCGTACAGGTCCGAGAACGCTCTTCCGGAGAGTCGCCCGGCCAGTCGTGCGCCGACCGGGACAGCGGTAGTCGGTTCCTGGTCCTGGAC
>NZ_JBHUUW010000145.1:0-1590 GCF_042670825.1 Streptomyces sp. NPDC057137 | reverse complement strand
GCTCTGGAAAGTGCGGCCATAGTGGGTGATAGCCCTGTACGCGAAAATCTCTTAGTCATGAAATCGAGTAGGACGGAGCACGAGAAACTTTGTCTGAATATGGGGGGACCATCCTCCAAGGCTAAATACTACTGACTGACCGATAGTGAACTAGTACCGTGAGGGAAAGGCGAAAAGAACCCCGGAGAGGGGAGTGAAATAGATCCTGAAACCGTATGCGTACAAGCAGTGGGAGCCCACTTTGTTGGGTGACTGCGTACCTTTTGTATAATGGGTCAGCGACTTATTTTCAGTGGCGAGCTTAACCGAATAGGGGAGGCGTAGCGAAAGCGAGTCTTAATAGGGCGTCTAGTCGCTGGGAATAGACCCGAAACCGGGCGATCTATCCATGGGCAGGTTGAAGGTTGGGTAACACTAACTGGAGGACCGAACCGACTACCGTTGAAAAGTTAGCGGATGACCTGTGGATCGGAGTGAAAGGCTAATCAAGCTCGGAGATAGCTGGTTCTCCTCGAAAGCTATTTAGGTAGCGCCTCATGTATCACTGTAGGGGGTAGAGCACTGTTTCGGCTAGGGGGTCATCCCGACTTACCAAACCGATGCAAACTCCGAATACCTACAAGTGCCGAGCATGGGAGACACACGGCGGGTGCTAACGTCCGTCGTGAAAAGGGAAACAACCCAGACCGTCAGCTAAGGTCCCAAAGTATACGTTAAGTGGAAAAGGATGTGGAGTTGCTTAGACAACCAGGATGTTGGCTTAGAAGCAGCCACCATTTAAAGAGTGCGTAATAGCTCACTGGTCGAGTGACTCTGCGCCGAAAATGTACCGGGGCTAAACGTATCACCGAAGCTGTGGATGGACACCGTTGGTGTCCGTGGTAGGAGAGCGTTCTAAGGGCTGAGAAGCTAGACCGTAAGGACTGGTGGAGCGCTTAGAAGTGAGAATGCCGGTATGAGTAGCGAAAGAAGGGTGAGAATCCCTTCCACCGAATGCCTAAGGTTTCCTGAGGAAGGCTCGTCCGCTCAGGGTTAGTCGGGACCTAAGCCGAGGCCGAAAGGCGTAGGCGATGGACAACAGGTTGATATTCCTGTACCACCTCTTCACCGTTTGAACGATGGGGGGACGCAGGAGGATAGGGTAAGCGCGCTGCTGGAATAGCGCGTCCAAGCAGTTAGAGGGGTGACGAGGCAAATCCCGTCACCATGTACCTTGAGCTGTGATGGCGAGGGAAATATAGTACCGAAGTTCCTGATTCCACACTGCCTAGAAAATCCTCTAGTGAGGTGAAAGGTGCCCGTACCGCAAACCGACACAGGTAGGCGAGGAGAGAATCCTAAGGTGAGCGAGAGAACTCTCGTTAAGGAACTCGGCAAAATGACCCCGTAACTTCGGGAGAAGGGGTGCTCTGTTAGGGTGCAAGCCCGAGAGAGCCGCAGTGAATAGGCCCAGGCGACTGTTTAGCAAAAACACAGGTCTCTGCGAAGCCGTAAGGCGAAGTATAGGGGCTGACGCCTGCCCGGTGCTGGAAGGTTAAGAGGAGGGGTTATCCTTTGGGAGAAGCTCTGAATCGAAGCCCCAGTAAACGG
>NZ_JBHUUW010000144.1:0-1968 GCF_042670825.1 Streptomyces sp. NPDC057137 | reverse complement strand
CTGCGCCCCCTGTTCTGCGTCACCGGCTATCTGGCGGCCGGCGGCGGCGTGGACGACCTGTCACCGGGGGCTTCACGTTGGTCACCTATGCTGCCGTACTCGACGTTCCGCGTCATGTCGTTGAGTTTCTCGCCCGGCTGCTGGCCGGCCATCGTCGCCGGATCGGCACCCCGAAGGGCTCGCGGGCGCTGGGACCATTCCGGCAGGCCGTGCTGGTGCTGCGCTGGTTCCGGGAGCGGTCGTGCGTGCACTGCCTGGCGCGGGACGCGGGAATCTCTCAGGCCACCGGCTACCGCTACCTGCACGAAGGCATAGACGTCCTGGCCGAGCAGGCCCCGGATCTGCACCGGGTCCTTGCAGAGTGCCGAAAGCGGGGCATGAACCACCTGGTCCTGGACGGCACGCTGATCGAGTCCGACCGCGTCGCCGGTACCCACATGAGCGCCGCGGGCAAGGAGGTGGACACCTGGTATTCGGCGAAACACAAGGCATTCGGGGCGAACGTGCAGTTCCTGTCCGCCCCGAACGGCACCCCGTTATGGGTGTCCGAAGCCGAGCCCGGCTCGGTGCCCGACATCACCGCCGCCCGAATGCACTGCCTGTCAGCCCTGTACAAGGCGGCCGCCGACGGCCTGCCCACCCTCGCCGACGCCGGCTATCAAGGCGCCGGGATCGGCATCCACCACCCGTTCAAGAAGCCCCCTGGCCGCTCCCACCTGCAACTTCACTCCGACACCCGCACCTACAACGCACTCCTGCGAGGAGTTCGGGCGCTGGGCGAACGAGCTGCGGCCGAGCTGAAGGAACGCTGGCGCACCCTGAAGCGCGTCACGCTCAGCCCCGGTCGGATCGGCGCCATCGTCAAAGCCGCCCTCGTCCTCAACAACGCCTGGTAATGACCTTCGTTGAGAAAACCTCATTGCTGCTCATGAGGCTGGGGTGGGCGCGTGGGGTGTTGTCGCATCGGATCTGTACTGGTCTGCCGCGTCGTCGGCTGGGGAAGCTGATTGAGGAGCTTGCCGGCCCCTGGCTCGCGCAGCAGGAGGGCCGGCTGCGCGAGCGCCGTGGTCATGAGCGGCTGCGTGCGGCCGGGGCGGGGCCGGATCGGGGGCTGGTGTTCACCGACCGGGTGATCGCCACCCTGGTCGTTCTGCGTTTCCAGCTCCCGCACCAAGCCCTGGCCGTGTTCTACGGCGTGGACCGCTCCACCATCACCCGGGCCGTCCACGAGATCCGGCCCCTGCTCGCGGCGCGGGGCTTCGCCGTCCCCGGCAAGCCCGGACTGCGGCTGCGTACCCTCGCGGACGTCTTCGCCTACGCCGCGGCCGAAGGCGTCGAACTGCGTCTCGACGGCACCGAGGTCCAGGTCCGCCGCCCCGCGGCGAACCGCCCCGGACGCCGGGCGTTCGTCTCGGGCAAGAAGAAGCGGAACACCAAGAAGCCCACCGTCATCAGCGACGGCAAGGGCCGGCTGCTGTGGGCCGGAGCCGTCCGGCCCGGCCGCATGCACGACGTCACCGCCCTGCGTACCGAAGGCATCGAGGAACTGCTCCAGCAGTATCCCGAGGTCAAGGTCAAGGCCGATTCCGGTTACCAGGGGCTGGCCAGAGACTTTCCCGGCCAGGTCACCGCCCCACCGCTGAAACCGAAGAAGGGCGCCCCGCCCGACGAGATCACCGCATGGGAACGGGCCCGCAAAGCCCAGTCCTCGGAGCGGATCTGCGTCGAGCACGCCATCGCCGAACCCAAGCAGTGGAGACCCCTGCAGCGCTGGACCGGGCGCCGCGAGTACTTCGACGACACCATGCTCGCCATCGCCGGGCTGGTCTCCGACCGCTGCGCGGAGCGCTGAAGATCACCAGCCAGACCCTCCGGGCCAACACGCCCCCTGCGCGTCCAGCGCGGTGGCCGCCGCCGTCACGTCCACCCGGTGTATCGCCAGCGCCTCCAGTGCCCGGCTGTCGGGGG
>NZ_JBHUUW010000143.1:0-2178 GCF_042670825.1 Streptomyces sp. NPDC057137 | reverse complement strand
CGCGTCACACACTGACGCGGACCCGCTGCTGTTCGTCCGGCCCTCCACCCCCGTTACCGCCTACCAGCAGGTAGGTGCGACCATCGGACGGTCCCGCCGGACGCCAGGCGCGAGGTGGTGCGGCAAGTGAAGCCAGTGAAAGCAGAGGAACACGGTCATGGCAACGGCGCCAAGCGTCTCGTATTCGATGACGGTCAGGCTGGAAGTGCCCGCGAGCGGCACCGCGGTCTCCCAGCTGACCACGGCCGTGGAATCCTCCGGCGGCTCGGTGACCGGTCTGGACGTCACCGCGTCCGGCCACGAGAAGCTGCGGATCGACGTCACGATCGCCGCCAGCTCCACCAGCCACGCGGACGAGATCGTCGAGGAACTGCGGGGCATCGAGGGCGTCACCCTCGGCAAGGTCTCCGACCGTACGTTCCTGATGCACCTCGGCGGCAAGATCGAGATGCAGTCCAAGCACCCCATCCGCAACCGTGACGATCTCTCCATGATCTACACGCCGGGTGTGGCCCGCGTCTGCATGGCGATCGCCGAGAACCCCGAGGACGCCCGCAGGCTCACCATCAAGCGCAACTCCGTCGCGGTCGTCACCGACGGCTCCGCGGTGCTGGGCCTCGGCAACATCGGCCCGATGGCCGCGCTGCCCGTCATGGAGGGCAAGGCGGCCCTCTTCAAGCGCTTCGCGGGCATCGACGCCTGGCCGATCTGCCTGGACACCCAGGACACCGACGAGATCGTCGCCATCGTCAAGGCGATCGCACCGGGCTTCGCCGGGATCAACCTGGAGGACATCTCCGCCCCCCGCTGCTTCGAGATCGAGGCGCGGCTGCGCGAGGCCCTGGACATCCCGGTCTTCCACGACGACCAGCACGGCACGGCCATCGTGGTGCTCGCCGCGCTCACCAACGCCCTGCGCGTCGTCGGCAAGGCGATCGGGGACGTACGGGTCGTCATGTCGGGCGCGGGTGCGGCCGGTACAGCGATTCTGAAACTTCTTATCGCGGCCGGCGTCAAGCACACCGTCGTCGCCGATATTCATGGGGTGGTGCACGCCGGCCGCGCCGATCTGGTGTCCGCTGCGGCCGAATCGCCCCTGCGCTGGATCGCCGACAACACCAACCCGGAGGGCGTCACCGGCACCCTCAAGGAGGCCGTCGTCGACGCCGACGTCTTCATCGGTGTGTCGGCCCCGAACGTGCTGGACGGCGCGGACGTCGCGGCCATGGCGGACGACGCGATCGTCTTCGCGCTGGCCAACCCCGACCCCGAGGTCGACCCCACAATCGCCCGCGAGACAGCGGCAGTTGTGGCCACGGGACGCTCCGACTTCCCCAACCAGATCAACAACGTCCTGGTCTTCCCGGGCGTCTTCCGCGGGCTCCTCGACGCACAGTCGCGCGCCGTCAACACGGAGATGATGCTGGCCGCCGCGGCGGCCCTCGCGGACGTCGTCACGGGGGACGAACTCAACCCGAACTACATCGTCCCCTCGGTGTTCAACGACAAGGTCGCCGGAGCCGTCGCGGGGGCCGTACGCACCGCCGCCAAGGCCGCCGGTGACGTTGTGACAGGCGCCACGTCCGTCTGACGCCCGGCGCGTCGCGATTCGCGGCACCGTGAACCCACCTCTAGGGTGGCGGACCATGAGCCCGCTGCTCCAAGGGGGTTTCAGGGCCCGGATTGGCTTTCCCGCCGCTGGTGGGGGCAGGATGCTTTCTCAAGGACTATGTCCAGGGGATACCCCACTGGGGCGCGAAGACCTGAAGGACAGACCCGGTCACAGGGACTGTCAGAGGGTCCTGGCAGCATCGGCTTCGATCTCACGCCTCACACGCAAGAAGAACACGGGAGTAACAACATGAACCGCAGTGAGCTGGTGGCCGCCCTGGCCGACCGCGCCGAGGTGACTCGCAAGGATGCCGACGCCGTGCTGGCCGCCCTCGCCGAGACCGTTGGCGAGATCGTCGCCAAGGGCGACGAGAAGGTCACCATCCCCGGCTTCCTGACCTTCGAGCGCACCCACCGTGCCGCTCGCACCGCTCGTAACCCGCAGACCGGCGACCCGATCCAGATCCCGGCCGGCTACAGCGTGAAGGTCTCCGCGGGCTCCAAGCTCAAGGAAGCCGCCAAGGGCAAGTAACCCTCAGGCACAGCAGAAGGGCGGCCACCCCGACC
>NZ_JBHUUW010000142.1:0-2267 GCF_042670825.1 Streptomyces sp. NPDC057137 | reverse complement strand
GCCCCGTCACCGACTGGTGACGGGGCCCTCTTCCGTATGTCGTGTCCGAGCGGTTCGCTCAGCTCTGCGCCTGCGCGGGGGTGCCGAGCATCGCCGACGCCGTCTCCAGCGGGCTGGGCTCCACCACGGGGGCGGGAACGGGGACGCTGCGGCAGGTGAAGCCGAGACGGGTCAGCGCGCGGGTCACCTCGGAGGAGGAGAAGTCACGGCGGTCCTGGCGCGTGATCACTTCGCCCACCTGCTTCACCGGGTACGTACGGCGGCTGATGACAACGGACTCACCCGTGATCGGTTCGGGCTTGATGCCCTTCATCGCCAGCTGCACCTCGCTCTTGACCAGTTCGAAGGGGAAGCGGGCGATGACGCAGCGCATAGTGCCTCGGCAGGGAGAAGGGGGGTGATGCGGAGTCTCCAGCATCCCACACGAAACGCCCGCCCGGAAGCGAAACCTCCCCCGCTTGGCTGGGCAAATGTTCGTGGAGCATAAGTGCCGACCGGAATCCGATTCCCGGAAATGGAGGCGGAAAATGGCCGTTCAACGGTGAATCCGCCGGGAAGGCCCGGCCGGCGATCCGGATCCGGGAGGTGATCGGAGCGGAAAACGGGGCAGGTCACAGGGTGAGGCGCGAAGCCCACCCCGTACCGCGGGGGCCGTCAACGCCAGGAGTTCGCATGACCGCGTACGTCATCACCGTCCCGGGCACTTTCCTGCGCACGCTCGACGCCGACTCCCGCGCGGCGCTGCTGCGGGGTCTGCGGCCCGCGGACCCGCAGCACACGGCTCTGGGTGAGGCCGAGGACCTGGACATGCTGACGGTCAACGAGGGCGGCACCTTCAGCGTGCGGCTGGAGATCGAGGCCGAGAACAGGCGGGCCGCCGAGGCGGAGGCGAAGCGGGTGGCGGGCGCCGCGCTCAGCGAGGCGGGTTTCTCGGCGGACGACGCGCCGCTGGGGCCGGCGTTCGTGACAGGCATCGACAGCGAGTACTGACCGCTCCCTGATCCGGCCTGATCGACAAGACACCCCCTAGGCCGAGGCGCCGGATCTCGTGTCGCGTCGTGCCTCGCGCAGGCACTCCTCGACGAGGTCGTCGTCCAGTGCCGCGCGTACCAGCGCGGCGGCCAGGGCCGCGGGGCCCGTGTCCCCGGCCAGCCGGGTGAGCGTCGCCGCGTCCGTGCCGAGCCCGAGACGTTCCGCGCCACGCAGCGCCCTGGTGTCGAAGTAGGGCACCACCTCGGGCCAGACGGTCTGCACCTCACGTAGGAAGATGTCCGCCCCGGTGGGGCCGATCCCCGGCAGGTCCTGGAGCAGGTGGCGCAGGACCGGTACGTCGCCGTCGGCCTCCGCGCGCATGCGGCGCGGGTCGGCGTGCCACCGTCGGATCAACAGATGGGCGCCGTCGGCGAGTTGGGTGGCGGTGCTCTCGTCGTAGCGGCGGTAGCCGCCCCGGTCGAGGGCGTCGACGCGCTGCTGCCAGGTCGCCCCGGCCATCCGGCGCGGGTTGCGCAGGCCCGCCTCGTTGAGGGCGCGCGCCGTGGCGACGGCGACGCCGGCCCGGATGGGGGCGCTCAACAGGAGGGTGAGGACGATGAGTTGGTAGAGGGGCTGCGGGGTGTCACGCAGCCGGATGCCCGCGTCCTCGGCGTAGGTGCTGCCGTGGGAGCGGAGCAGTGCGTCTACGACGGCGCGCTGTTTCATCGGAACCTCAGGGGGGTCGTCCGCGCGCCGCGCGGCGGGCCGGTGTTGGTACGGCCGACGGGACGCGGGGTGCCGTAGGCGCGGCGCCGTGCGGAGCGGCGTACGGCCTCCGCGCGGGCCTTGGCGATCCGGACCTCCTCGGCACGGCTCTCCTCCGCACGGATGTCCTCCGCGAGAGGAGTGTCCTTCTCCGGCTTCTCCGACCGGGAGTTCTCGGGCGGGGCGTTCTCCGGCGGGGTGTCCGCGTCGCCGCCGTCGGCCGGCAGGGGCGCCCGCAGATGAGGCAGCAGGAATTCCTCCATGCGTCCGAGCGCCACCGTGACCAGCAGCATCAGAGCCGGGAATACCAGGGATATCAGTACGGTCGGCAACAGCCCCATAACCCAGTCCCTTTCTCTTCCCAGCCTGAGCGGCGCCGGATTGAGCGGTCTGTTGGAGTTCACACTGACGTGCCTGATTCGCACTCTCCACGAAGCCTATGGCGTCCGCACGGACCTCGCTCGTCGGCTCCCGTACGGCCGAATCCAATTTGACAGACGGGATGAATGTGCTGGCTCACACGTACGCGG
>NZ_JBHUUW010000141.1:0-2498 GCF_042670825.1 Streptomyces sp. NPDC057137 | reverse complement strand
CAATTCTAGGCGCGTCGCGAACACTGCGTTCGTTCGCACAGCTATTTCTGCACTGGTAGGTTCCTCACCCCAAGCGCTGGACACATTAAACGAGTTGGCCGCCGCGCTAGGTAACGATCCGAACTTCGCTTCCACAGTGACAAACGCCTTAGCTGGCAAGGCTAACAAAGGCGTGAGCCTCGCAGATTACGGGATACTGGATGGGGTCAAAATTGGCCGCTTTGGTATCGGTGGCACGTCCACTGATGTAGCGCCCATCGAGACAATTGGTTTGCCCGGCGGCTTTTACGCGATGGATGGATCGCCAACTGCTTTTTTGCAGTACTCATCGATCTTGAATCTCCCCTATTCCGAAAAGTCGTGTGCCGGCCAGATTGCTATAGGTCAAGGTCGCGATGACGTGATTATTTGTGTGCGCGGCGTGACGAACTCGGGCAAGTGGACGCCGAAACGGACCCTATGGCACGACGGAAACTTAGATCCAAATGCTCTTATGCCGATCGGCACTTCAATCGCTTTCGCGGGCCCCCGTCCGCCTGCCGGATTCCTGAAAGAAAATGGTGCGGCAGTTTCCAGAACCGTCTACGCCAATCTCTTTGCAGTAATTGGTACCACTTACGGTGCGGGAGACGGAAGTACCACGTTCAACCTGCCCGAAAGTCGCGCAGAGTTCTTCCGGGGGCTTGATGACGGTCGCGGTGTTGATGTTGGTCGTAGTCTTGGAACGTATCAGGCCCCAATGCTCGAGGCCCACGATCACACGCTCAGCAGCGACGGGACTGGAGCCGCAGGAGCCGCTGGAGGGAATACAACAGCAGACTTTAAAGTTGACGGTAACGTGAGTTCGGGCTCCACAGGTAAGACTGGTGGGGCCGAGACACGCCCTCGAAACGTTGCGCGACTGATGTGTATCAAGTACTGAGGTGAACCATGACAAATTCTAATCCTCCGCGGATCTACCTAGCCCATCCGGTTACGGGGGAGTACATGGGTGAAGCATTTGCTGACCCGAACCCACTTGATCCGGATAACTGGCTCATTCCAGCCAGAGCCTTTGTAGATGCTCCGCCGCCAAGCAAAGTAGGCTTTGCGGTGATCAATACTCCCGACAGCGATCAGACCTGGTCGTTAGTTCAAGATTGTCGAGGCATTGTCTATAGCACAGTCGATGGGAAGGCTCACGAATGGCAAGAGCTTGGCCCGCTCCCCGATTATCTGACAGCAGAAGTCTGTCCCGGCCCGTTTTACGTATGGCAAGAAGATCGCTGGCAGTTAGATAAAGAAGCAGAGGCTAAGGCACTGTCTAGTCAAGCCCTGGCTGAGCGCGACCGATTGTTGGCGGCTGCAACTACGCGTATGGCGCCGCTGCAAGATGCAGTGGACCTCGGCGACGCGTCACCCGAAGATGAGTTGGAAATCGAGGCATGGAAGCGTTACCGCGTAGCCTTGAACAGAATTCAGCGACAGCCTGATTTTCCGAAAGCTATTGATTGGCCAACTTCTCCCGTCAATCGCAATCAGCAATAAAAGAGGGCTGTCAGCTCAGATGTAGACGCATCTAAGCTGACCGCCAACCAGCAGAGATAGCCTGCAAGCCAGCCAAGGCCCTCCCGCTCACGTGAGCGTTGGGAAGCCTACCAGAAGTGCAAAAGGTTTGCAGATGATGCAAGAGGTACGTTGTGGCCACTGTGGCCGAAAGCTAGCCGCCGTATGTGGTTTTACGGAATTACAGATCAAGTGCCCGCGATGCCGGACGCTTAACCATTTGAAGGCCGAGAGCCTCCTGACATCGCCAGCGAGCGCCCCAAGCCTTCAGGAGGCAATATGTCCGCGCAACCGATCATCCCCTGGATAGGTGGCAAACGCCGCCTCGCCGACCGTATCTTCGCGCTGTTTCCGGCTCACAGTTGTTATGTGGAGCCTTTCGCCGGAGGCGCCGCGCTGTTCTTTTTAAGACCGGTACCGGCAGAGGTCGAGGTGCTTAACGATGTCAACGGTGACTTGATCAACCTCTACCGGGTGGTGCAAAACCACTTGGAAGAGTTTGTCAGGCAATTCAAATGGGCTTTGTCGAGCCGCCAGGTGTTTAAGTGGTTGCAGATGACGAGGCCGGAGACCCTTACCGATATCCAGCGGGCAGCCAGGTTCTATTACCTGCAGCAGTCCGCGTTCGGTGGCCGTGTCGACGGTCAGACCTACGGTACTGCGACTACGACACCACCTGGACTGAACCTGCTTCGCCTGGAGGAAGCGTTATCCGCCGCGCACCTGCGTCTGAGCAGCACCTATATAGAGCACTTGGGGTGGCAAGAGGTTATGAAGAAGTACGACCGTGAACACACACTGTTTTACTGTGACCCGCCGTATTGGCAGACCGAAGGTTACGGCGTTCCGTTTGGGCTGGAGCAGTACGAAGCGATGGCCACAGTTTTAAGAGAAATTAAGGGCAAGGCTATCGTTAGCCTGAATGACCACCCTGACATCCGTAGGGTATTCGC
>NZ_JBHUUW010000140.1:1539-2827 GCF_042670825.1 Streptomyces sp. NPDC057137 | reverse complement strand
GAATCCGTTGACGGATCTTGCTGCACTTAGCGTGATTGCCAGTGTTACGAGGCCGTTTGCATTGATCACAGATCGCCAGGAACTCCAGTACACCGGCTGAAAGCTTCCCCGTGCTAGTCATGCCCATTTCTGACGCTCCATCAGTTCAATAGCAGCCTGCTGCGGATCTTCAACGTCGCCGTAAGATAATTCACGAATGAAGTTCTCCAGTTCGAGCTTTTGGTCCAGGGCATGTCCTGAAGACCACGCCGCCACACGCAGCTCACCAATGGCCCGAGGAACTTCGTTATTCATACCTTCAACTACCAGGGTGTCGTACTTAGTTTCCATGGCGTTCATTTTCAAACTCCCATGGTTAAGTGTGCGCGAGGCTGATGGTTCACCGCCTGGTGCAGTTGAGCCGACTTGCCCGCTTGATACCCTGCATCGGCAGAGCCCTCATCACGCGACTTGAGCTTGCGGCGCTTCAAGTCGACGCTCTTCAGTGCCGGATAGTTTTTGGCCATGTAGGCTTCAATTGCCTCTACAATTTCGTCTTCGACACCGGCGAACTCTTCTACTTTGAGGGCCACAGCGTCGATCCAGCCATGGGCAAAGGCATCGCCACGCGCAATTTTGGTGGATCGCTTGCAACGTTTCTGAGTAGCCAAGTAATCACGTCGAGCTTTCTGGCACTGGCGCTCAAGTACTTGATATGCGTACCCCGAAAGCTCTGGCGCAGCGCTGCAACCGATGAAGGTGAATACCGCTCTGGACCATGCAGGTGTGCTGTAAATTAAGTGCGTTCCGAATGCTCTGGCACAAACATTTGCCAACCGGATTCGCCAGGCCGGTGGCTCACCGTCAGAACCAGCTGGAACCTGCGACTCACCCGCCATGCTGGCAAGCACATCGCCCATCTCCAGGTCGTACAGCTCCAACAGTTTATGGGCCTGACGCAGTGCGATTTCGGCCTCGTTAGGATTGCTGGTTTTGGACTTGGCCATCTCCAGGCATTTTTTGATCTTTTCCAGCGTGCGGTTGTTGTCCATGTCACTCATCCTCCGCATCGGTTTCGTTATCAACGATCTCGGTCATCACTAGTGGAAACTTTTCAAAGAGATCCAAGGCGGTGGCGCAACCGGCCTTAAAGCCTTTGCGCTCGTCGCCAACTAATAAAACTTGCTGTCCATTTGCCCCGCGCAATACCAACTCAGTATCCGCAGGAGCCTTAACAATCATTTGCAGCTTCTGGACCCGGCTGGTGTGCCACTGCTGGATCAGGCCGATGATTTCTGCCACATCAGGG
>NZ_JBHUUW010000140.1:0-1529 GCF_042670825.1 Streptomyces sp. NPDC057137 | reverse complement strand
TGATATCCAGTTCACTCGTCCTCTACTCGAAGGGCGAGGTTGACCTCGAGGTCTGCGCGAACCAGGCGAATACCACACCAACCAAAAAGCTCTCCGGGTTCAGTGCCTCCCCACCCTTCGATTTCATGGAGGTTCTCTCGTGTCCAGCGCTTGGCGGAATGATCGTCTCTACATACGCCTCCACCAATTTCCAGAAACGAACTTGCAAGCCGCTCACCTGCCATCTTGATAACTGCCTTTACAGCGTCCTGCCCCGCTTCTTCGAGGCGGTAATCAGGGCTGGTCCAGAACTCATTGATTTCCCTGGCGCGCTCTGGTGTGAGCAGATCGTGATTAACCTCCAAAACGATCTCCCATTCTCTCCAGGTGTCTTTCAGCTTGTAGGTTTTGAGATTGCTCATAAAACACCTTCCAGAGGAGTGATTCGCCATTTGCTGTGCAGACGCCCAGTAGGCGTACATGGCAGGCGTTCGATGCCAAAGGGCCGACCATAGAAAAGCTTTTCAGCTAGCCGCTTCACTGGGTAGACATAATCATGGGTGCAAGACACGCGCTTGCCGCGCACGGTGCTAGTCGCGTAGCCATCTCCGTTCATGCGAACTGAAACTTCGACCGGTACCAATGGATGGATCGAGTGCACCGGGTACTTCACGCTGCCTGTACGCCCCTCCCAAAGGTATTCGACCACCCCACCAACTTTCAGGGCTGCGCGGTTGACAACCTTCAATCCACCCCACACATCGGTCTGATACGGCCAGCTTTCAGTGACGATGCCAGCCTCGTCGACAGTCCACACGAGGAAGTCCTGGTGGTGGTCCTGGAACTCAATCAGTGTCTTGCTCATGTCGGTTGCCCCAGCCATTGAAGCTTCAACGCTTCCAGTTTTTCAGCAACGCCATCGACTTGGTCTGGATCGCCGTGAATCACAGCAATGACAAAGCTTTGGCCCGATTCCAGCTCCAGGTGCACAACATCGAAAGTGTCCTTACTGCTCTTTTCAGCATCTTCAAGCAGATCGAACAGGCTTGTTTTGGGCCACTGCATGGACGTAAGAATGCCCATATCACACCCCCGCCAAGGTCAGGTTGATAGGCAAATACTGGTCAGTGCTGCCTTGGCGCTTGTAGACCCTGATGTACACGGCGGTCCCGTTGACCTGGATGGAGTCTTTCAATGCTTTCATGGCCATTTTCCAATCAGGATCGTCGATTTCAACGCGCAACAGACTGAGCACGTCTTTCACCATCAACTGCCCCTGTCGGTTGGCCCTGAAGGCACGGTCGACCAGCACACGCAGGTGGCTGTTCGCTCCCTCGGACCAAGCATTGATGCACTGGTTGATCAACTCCCTTGCGGCTTGGATCTCTTCAGTGAAGACAACTCGATCCGCGTAGGCCCGCTCGATCTTGAACTCGCCATCGTACGTGGTGATGGAGACATTGCCCTTTTGACCGCCAAGCGTTACGCCATAGCGTTCAGCGGACACAGCAACCAGGTCTGCAACATCAGCCAGGGCCTTTTTCTTGAAG
>NZ_JBHUUW010000139.1:0-4144 GCF_042670825.1 Streptomyces sp. NPDC057137 | reverse complement strand
GTTCGTACTCCCCGGGCCCCTTCGTGTGTGCGTCGTGCCGTCCGACGGGCACGCCCGCCGCCGCTCAGCCGAGCCGCTTGACGGCGGCCTCCACGCGTTCGTCGGTCGCCGTGAGGGCCACGCGTACGAAACGGTCGCCGGCGGGCCCGTAGAAGTCCCCGGGCGCCACCAGAACGCCCAGCTCCGCCAGATGGGCCACCGTCCGCCAGCACGGCTCGTCACGGGTCGCCCAGAGGTACAGGCTCGCCTCGCTGTGCTCGATCCGGAAGCCGTGGCCCTCCAGGGCCGCGCGCAGGGCGGTGCGGCGGGCCGCGTACCGCGCGCGCTGCTGGGCCACATGGGTGTCGTCGCCCAGCGCCGCGACGGTCGCCGCCTGCACCGGGGCCGGCGTCATCATGCCGCCGTGCTTGCGGATCTGGAGCAGCTCGCCCAGGACGGCCGCGTCGCCCGCGAGGAAGGCCGCGCGGTAGCCGGCCAGGTTGGAGCGCTTGGAGAGCGAGTGGACGGCCACGACGCCCTCGTACGAGCCGCCGCAGACGTCCGGGTGGAGTACGGAGACGGGCTCGGCCTCCCAGCCGAGTTCCAGGTAGCACTCGTCGCTGAAGAGCAGCACGCCGTGCTCACGCGCCCAGGCGACGATCCGGGTCAGTTCGGCCTTGTCCAGGACCCGGCCGGTCGGGTTCGACGGCGAGTTCAGCCAGAGCAGCTTCAGGCCCGCCGGGTCGAGTTCGGTCGGGTCTTCGTAGGAGACGGGCTCCGCGCCGCACAGCCGGGCGCCCACCTCGTACGTCGGGTAGGCCAGCCGCGGATGGGCGACCCGGTCGCCGGCGCCGAGACCGAGCTGGGTCGGCAGCCAGGCCACCAGCTCCTTGGAGCCGACCACCGGGAGGACGTTGGTGTGCGCGACGTCGCGCGCGCCGAGCCGCCGTTCGACCCAGCCCGTCAGCGCGTCGCGCAGCTCGGCCGTGCCCCACACCGTGGGATAGCCGGGCGAGTTCGCCGCGGCGACCAGGGCCCGCTGGATCAGGTCGGGGACCGGATCGACCGGGGTCCCGACGGACAGATCCACGATGCCGTCCGGATGGGCGGCCGCTGTCGCCTTGTAGGGCTCCAGCTTGTCCCAGGGGAAGACCGGAAGTCGCGAAGAGACTGCGGACACGGTGCTCACTTTCTCGGCAGTGCTCATGGGCCGCCCACTTGTCGGTACGACGGGGAAACACCTCGGCCCCGTACGGCGAGCTGCCGTACGGGACCGGGGTCGCTCTGGTCAGTCGTTCTGAGGCTGAGGCGGCAGTGCGGCGATGAAGGGGTGGTCGCGCTCGATGAGACCGAGCTTGGACGCGCCACCGGGGGAACCGAGTTCGTCGAAGAACTCCACGTTCGCCTTGTAGTAGTCCTTCCACTCCTCCGGAGTGTCGTCCTCGTAGAAGATTGCCTCGACCGGGCAAACCGGCTCACAGGCGCCACAGTCGACGCATTCGTCCGGGTGGATGTACAAGGACCGGGAGCCCTCGTAGATGCAGTCGACCGGGCACTCTTCGATGCACGCCTTGTCCTTGAGATCCACACAAGGCTGCGCGATGACGTAGGTCACGCTGTCGTTCCTCCTCGATAGGGCGCGGCGGGCCATCTGCGGCTCCGTCCACGGGCGCGCGGGAGCGCGGCGTCGTCGATGCCCGCACCTAGTATCTCCGTTCCTGGGCACGATCCGCACAGGAGGGGCGCACAGAGCTGTGGAATTCACAACCGGAGGACGGCTGGAGGTCCGGATCACCCCCGCCGACGTGGGAAAACGCGTGTCTGTCCGCCGTTTGACCGGCGCCGTCGACGGCGCGGAGAAGTTCACCGACACGGTCGGTGTTCTCACATCCTGGGACGACAATGTGGTCCTCATCACACGACGCACCGGAGAGACCGTCCGGATAGCGGAATCCTCGCTCGTCGCGGGCAAGGTCGTCCCGGCCGCGCCGGCCCGGCGCCGGGGTCCCGCCGCCTCCTTCCGGGAGCTGGCCCGGGTGGCCGCGCGCGCGTGGCAGCCGGTGGAACGGGAGGCGCTCGGCGAGTGGGAACTGCGGGCGTCCGCCGGATTCACCCGGCGCGCCAACTCGGTGCTGCCGCTGGGCGAGCCGGGAATGCCCCTGGACGAGGCTCTGGAGCACGTACGGCGCTGGTACGACCTGCGAGGGCTGCCCGCGTACATCCAGACGGCCACGGGCGCGGAGGGGACGCAGGAGCTGCTCTGCACGGAGCTCGAGGCACGGGGCTGGCGGCGGGAGGTCACGGCCGAGCTGCGCGTCGGCGCGCTGGCGCCACTGGTGGACGGGGCGCCGGACGCCGACTCCGCCGCGCGCGTGCGGCTCGACCGGACCTGCGACGAGTCGTGGCTCCGCCGCTACCAGCGCTTCGAGGAGCCGGGTCCGCACGTACTGCGGGTGCTCGGCGGTGGGCCGTCCGTGTGGTTCGCGTCGGTCGACGGCGACGACGGGGTGCCGGCCGCGATCGGCCGGTGTGTCGTGGACGGTCGCTGGGCGGGCTTCATGGCCGTCGAGGTCGATCCCGCGCGACGGCGGCAGGGACTGGCGAGCGCGGTGATGCGCGCGCTCGCCGGCCGCGCGCTGGAGGAGGGCGCGTCGGCCGCGTGGCTGCAGGTCGAGTCGGACAACGAGGCGGCGGGCGCCCTGTACGACGGCATGGGCTTCGCCACGCATCACCGGTACCACCACTTCCGAGCCGCGTGAGGAGCGACGGACCGGCCATGGAACCTCAACCGCCCCTGCCCGACCGCCGGAGCCGGTTCGCCGCCGAGGCGCGTGCGGAGCGGCCCGACGTCGCGCTGCTCTGCCTCCTCATCGGTACGGAGGCGGACCCGGCGCTGGACGAGGCCGGGCTCGACGCGGCGCA
The DNA here is from genome assembly GCF_042670825.1 of Streptomyces sp. NPDC057137. Lineage (NCBI taxonomy): Bacteria > Bacillati > Actinomycetota > Actinomycetes > Kitasatosporales > Streptomycetaceae > Streptomyces > Streptomyces sp. NPDC057137. Next base: position 1,243 of record NZ_JBHUUW010000139.1, on the reverse strand, counting down.
GATCGAACTCGACCGGCTGGCCGGGATGCTGCCCTTCGGCCTCACCGGCCCGCGCGCCTGGGCCACCGCGCTGGCGGACCTGCTGGGCGCACGCCTCGGCTTCCGGGGCACGCCGGGCGAGTACGGGCGCCTGGAGGCCTCACTGCTGCACGAAGTCCTGCGCCGCAGGCGCGGGTTGCCGATCCTGCTGTCCGTACTGTGGACCGAGGTCGCGCGCCGCGCGGGGGCGCCGGTGTACGGGGTGGCCCTGCCCGGTCACTTCGTCGTCGGCCTCGGGACGCCCGAGGAGCCCGACGAGCGGGTCCTGGTGGACCCGTACGCGGGCGGCAGGCTCCTGACCCCGCGGGACACCGAGACGCTGGTGACGGGGGCGACAGGCGTCCCTCTGGAGCCGTCGATGCTGAGCCCGGCGGAACCGCTCCACGTCGTGGTCCGCATCCTGAACAACATCCGCGCGTGGGCGTCGACGCGCCCGGAACGCGCCGACGTCGCGCTGTGGGGTGTCGAACTCAGCCTCCTGCTCCCGTCCCACCCGGCCCGCCTCCGCTACGAACGCGCCCAACTGCTGGTGCGGCGCGGAGATTTCCTGACGGGGGCGGCGGAGATGGACGAGTACGCGGAGGTGGTGTCGGCGGTGGAACCGTCGACGGCGGAGGCGATCCGCCACAAGGCGCGGGCGGCGCGGGCGATGCTGAACTGAGCGGGGGCCCGTGGCGTTGCCGTGCGGGGGCACGGGGCCGGGTCGGACCGCCGGGTTGCGCTGTGACGCCGAACGCGGGGGCGTGGCCGCCCGGTGGGTCGGGTGACGAGCCGCGTGCGCGGCACGTCAGGCGGTCGCGTACGCGACACGAGGTCCACTGCCACGAAGACGCAGCCCGTCATCACCGGACGGAAGCCTCCGCCGCCGCGCCGGGCCGGATCACCGGGTGGGCCGAACGCGGGAGCACGTACGCCGCATGGCGTTCGGCTGTCGGCGAGCCGGAGCACGGCCGTCCTCCGCGCGGAGGACGGCTCGTGGCCGGGCGTGCCGACCGGGGCCGGCCCAGGTGGGTCGGGTGACCTCGACCGCTGGACCGGACACGTCTGCGCGGCCCGTCCGGCGGGCGCGTACGCGGGACGACGTCCGCCGTCGGCGAGTTGGAGCCCGTCGCCACCCGGCGGCCCGCCCTTGTACCGAACTCCGACACATGGCCGGCCTGTCGGCACACGGCAACGGCCCGCCCTCGCCGCCGGAGTCCGGCGG
>NZ_JBHUUW010000138.1:2116-4334 GCF_042670825.1 Streptomyces sp. NPDC057137 | reverse complement strand
GGCTCGAAGAGGGGCAGGGCCTCCGGGCGGGGCCGCCCCGGTGGGGGAGGCAGAAGGCGCCGGCGCTTTCGCTGCGAGGGGCCGGGCGGCAGGGGCGGCGGCGCGGCCGGGCGAGGAGGCGGCGGCACCGGCCGAGGGTCCGGAGCGGGGGGCGGAGCCGGTGGCCGCGTTTCGTCACGTGACGAATCGTCGGGGCTCCGGGAATCGTCACGTGACGAATCTCGGCGTGCGACGGCCGACGCCACGGCGGCGACCACGGCCTCCCGCTGCTTCCTCGCCTCGTACGCCCGTTGGCGGCAGCTCCGGCGGCAGTAGTCCTTGCTCCGGCCGATGCCGTTCTGCTGGATCGGGGAGCCGCACCAGGCGCAGAGCTTCGCTCCGTCGGGGTCCCGGGGGGTGTCGTGCTTCATGGCGCATGACCGTACGCGGCACGTCTCATGGCGCGGCGGGTGGGCGCGGTAAGAGTTTCTCTACTCCATCAAGGCGGCCCGCACGCGGGCCGCGCGGCCCGCCGTCGGCCGGACCGCTCCTGTCTTCGCCCCGCTGCCCGGCCGCCCCCGGGCCGCTCGCCCGGAAGCGCCGGCGGATGACCCCGGCCTCGTTCCTCGAGGACGGCACCGACCCACGGCGTACGTCTCCGAGATGACGTACGCCGACGAGCACCAGGAGCACGAGCCCGGACTCCAGGGGCCAAGGTTTTGGCACTTTTGGGACCGCCCAACGCGCGCACGCGCGACGAGCACCAGGAGCACGTCGACGTCGTCGCACCTCTGGCACTTTTGCTCGTCGTCCCGCCGCACGGTCCTCGAACGGATCGCCCACACCCTTGCATTCCGATCCGAAGGCCCAAGCCGACAAGATCGTTACGGCCACAGCTCATGCACTACGGCACGGCGCTTCCGGTCACACCTCTTGCATTACGGCCGGAGCCGCCGCGAGGGGGTCGACCACGGCGCGGGAGACTCCCCGTCATGAGCACCGCGCGACGCCGTCTCGGCACCGGCCCGAGCACCACCAGGAGCACGACGACGACGGACGCCGCACCGCGGCTGCTGCCCGTCGAGCGAGTGGTGCCGGACGCACTCCTGGGGGACGTCGAGCACCAGGACGTGCACGCGCGAAAAGGCCGGCGGACGCTCGGACCGGGGATCGACGCGACGCCCTCGGTCGGGGAACCGCTGGAGTCTCCAAACGGATAACTTGCTCGGCCCCCGGGCGGGCGCGGGAGCAATGCTCACGCGATAACTTGCTCCGCCCCCGGGGGACTCTTCGGACCCAACCTGCTGCTGACTTCCGGGCCGTAGATGACGGCAGCAAGTTGGTGCATACGGTTACCGTATGCGCGCTGATCGGGGACGATCAGCGGTCGGTCCGAGCACGGACCGGGGGAGTTTCGGAGGGGGATCTCGTGCGGCCACAGCGGGTGTTTCCGGAGCAGCGGCGGCGTACCCGGCGCAACGACGAGCCGCGTCCGCACCGCCTGAATCTCCGGCTCGGTGACGACGAGAAGGCAGCCGTCGAGGCCGCCGCGAAGCTCGCCCGGCTGACCCCCTCCAGCTACGCGGCGCACGTCGCCGTGTCCGTGGCGATGAGCACGCTGTGGCCGGTCCCGAGGACCCGGCGCGAGGAGCTGCGCCAGCTGCTTGCCGCCCGGATCGGGCTGACCCGGATCGGCACGAACCTGAACCAGATCGCGCGGACGCTGAACGCCGGCGGCGACGTCACCCAGGAGCAACTGGAGGCCGTTCTGCAGCGCGTCGGCGAGGCCGTGCGGCGGGTCGACGAGGCGACCGTCGTGAACATGCGGCGCCGCCAACCCGAACCGCCTGACCTCTGACCCCTCCGCCCGAAGGCGGTCAAGGGGTGACGGCGGGCGCTTCCACGGCAGGGCGGGGCGAGGGAGTGGTGCGGCGGCGCAGGCGGGCCTGGAGTTCGGCGGTGTCGACGGGGGCGTCGTCGTGCTCCTGGTCCTCGTGCTCGCGGCGGCGGCGTGCAGCTGCTTCCTCGCGGCGGCGGGCGAGGTTGTCGAGCATGTTCGTGCACGCCTCGGCGACCTGAGCGGCCGACAGGACTACCGCCGTGTCGGCGACGTCGGCCAGGGCGAGGATCTCGCGGACCCTGCCAGCGACGGCTTCCGGGTCGGTGTTGCCGTCCTTGCCCTCGGCGGCCTCCGTGGCTGCGAGGTCGAGGCCCTTGCGGGTGACGGCCGTCCAGCCTT
>NZ_JBHUUW010000138.1:0-2106 GCF_042670825.1 Streptomyces sp. NPDC057137 | reverse complement strand
TTCGGCGATGGCGACGCCGGCGCGAAGCTCGCCGTCCTCGGCGTCCGAGCCGAACAGCATGTCGAGGTCGTCCTCGTGGGTGTCGCCGCCCTCGATGCCGAGCATCTGCCGCAGGTAGCGGGTCCATTCGATGGCCCGGCGGCCCTTGGTGGCCCGCTCGTACTCGTGCCACTTGGCCAGGTTCCACTCCAGCGTGCCGATGCCGGCGGCGCTGCCTTCCTCGCCGTCGTCGGGCACCCCGTTGGCCAGGTCGCCGATGCGGAAGAGGAGTTCGAACGGCGTGACGTTCTCCCCGGTGGCGGTCTTGAGGTCGGCGCGGGTCAGCTCCAGTGCGGGCTGCTTGCCGTCCTGGGTCTTGGCGATGTACTCGCCCAGGTCTTTGGCGTCGCGCTCGGTTTCCAGGCGCTTGAAGTCGATCGCGTGGCCCTTGCCGCCGCACGGGCAGTTGGTCCGGTCGCAGTCGTCCGACGGCCGCCACTTCGGGTTGATCCCCTGGAGGGCGCCGACCCAGACCGTCCGCCAGTGGTTCTGCCACTCGGTGAGCGCGTTCTCCGACGGCTCGAAGGTGCCGGCCACCCGCTTCTCGGCACGCTCGCCCGTGGTCCGGCCGCCGACGAGCACGATCGCGTGGATGTGCGGGTGCCAGCCGTTGGCGAGGCCGACGGTGACCTCTGTTGCGCGGATCATGCCGATGTAGCCGATCCGGCCGCGGATTCCCTCCGGGTCGCACTTCCGCCCGGCCCAGGTGCCGCCGGTGATGAGCCGCTGGTAGGCGCCCGCCTTCCGGCGGGTGGACGCCAGCTCAGCCTGCGTGGTGCGGAGATGGGCCTGCGCGTCGGCCAGCTCGCCCGCGGCTGCCTCCTTCGCGGCCGCCATCGCGGCGCGCTTCTGGCCCTTGGGCGCGGCAAGCCGGGCGGCGTTCACGGCGGCACGGGTCCGGTCGGTGACCTCCTGGAGGGTCGTCTCGGCAACGGCGACGTTGGCCTTGGCGACGCGGATCTCGGCGGCCGTGCCGGACCGGGAGCCCTGGAGGGCGTCCATCAGGCCGTCGAGTCGGTCCTTGGCCGCGTGCCGGGTGGTCAGCGTGACCAGGTAGGCGGTGCCGCCTCGGCGGATCCACTCGACTACGGCCTCCGTGATCTCCTCGGCCCGCTTGTGCCGGATGGTCGCCGCGCAGACGGGGCAGAGCCAGATCCGCCCGCAGCGCATGAGGCCCAGGACCACGGCGGTCCCGGATGCCGTCTGCCCGACGATGACGCCGGAGGCCGGGTCCATCAGGCTCCGGCCGCAGCCCTTGCACGCGGGGTCGCCGGTGATCCGCCACAGCGTCCGGCGTCCGGCGTACCGGCGCGACTTCCGGGCCCTGGCCTGGAGGACGCGGTCGTGGTGTTCGTGCAGGTGGGCGGCCTCTGGCACGTCCGATTCGGCCCCTTGAGACCCGGTGGCCGCAGACCCCCCGGGAAACTCTGTTGTTTCATTCCCAAGGCGTCCGGATTTGCCGGACGACCCGCCACGGGCGGCTTCCCGCTCGATCTTGGCGAGGAGCCGCTTCGCGCGCTTGCGGCAGGCGTCGGAGCAGTAGATCTTGGGGCGCTTGCCGGGTACGCGGGTGATCTTGTTCCCGCACCCGCAGCGGGGGCCTCTGGCGTCCCGTGAGGCGGCACGCGGAGCGGTGGGTGTTGCAGACGCCGGAGCGTCGCTTACGCTGGACACAGACGAGTCCCTTGGTGTGGTAGCCGGGCGGACGTCAGAAGCGGCCAGGGGGTCTAATCCCTGGCCGTTTCGCATTACTGGGCTGATCCTGCCACTTCGCGCAACAGACGTTCCCCCCGGCACGCCTGACGGCCTTTCGACCCGTGCGGAACGGGCGTCGCGGTCCTGGTGTCGGCCGTGCACGGCGGGTGCTCCCTTTCGCAGGTCGGGAGCGCGGTGCTCGCGTCTCCCAAGATCCGGTACGTCCTAGGGCGTGTTTTACAACTTGCTGGCCTGCTTGGTGGGCCGTCCGGGGAAAACGCGGGCGGCCATCCAGATGGTGAGATCGCGGGCGATGTCGTTGAGGCTCGTGGTCGTGGTGACCACGTGCTCGTTGCGGGAGGTGTCACGGCG
>NZ_JBHUUW010000137.1:0-4660 GCF_042670825.1 Streptomyces sp. NPDC057137 | reverse complement strand
TGCCGGTCGTACAGGTCCGAGAACGCTCTTCCGGAGAGTCGCCCGGCCAGTCGTGCGCCGACCGGGACAGCGGTAGTCGGTTCCTGGTCCTGGACTGGATGCGTCATGCGATCCACCTGCCGCGGGTCCGTGTGATCAGGTCCGCCGGGGGCAGGGGCGCTCTCTGCACCATAGACCTCCGCAACCCTCATGGCTACCACGCGGTTTGAGGGCCCGACGCCGGCAGCGGCCGGCTCGGGGCCGACGAGTTCGGGGACTCGCGGGATGCCGTACACCCGAGGCTCATCGCCCCGAACTCCGTACGCGGCCCTGCGTCAGGGGCTGACGGGCACCGTCGCCCATCGGCGGATCACAGGCCCGTTCTGCCGCCGACCGCTTCGACGATGGCGACCGCGACGGCCACCGCCCGAGCCGTGACCTCGTCGCGGGGGAGAGTGGCACATCGCCCGCCAACCAGCTCTCGGTCAGGGCGAGCACCGCGCCGACGACCATGCGGGCGCCGACCGCTGCAGTCGCCGGCGCCGCGAGAGCTGGTGGAACAGCGTCATGGGCCCCAAGACGTCGGAGTTCACCGCGCGGGAGTCCTTTCGCCGATAGGCGGCGACCGGCTGCCCGGCAGTCATCCGGCGTCAGGTGCTGCACGAGCGGCTGGCGATCCGTCGGTGCTACTGGCGCTCCGAGTCGTTGTCGTCGAGCAGTTCTTGGACGCGACGGCGTAGCTCGTCGCGGACCTCGTCGGGGGACAGCACGCGCAGCGGCGTTGCGAGGCGGAGCAGATAGTCGGCGAGTTCCTCGGGGGTGAAGCCGCCGATGGTGACGATGGTGGCGTGGCTGCCGTCGGGCCGGTGGGTGCCGCGGTTGTGCGGGACGACCAGCAGTGCCCGGTCGAGGGAGAGGGGGAGGCGGACGGTGGTGTAGAGCGGGTAGTCGCTGGTGAGCATGCGGGCGACGAGGAGCGCGGCGTCGGGTGGGTCGGCGAACTCGGTGACCTGGCCGGTCGATCGCGTCCCGGTGACCCGGTCGGCGCGGAAGGTCCGCCACTCGCCCCTTGTGACGTCCAGGGCGACCAGCTACCAGCGGTGGCTGGTGTGCACGAGGCGGTAGGGGTCGATGTCCCGGACCGTGCTTCTGTTCTGCCGGTCGCGGTAGGACAGCCGGGTGCGCTCACCACTTCGGCACGCGGTGGCCAGTTCCAGCAACATCCCGGGGGAGACCTGGCGTTCGTCGGATCGGGGGGTGTGGACGAACGCGGCGTCCAGCTCGCCGAGCCGGTCGGCGATATGCGTGGGCAGCAACTGCCGGAGTTTCAGGAGGGTGGAGAGAGCCGCCTGGTCGGTGCCCAGGACACCGCTGAGCGCGGCCTCGCGCAGCGCCACCGCCACGGCGAGTGCCTCCTCGTCGTCCAGGCTCAGCGGCGGCAGTTTGCCGCCGCCGCTGAGCCGGTAGCCGCCCCAAGGGCCGGGGCCGGAGTGGACGGCGTAGCCGAGGTCGCGCAGCTTGGAGATGTCCCGCCGTACGGTGCGCTCGGTGACGTCCATGCGTGCGGCCAGCTCGCTGTTGGTCCACGACGGGCGTGTCGACAGCAGCGAGACCAGCCGCAGCAGCCGGGCCGAAGTGCTGATCACAGCCCGCAGTCCATGGCGCGACCAGGACCGAAGGTGTCCTGGTCGCGTCGTACTGTCTGACCTGTGAGGGAACGGCCTGGTCCGGGCTCGGCTCCCTCATGCCGATCACTCTCACCATTCACTCTCAGTCAGAATCGAGGCCCGCCATGGCAGTGAAGAATCTGGGCGATTTCAAGGCGCTGGAGGCCTTCTTCGAGATCGTCGGGCAGGGGCTCGACGATCTGGTCGACGGGGGTCAGTTCTTCGAGTGGTTCGCCGACGACGCCGTGACCGAGTTCGTGGTCACCGTCCCCGGCTACCCGAAGAGGATCGAGGGTCGGGATGCCCTGGCGGAGCTGTACCGGGGCTACGGGGACGCGCTGTTCGCGGAGCGTGCCGACGGCCTGGCCGTCCACCATGACCGTGAGACCTCGGTCGTCGTCCTTGAGTACGTGGTGCACGGCCGGGTGGTCGCCACGGGGCGGCGGTACAGCAACCACTTCGTCTCGGTGATCACCATCCGGGAGCGGAAGATCACGCACTGGCGTGACTACCTCGACCAGTTGGCCGTCCTCGACGCGCTCGGGGCCGACGTGCCGGCACGCGCGACGGACTGATCGAGCGGGGCTGCCGAGGTCCCCCCGTCTAGGGCTTCTTCGCCGCTCGGGCCCGATGGGCCGCGACTGTCGTCCGGCTCGCGCACGCGTTGGAGCAGAACCGGCGTGTCCGGTTACGTGACTGGTCCGCGAAGTAGTTTCCGCACCCGGCCGCGGCGCATCGCCCCAGCGTCACCGCCGGATCCCCGGCCGCGACCAACGCGAGCTTGGCCGCGATCAGTTGGCCGACCCAGCGCTTGGCCGGGGTGCCGTTGCGGCTGAAGTGGATGTGCCAGCCGTCGAGGCCGTCGTGGTCGGACAGATGCATTTCCGGCGGGTAGTCGCGCAGCAGGCGGTGTACCGCTTCGGGGGCGGCGCCGTCGACCGACTGCGCCAGGGCCGCGCGTACGAGGTCCGGCAGTTCGCCGTAGTCGCCGCCCGGCGGCGCCGTGACCTCGTGCTCCGCGAAGAACGCGGCGACCAGTTCGCCGTGTTGGTCGAGGGTCCCGGTATTGGCCAGCTCGACGGCCAACCGCGTCACGTTCCCAATGTAGTCACCGTATTGCACTTGACCACCTACATCGCCGGTTCTTAATGTAGGTGCCATGCTATCTGATGACACCTACGTAGCCCGTCGCCTGCACATGCTCGGGGAGTGGGACGCCGCGCTCGCCACCTTGGGCCCGGACGCCGAGCCCGAGCTGCGCGCCGAGATCGCCGTAGACGGCTGGTTCTTCCGCATCGAGGGGCACGACGAGGCCGAGAAGGCGGTCGCGGCGCTCGATCCCGCGTCGCCGACTGCGCACCTGCTCACGGCGCGACTGGCCTACAGCCGCCTGCTGTTCCGGCGCGACCCCCGCGCCGACGACCGCGCCGTGGCCGAGGCCGGCTACCGCGCGGCGGCTGAGGGCGGCGACGAGAAGACGCGCGGTTGGGCCGAGTACCACTGGGCCGTCCTGCTGGACAACATCGACGAGGACGCGGCCGGCGCCCTCCCGCGCTACGAGACGGCACTTGAGATCGCGACGAAGTCCGACGACGGTTACTTCGAGTCCTACATCATCCGGCACCTCGCACCGCACAAGGAGCCCGCCGAGCGGATCGCGATGCTGCGCCGCTCACTCCACCTGCGCGCCGCGCTCGGCGCCCGGCCGCAGACGGTCGCCGCGCAGGCCATCCTCGCCGACAACCTCCCCGAGGACGACCCCGAGCGCGCCGAACTCATACGGACGTTCCGCCCGGGCGCGGAAGAGCTGCGCATCGGCTGGCTCCTGCCCGCGAACTGACCCGCCGAGCGCCCGGCCAGGAGGTCCGGCTGTGCACCGCCGTGCCCGGCTTGCCCTCCTGCGTCTCCAGGAGCGCCGCCGCCATGGCGTCCGGCTTCAGTCGGATGGCGCGAGATGCGCGCCGATGACGATGCCGACGAGGACCGTGCAGCCCCCGGAGAACGCCGGTGAGCCGGTGAAGTTGGAGGCGTACTCGGCAAGGCGGGCGTCAGCGGGTGCGGGGTTTCGGTGGGGAGGTGCCGCCCGCCAAGGGGGAGCGGGCCAGTTCGAGGCAGCCCGCCGTGATCAGGGCGAGCGCGAGGAGTTCGGGGAGCAGCCACCAGCCGGTGCGTACGCTCTCGCCGAACAGCGTCACGCCGTAGGTGATGCTAATCAGCGCGTCACCGAGCGTCAGCATCGGCTGCGACGCGACCAGGGAGCCGGCCTGGAGGGCGTTCTGAAGGAGGAACAGCGCGCCGATTCCGGCGACGGCGGTGGCGTACAACTGCCAGGAAGTGAAGAACGTGGCGAGCCCCGCCCCCTCTTCGAGCCTGGCCACGGCGTCCTTGAGAAGTGCGGCGGTCAGGGCGTACGCGCAGGCGGCCGCGAGGCCCAGCAGCGCGGCACGCGTGTTCTTCCGGGTCCGGCGCGCGGCGGCGATCAGCAGCGCCTCGAAGATCCCGGTGATGATCAGCGCCGGGACCCAGGAGAGACCGGCCACGGTCTCACTGCCGCCGGTGGGCGCGGCCGAACCGAGGCCCACCGCCAGGCCGAGGGTCACCGCGGCCACGCCGTACCAGGCGGTGCGCGGCAGGCTGGAACGGAAGACGTAACTCGCGATCAGCAGCGTCATGGGCAGCTCGATGACGAAGATCGGCTGTACGACGGCGATGGGCCCGGTCGCGAGCGCCACCGCCTGGCAGACCGCGGCCACGATCACCAGCGCGATACCGGCGAGCCAGACGCGTTGCCGGAGCAGATGCCCGATCAGCGCCAGGCTGAGGGATTCGGAGTCGGGCGCCGTGGAAGCGGCGCGCCGCTGGAGCACGGAGGCGGAGCCGTTGCTGAGGGCGGTCAGCACGGCGAACAGGACACTGATCACCGCCCCATCATGCGGGCGCCGGGCGCCGGGACTGCTCTCATCGGGGGCGATGCGGCCGCGCGGCGGCCGAACGGGTTATCCGCACGCGGCGGC
>NZ_JBHUUW010000136.1:0-5294 GCF_042670825.1 Streptomyces sp. NPDC057137 | reverse complement strand
GGCCACGGGGGTGCCCCCTGCGTTGTCGGAGTCATGCGAGTACGCCCAGTACGAGCATGATCCTCCGCCTTGCGATGCACCGCACCAGACGCCGCAGGCCCCGCCCTACGGGCGGACGGCGCTACTTTGAAGACAGGCCCTAGGCGCCCCGCGCCGCCGGTGGGCGGACGGAGCGTGGATCCGCCGTCGGCGTCGCGCGGCCACGCCCCCGCGGCGTTAGGGTTTCCGCGGCACGCGGGGTGGGCCGCACGCACGGGCGACACGGGAGAGTTACGTGAACACAGCATGGCCGGGCAACGAGTTGGAAGAGGTGCTCGCCGCCTCGCTCGGGAACGCGGCCGCCGGTGGGCGGCTCGTCGAGGTGCTCGGGCGCAGTCAGCTCTGGGTGCCGCTGCCCAACGGCGGCGGACCCGACAGCCCCGCGCTCGATCTGCCCACCATGGAGATCGAGGGCGCGCCGTACGTTCCCGTCTTCAGCTCCGAGCAGCAGTTCCTCCAGTGCGTCGGGGCCCATATGCCCTTCACCGTCGCCCCGGCCCGCGAGTTCGCCCGCGGCCTGCCCCCGCAGCTCGGTATCGCCGTGAACCCCGGCGGCATGGTCGGCGCGCCGCTGCCGCCGCCCGCCGTCGCGGAGTTGTGCCGGGTGGGCCGTACACCGCTGGACGGCCCCGCGAGCGGCGGGCGGGTGCGGCTCTTCGAGCCGGACTGGCAGGAGGACCCCGTCGACTTCCTGACCGCGGCGGCCGAGGAGTTCGAGGCGTCCGGCGTCATCCTCACCGCCCGCCGCGGACTCGCCAGCATTGAGGGCGAGGCCCCGGTGCTCTTCGTCGGTGTGCAGCTCTCCTCCTGGGAGGCCGCCGAACGCAACGCCCCCATGGACGCGCTGGGCAGGGCGCTCGGCCGCGCCCACGTCGGCTGGCCGGTCAATCTCGTCCTGCTGGACGCCACTCAGGACCCGGTCGGCACCTGGATGCTGGAGCGGGTGCGGCCCTTCTACCAGCGGACGGCCGTTCCGCCGGCGTAACACGCCGTCGCCACCGGCCCCGGAACCGGCCATGACCCGCCGGTCTAAGCTGGTTTGATGGCCTGGCCGGCACGGGCCCGAAGCGGGGGAGGCCGGTCCAAACAATGGATCGACGAGGGGCGGGACCAAGAGTGAGCGCGTCAGGCACCGCGGCGACGGGGCAGGTCGAGCACATGCTGCGCCAGGTGACGCCAGGACGCTACGACGCCTACGAGGCGCTGCTCCAGGCACTCGCCGACAGCTCCGCGGGCCAGGTGTGGATGCTGCTCTGGCACGGCCGCGCGGGCTCGCCCGACGCGCAGTACGGGAACATGGAGGTCGACGGCCTCGGCTACGCGCCCTGCGTCACCTCCGCCCAGGAGCTGTCCGTCAGTGGCTGGAACCGTGCGCACGAGGTCGTCACCGGCCGCGACGTCGCCCGCGCCCTCTACCCCGAACGCTGGGGGATCTGGCTGAACCCGCACGCGCCCGGCGGCGGCGTCGGCATCCCGTGGCTCGACCTGCGCCGGATCGCCACCGGCCTCGACCGGATGCCGGCGGGACCGCTGCGGCTGTCCGAACCGGCCGTCGAGATCCCGCAGTTCTACGCGCTGCTCACGCAGAACGCCCACCGCACGCCCGCCGTACGGTCGTTGCGCCGCGCCTGGGTGCACCCCGCGCTCGGCGCGCCGTATCTCACCATCGGCCTGGATCTGTACGACACGAGCCCGGCGTCCGTGGACGCCGTACGCGCGATGATGCAGCAGTCCATCGGCGCGGTCCCCGAGGGGCTGCCGGTCTCCACCGTCGCGATGTCCGACGAGTACGACCCGGTAACGATGTGGCTGCGGGCCAACTCGCGGCCGTTCTACGACCGGGAGGCCCACGGGGCACCCCAGGCCGCGTCCGGTTACGGCTACCCGCCGGCCGCCCCGCGCGCCTACTGACCACCCGGCGGCGCCCTGACCCGTACCGACCAGTACAGTCAGCCGCGCCGTACATTCTCCGGACGGCGCGAGCCGTACCGAAACGTAGCGAAAACGGCCCGCCGTTCCGCTCAGGCGATCACAACGTCCGGATAACGGTAGGTGTCTGACTCCATCACGTTTGAGCAAACATTCCCCTTGACCACTGGCGGGTGATCACTACGGCCATGAAGACTCCCGGCAGCGGGGACCGTCGGTCCTCTGTGCGAGCAGTCCGGCATCGCTCCACGGGAAGCCCTCGACGGGACGCTTCCGCGACACCAGCACCGACGTGTGCGCCAACTGATGCGAGACAGGCCGTTACAACGGCGGGTATGGGGCCGGCGACCGCCGGCCAGGAGGGGTCGAAGACGTTGTGACCGCACCGATCGAGACCACCAAGTCGGCTGCCGAAGTGCAGCCGGAGGCAGTGCTCACGGGCGCCAAGCAGAGCCAGATCGAGGGTCGTTCGCTCGGCCGAATAGCCTGGACGCGCTTCAAGCGCGACAAGGCCGCCGTGGCCGGCGGCATCGTTGTCATCCTCCTGGTCCTCCTCGCGATACTGGCCAAGCCCATCCAGGCCATCTTCGACCTCGACCCGAACGCGCTGAACCAGGACCTGGTGGACCCGGAGCTCCTCGCCCCCAAGGGCGCCTGGGGCGGCATGAGCTGGGACCACCCGCTCGGTGTGGAGCCCGGCCTCGGCCGTGACCTTCTCGCCCGCATCATCGAGGGCTCCTGGGTCTCGCTCCTCGTCGCCGCCGGAGCCACCCTGCTCTCCGTGGCGATCGGCACCCTCCTCGGCGTCATCGCCGGCTACTACGGAGGCTGGGTCGACGCCGTCGTCAGCCGGCTGATGGACACCTTCCTCGCCTTCCCGCTGCTGCTCTTCGCGATCTCGATCTCCGCCGCCCTCCAGGACGGCGCCTTCGGACTCAGCGGACTACCGCTGCGGATCGCGGTGCTGATCTTCGTGATCGGCTTCTTCAACTGGCCCTACATGGGCCGGATCGTGCGCGCGCAGACCATGAGCCTGCGCCGGCGCGAGTTCGTCGACGCGTCCCGAAGTCTGGGGGCCCGAGGGCCCTTCATCCTCTTCCGGGAACTGCTGCCGAACCTCGTGGCGCCGATCCTCGTCTACTCGACGCTCCTGATCCCCACCAACATCCTCTTCGAGGCCGGTCTGAGCTTCCTCGGAGTGGGCATCGCCCCGCCACAGGCCTCATGGGGCGGCATGCTCACCACCGCGGTGGACCTGTACGAGGTCGATCTGCACTACATGTTCGTGCCCGGCATGGCGATCTTCATCACCGTGCTGGCCTTCAACCTGTTGGGTGACGGGCTGCGTGACGCACTCGACCCCCGCAGCAAGTAACCACCCACGCACCAACCCCACGCAGCACCCACGTAACACTCAGCACCATCCACAGCGGCCGACCTTGAGCTCCGTGCCGTATCCATTGATAGAGGGGCTTTCCTCAGGATGAAGACCAAGAAAGCGACAGCTGTCCTGGCGACAGCCATCGTGCTGGCGCTCAGCGCGTCGGCGTGCGGCGGCTCGGACAGCAAGGACAACGACAGCAAGGGCGGCGGCGCCGGCATCGACGCCGGACTGACCTCGGTCGTCAACAAGTCCGACAAGAAGGGGGGCACCGTCACCTTCGAGCACTCGGACGTGCCGGACTCCCTCGACCCGGGCAACACCTACTACGGCTGGGTGCAGAACTTCTCCCGGCTGTACGGCCGTACGCTCACCACCTTCAAGCCGGCCGCCGGCGAGGAAGGCCTGGAGGTCGTCCCCGACCTCGCCGAGTCGCTGGGCGAGCCGAGCGCGGACGCCAAGACCTGGACGTACAAGCTGCGCAAGGGCGTCAAGTTCGACGACGGCAGCCCGGTCACGTCCAAGGACGTCAAGTACGCCATCGAGCGCAGCAACTTCGCGCCGGAGGCCCTCTCGCACGGTCCCACCTACTTCAAGGCCTACCTTGAGGGCGGCGACAAGTACAAGGGCCCGTACAAGGACAAGTCCGCCGAGGGTCTGAAGTCCATCGAGACCCCGGACGACCAGACCATCATCTTCAAGCTCAACAAGCCGTTCGCCGACTTCGACTACCTGGCGACCTTCTCGCAGACGGCCCCCGTGCCGGCGGCGAAGGACAAGGGCGCCGAGTACGTCAAGGCGATCGCGTCGTCGGGCCCGTACAAGTTCGAGTCGTACAACGAGGGCCGCAGCGCGACCCTCGTGCGCAACCCGCACTGGGACAAGGCCACCGACCCGATCCGCCCGGCGCTCGCCGACAAGATCACCATCAAGTTCAAGGTCAACCCGACCACGGTCGACCAGCACCTGATGAGCGACAACATCACGGTGGACGCCGCGGGCACCGGCCTTCAGACGAAGACCCAGCCCAAGGTCCTCACCAAGCAGAGCGAGAAGGCGAAGACGGACAACTCGTACGCCGGCGCCACCTCGTACCTCGCGCTGTCGACGAAGGTGAAGCCCTTCGACAACGCGGACTGCCGCAAGGCCGTGCAGTACGCGGTCGACAAGGCGTCCGTCCAGGCCGCGCTCGGTGGCGACACCAAGGGCGACGTGGCGAGCACGCTGCTCCCGCCGACGGTCAACGGGTACGAGAAGTTCGATCTGTACCAGACCGAGGGCAACAAGGGCGACGTCGCGAAGGCCAAGGCCGCCCTCGCGGACTGCGGTCAGCCGAACGGCTTCAAGACCAACCTGACGGCCCGCTCCGACCGTCCCGACGAGGTGCAGATGGCGACCGCCATCCAGGCCTCGCTGAAGAAGGTCGGCATCGAGGCGGAGATCAAGCAGTACCCGTCGGGCAAGTACTTCGGTAACTTCGCCGGTGTTCCGAGCTACGTCAAGGAGCACGACCTCGGCATGATGATGATGGCGTGGGGCGCCGACTGGCCGACCGGCTTCGGCTTCCTCGACCAGATCGTCAACGGCTCCGCCATCAAGCCCTCGGGCGGCAACAACCTGATGGAGCTGGACGACCCGACGATCAACAAGGCGCTGTCGGACGGTATCGCGCAGACCGACGCCGCCGCCCGCACCAAGGCGTGGGGCGGGGTCGACAAGCTCGTCATGGAGAACGCCTCCGTCGTGCCGCTGATCTACCGCAAGAACCTGCTGTACCGCCCGGACTCGGCGACCAACGTCACCGTGACCCAGGCGTACCTCGGTATGTACGACTACCTGCTGATCGGCTCCACCACCTAATCCAGCGGTAGAGCTTTCCCAACCCCCCGAAATGCCTGAAAGGCAGGTGAAGGCTTCGGGTCCGCCGGCCGGGTCACCCCCGGCC
>NZ_JBHUUW010000135.1:0-5973 GCF_042670825.1 Streptomyces sp. NPDC057137 | reverse complement strand
GCCGGGGACCCCGGCCGGGCATCCGCACGTACCGCGTCGACGGCTCAGGTGTTCAGCAGCGCCGCCGTCCGCGCCAGCAGTTCATGACTGGTCCGCCAGTCCTCGGCCGAGCCCCCGCTCAGTACGATCCGGTCGGCGCCGGCCGCGACGAACGCGGCGAGCCGCTCCGCCGCCTGCTCGGGCGTGCCCACGATCCCGACGCCCGCGGCCTGGTCGGGGTCGACGTCGTACGCCTCCACGACCATCCGGACCAGGGCGTCCCTGGCGGCGGCCACCTCCCCGGCCGGGACGTCCAGTTGGATCGGCACGGCCACGGTGACGGGCGGGACGGGACGGCCCGCCTCCTCGGCGTACCGCCGCAGTCTCCGTACCCCGTCGGCGAGTTGGGCCGGAGAGATCACCGCAGGGAACCACCCCGCGCCGCACGCGACCGCCCGCCGCAGCACCGCCTCCTCCGCTCCGCCCGCGACGAACAGCGGCGGAGCGGACACCGCGGGCGCGAGCGTGATCTCGACCCCCGCCCCGGCGCCGTCGGGGGCGATCCGGGTCGGCTCGCCCCCGACCAGCCGGGGCAGCAGCCGCAGCGCCTCCTCGGTACGCGCCTCGGCCTCCGTACGCCGTACGCCCAGCGCGTCCCACACGGGCGCGTCACGCAGGCCCCCGTGCCAGCGCTCCCACGCGCCCCGCCCGTCCCCGATCCCCACCAGCAGCCGCCCCCGCGAGACGTACTGGAGCGACGCCAGCTCCTTCGCCAGCAGCGGGAGCGGGCGTACGGCGGCGAGCAGTACGCCGTAGCCGACGCGCACCCGCTCCGTGACGGCCGCCGCCGTCGCCAGCACCACCTCCGGGGCGAGCATCGCCGGGTATCGCCCCGTGAAGTGGTCCCAGACCCAGACCGATTCGAAGCCCAGGCGCTCGGCATCGCGCGCGCTCTCCGTGATCTCGTCGGTCCCGAGATAGATACCGATGTCGGTCATCCCTGTCGTCCCCTCCCGTGGCGGCCGTCGCCTTCCACCACGAGGCAACAACGTCAACCACGCTTGAGGTCAACAGCCGCCGTGGCGACGTCCCGAGGGGGTCTCCTCAGCGCGTGAGGGCGAGGACGGGCCGCAGGCCCGCCGGGCGTTCCTCCACCGGCAGATGGTCCACGAAGTGCACGGCGCAGCCCAGTTCGGCGGCCCCGCCGTCCGCCTCCCGGTCGTCCCCGACCATCAGCACGTCGCGCGGGTCCTGTCCGATGGCCTCGCAGGCCGCGCCGAAGAGGCGTACGTCCGGCTTCTGGACGCCGTGCTCGTAACTCAGCACGTACGCGTCCACGAGGTCGTCCAGACCGTGCGCGCGGAAGACCGGACGCAGGTCCCAGCCGATGTTGCTGATCACGCCGACGCCGATGCCCTCGCGCTTCAGAGTGCCGAGCACCTCGGCCGTGTCGGCGTACGGCCGCCAGGCGTCCGGCGTGCGGTGGCGCTCGTAGAGCGCGTCGTAGAGCCTTGGGTCGGGGAGCGCGACCTGCCGGGCGAGGCCGGTGTACGCGGCCCGGTGCCGCTCGGCGCTCTCGTCCCGCGTGGCCCACAGCCCGGCCAGATCCGGCGGCAGCTGCTGCGGCGTCGGCCCGCCGGGCAGGGCGCCCGCGACGGCCAGTTGGACCGCGTACCGCCGGACCTCATCGGGCGGCACCGGCACACTCAACTCGTCGAGTACGGCCCGGAGCCAGGAGCCGGCCGATTCGATGCGGAACAGAGTTCCTGAGAAGTCGAAAAGCACACCCTTGATCTTCATGGTTCCGACCTTGCCGGGTCACCGCCACCGGGACAAGGCCCGTCCTTCGTACGTGGCGATCGACAGGGCCACAAGACACGTTCCGAACAGCCAGCCGCCGATGACGTCCGAACTCCAGTGCACCCCCAGCCAGACGCGGGTGAACCCGACGCCGATCACCGACACGATCCCCACCACCAGCAGGACGGTCCACAGCGGACCGGTGAGACCGTGCCGTCGCAGCAGCCACAGGAGCATGCCGACGGTGACGGTCGCGGTCATCGCGTGGCCCGAGGGGAACGCCGCGTAGTGCGCCGAGTCGACCGGGTCCGGCCAGACGGGGCGCTCGCGTCCGACGGCGGCCTTCACACCCTGCGAGATCAGACCGCCCACCAGGCTCGTCAGCGCGACCCAACAGGCCAGGAGGCGTGAGCCGCGGAACCAGAGGACCAAGAAGGCGACGGCCGTCAGCAGGCGCATCGTCCAGGGGTCCCACGCCCAGTCGGTGAGAATCCGGTTCGCGTGCGTGAGGCCCGGGTCGGCCACCGCCTGCCGGTGCAGGTCGACGGCGACGCTCCGGTCCCAGGAGAGCAGCGGACCCCACTCGGCGGCCACCAGCGCGACCAGCACGACGGAGGCCACGCCCAGCACGAGACCGACACGGGCCGGTGTCACGGCTCCCGGCGGCGTGGACGGTGCCGGCGAGGCCGGCCGTGACGGCGGGGGGACCGCGGGGGATTGCATGGACTGATCCTTAACGACGAAGGGCCCGCAAAGCTATCCCAGGGCGCGCAGCGCCGGAACGAATGCCACCACCAGCGGGATTGCGGGCACCAGCGCCGCCGCGGCCGTCAGCCGCAGTCTGCGGCCCGCCGTGAGCCGGGGGAGGGGTGTCAGCAGCCGGTCCACCCGGCGCGGCAGCTCGGCGTCGGGGGTCGGGCAGGGTCCGAACACCCCGCGGTCCTCGTTCAGTTCGACCAGCGCGAGCGCGATCGTCAGCCGGCCGAAACGGCGCGAGGCGACATCGTCGGCGGCCAGCTCGACCAGGCGGTGCATCTCGCCCTGGAACGCGGCGAAGACCGGCACCTGTGGGAAACCGTTGGCGAGCGCCGACGAGCAGTGCAGCAGCCAGTCGTGCCGTGCGCGGGCGTGGCCCTGCTCATGGGCCAGCACGGCGTCGAGCTGGCGGCCCTTGAGCCGCCGCAGGGCGGCCGTGGTGATGACGAGCTGCGGTGCGGCGCCCGGCAGCCACCAGGCGCCCGGACGCTCGCCCTCCAGGACGACCAGCGGGCCGCCGCCGGACTCCTCGCCGGGCAACAGCGGTGAGCGGACGAGCAGTTCGGTACGGCGCTGCTTGCGGCGCGTGTGCGCCCGGTGGATCTCGCGCGTGAGCATCGCGCCCGTCCACAGCCCGCCGGCCGCGAGGGTCACGGCCAGCACCGCCGACCAGGGACGGTGCGCGCCGAGCGCGTACGCCTCGACGACCCCGCTCGGGGCCGGGGCGAAGACATGTCCCCGCACGGCCAGCCAGGCAGCCGCCGCGCTGAAGGTCATGGCGAGGGCGAAGCACAGCAGCACGGCGGCCACCACGCACTGCCAGACCCAGAGAGCCACCACGGGCTCGCGCTCGGGCCATTCGGCGCGGGCCAGCAGCCGCGGGGCGACCACGGCGGCCAGCGCAGCGAGCGTCAGCAGCACGAGGGAGACCATCATGGTCACCAGCTTATGAGTGCGGTGCCGCTCAGAGGGTCGGCCGCGGGCGGCAAGTGACGCAGGACACGGTCGTCGTACGTGTGGTAGGTGCCGTACTCGCCGGCCGCCCGCCCTCCGTGTCGTACGTGTCCTGCGTGCCGTACGTCAGAGCGTGAGCAGCATGGCGAGCATCGCGATGCCCATGGAGAGCCGGCAGGCCAGTGCCAGCTCGGGCCGGTCTGCCCGTACGCCGGTCTCGGTCTCCGTCACTACTTCCGTCGCCACTCCCGTCACCGGTCCGGCAGCGGGACCCGGAAGCCCCGGGCCGCCGCCGTCCGGCGCGGTCACGGTCTGCAGCGGGAGCAGTCGCGCGCCCGTCCACAGCACGAAACCCGCGTAGTAGATCAGCAGCACGCCCGTGGCCAGCGGGGTGCCGCCCGCGCCGCCGTCGCCGTCGCCGTGTGCGCTGTGCGCGTCGCCCGGGAGCAGGGCCATCGCCACCGACATGTAGACCATGGCGAGCATGCCCACGAGATGGTGCAGATGGTGCGACGATCTACGGGCCGGGCCCAGTGTGCGCAGCGCGGCGACCCCGAACACCGCCGCGTACGACAGCCAGACCCAGCGAGGCGGGGTGATCACCGCCGCGGGCACGGCCATCGCCGCCATCCCCAATCCCATCAGCGCCTCGCCGCCCGCCGTGCCACGTCCCGCGCCGG
Source organism: Streptomyces sp. NPDC057137 (assembly GCF_042670825.1). Classification (NCBI taxonomy): domain Bacteria; kingdom Bacillati; phylum Actinomycetota; class Actinomycetes; order Kitasatosporales; family Streptomycetaceae; genus Streptomyces; species Streptomyces sp. NPDC057137. The sequence goes on along the minus strand of NZ_JBHUUW010000135.1, from coordinate 1,804 downwards.
GGGCGCCGCGCAGCCTCAGCAGACAGTAGGTCCCGGCCGCCGCGCAGAGCGCCACGACCAGCCAGCCGGCAGTCGCGGGTCCGTGCACCGCGCACCTCCCCCTCGTCATGCTCCAACGATGTCCACACAAACGGTGTCAACGGAGAAATGCCCCTGTCGTTCGAGGCGCACGCGAGCGCAGAGAGACACGGGGGGAGCGCACCGGGGGGACACGGTCCGCGATCAAGAGGCGTGGAAACCGTGTGCTTTCCGCATTCCATTCGCATTCCACTGGAAACGGAAAGCGTAAAGAAAATAGGCTGACACTTCCTTTGGATTGGTCTGGACAAAGGCCCTGCGCGGGCCTTGTGGTGGCCATCTCGAAACGGTTACTTTGCGATGGTGCGCCATGGAGGCGGGCGGGCTGCCGCCGCCTGTAATTCCCCCCACCCCCGTGGATCCGCGTATTTCAGGCAGATTTCTAGTGGGAGGAAATACTCCGTGAGTATTTCAAGACGCGCCGTGCTCGCATCGGCGCTGGCCGGCACAGCAGCGGCCGGTGGTGTCCTCGGCAGTCAGCAGGCGGGCGCCGCACCCGTCCCGCGAGGCAGGGCGCAAGCGGCACCCGCCGCGAGTCCCCCCGGCGATGTGGTCGGCAAGATCAGCGTCGGGTATCAGGGCTGGTTCGCCGCCAAGGGCGACGGCTCGCCGATCGACATGTGGTGGCACTGGAGCCAGAACGCCGGCCAGCCGCCGTCCCTCAGCAATAACACCATCAAGTCGTGGCCGGATATGCGGGAGTACACCCGGTCATTCCCCACGGCGTACCCGAATCTGAACAACGGCCAGCCGGCCACGCTCTTCTCCTCGCACGATCAGCAGACCGTCGACACCCACTTCCGGTGGATGCGCGAGAACAACTGCGACACCGCGGCACTGCAGCGGTTCAACCCCGTGGGTGGCGAGGGCCCGATGCGGGACGCGATGGCGCGCAAGGTGCGTCAGTCGGCCGAGGCCAACGGCCGGAAGTTCTACATCATGTACGACGTCACCGACTGGCGGGCCATGCAGTCGGAGATCAAGCAGGACTGGACGAACAAGATGAAGGCGTACACGTCTTCGAGCATGTACGCGAAGCAGAACGGCAAGCCGGTCGTCTGTATCTGGGGCTTCGGCTTCGCCGACGACAAGCGCCCGTTCGCACCCCCGGAGTGCCTGGACGTCATCAACTGGTTCAAGGGGCAGGGCTGTTACGTCATCGGAGGCGTGCCGACGCACTGGCGCAACGGCAACAGCGACTCCAGGCCCGGCTTCTCCGGCGTCTACCACGCGTTCAACATGATCTCGCCGTGGATGGTCGGGCGGATGGGCACCGTCGCCCAGGCCGACCAGTTCTACCGGGACGTCAACACCCCCGACCAGGCCGACTGCAACGCCAGTGGCATCGACTACCAGCCCTGTGTGATGCCGGGAGACCTCCAGTCCAGGCATCGCGCGCACGGCGACTTCATGTGGCGGCAGTTCTACAACATGTGCCGGCTCAACGTCGCGGGGATCTACATCTCCATGTTCGACGAGTACAACGAGGGCAATCAGATCGCCAAGACCGCGGAGAACGGCTCGCAGGTTCCGGCCGGCTCCGGTATCTGGGCCCTCGACGAGGACGGCACGGCCTGCTCGTCGGACTACTACCTCCGGCTCACCGGTGACGGCGGCCGGATGCTCAAGAAGCAGATCGGGCTCACCGCGACCCGGCCGACACCGCCGAGGTAACTCCCGCGGCGACAGCCGACGTGCGGGCCACCGGGATCCTCCCGGTGGCCCT
>NZ_JBHUUW010000134.1:0-6624 GCF_042670825.1 Streptomyces sp. NPDC057137 | reverse complement strand
GTCCGCTCCGGAGGGAGCGGACCGCGGCCTTGACGACCGGCGGCACTACGTCATGTATTCGAGTCGTCACCGCTCGAAATGGACGGCTACAGAACCGAACCGGAACCGAACGGGAGTCGGACCCGGGCCGGCCGCAGCCCGGCGGAGCCCCGACGGCCTCGCGGCCCAGCCGCTAGAACGGCTTGAACTCGTCGTACTCCTTGTCGGCGTCGTCCCGCTCCTCGTCCCGGTCCTTGCGCCGGATGGCGGCCGGGCGGGGCACCTCCAGACGGTGGTCCTCGCCACGCCGGCCGAGCATCTCCGCGCCGGCCATCACCGTCGGCTCCCAGTCGAAGACGACCGCGTCGTCCTCGGGGCCGATCGCGACGCCGTCACCGGCGCGGGCACCGGCCTTCGTGAGTGCACCCTCGACGCCGAGCCGGCTGAGCCGGTCCGCGAGATAGCCGACCGCCTCGTCGTTGCTGAAGTCGGTCTGCCTGACCCAGCGTTCGGGCTTCTCGCCGCGTACGCGGTACAGGCCGTCCTCCTCCAGCTCGACGGTGAAGCCCGAGTCGTCGACCGCCTTGGGGCGGATGACGACCCTGGTGGCCTCCTCCACGGGCTTGGCCGCGCGCTGGGCGGCGATGATCTCGGCGAGCGCGAAGGAGAGTTCCTTGAGGCCGGTACGGGCCACGGCGGAGACCTCGTACACGCGCAGTCCGCGCGCTTCGAGCTCGGGACGGATCATCTCGGCCAGGTCCAGGCCGTCCGGGATGTCGATCTTGTTGAGGACCGCGATACGCGGGCGGTCGTCGAGGCCGCCGTACTGCTTCAGCTCCTCCTCGATCATGTCGAGGTCGGAGATGGGGTCGCGGTCGGACTCCAGCGTGGCGGTGTCCAGGATGTGTACGAGGACCGAGCAGCGCTCCACATGGCGCAGGAACTCCAGGCCGAGACCACGGCCCTGGCTGGCGCCCGGGATCAGGCCGGGGACGTCCGCGATGGTGTAGACGGTCGAGCCGGCGGTGACGACACCCAGGTTGGGGACGAGCGTCGTGAACGGGTAGTCGGCGATCTTGGGCTTGGCCGCGGAGAGCACGGAGATCAGCGACGACTTGCCGGCGCTCGGGTAGCCGACGAGCGCGACGTCGGCGACGGTCTTGAGCTCCAGGACGACGTCGCCGGAGCGGCCGGGCTCGCCGAGGAGCGCGAAGCCGGGGGCCTTGCGGCGGGCGGAGGCGAGAGCGGCGTTGCCGAGCCCGCCACGGCCGCCGTCGGCGGCGATGTAGGTGGTGCCCTGGCCGACGAGGTCGGCGAGGACGTTGCCCTTCTTGTCGAGGATGACCGTGCCGTCGGGGACCGGCAGGACGAGGTCCTGGCCGTCCTTGCCGGAACGGTTGGCACCCTCGCCGGGCTTGCCGTTGGTGGCCTTGCGGTGCGGCGAGTGGTGGTACTCGAGCAGTGTGGTCACCGACTGGTCGACGACCAGGATGACGTCTCCGCCACGGCCGCCGTTGCCACCGTCCGGTCCGCCCAGCGGCTTGAACTTCTCACGGTGAACGGAGGCGCAGCCGTGGCCTCCGTTACCCGCGGCGACATGCAGCTCGACGCGGTCCACGAAGGTGGTCATGGTGGTGCCTCCAGTACATACGGAAATTCATGCGTTCAGACAGTTGAACAAGCGAAGGGCGGACCCGCTTCCCCAACGGGAAGTGAGGTCCGCCCTCGCGAGAAACCGATCGAAATCGCTCTACGGGTACCGAACTACTCGGCGACCGGAACGATGTTCACGACCTTGCGGCCACGGCTCTTGCCGAACTCGACCGCCCCGGGGGCGAGCGCGAACAGCGTGTCGTCGCCACCACGGCCCACACCCGAGCCGGGGTGGAAGTGGGTGCCACGCTGGCGGACGAGGATCTCACCGGCGGACACGACCTGACCGCCGAAGCGCTTCACGCCGAGCCGCTGAGCGTTCGAGTCGCGCCCGTTACGGGTGGACGATGCGCCCTTCTTGTGTGCCATGTCTCCTCAGTCCCTTACTTCTTCGCGGCCGCGGGAATAGCGGTGACCTTGATCGCCGTGTACTGCTGGCGGTGACCCTGACGACGGCGGTAGCCGGTCTTGTTCTTGTAGCGAAGAATGTCGATCTTCGCGCCCTTGTGATGGTCCACGACCTCGGCGGTGACCTTGATGCCGCCCAGGACCCACGGGTCGCTGGTCACGGCGTCGCCGTCGACCACGAGCAGGGTCGAGAGCTCGACCGTGTCGCCAACCTTGGCAGTGGGAATCTTGTCAACCTCAACGATGTCGTCAACAGCAACCTTGTGCTGACGACCACCGCTGCGCACGATGGCGTACACGCGGAACTCACTCTCGCTCGGAACGGGACTCCTGAAGCCAGCCGCTCACGAGGCCCGGGGGCCCCGCTGCATCCGGATCGGACGAGCGGCCTCCGCCGACGGCGTCGAGGACAGCCACCGGAAGGTGAGGTGCTCAGGAGGCGGCGCGCACAAAAACACGCCGAGGGTCAAGAGTACGGGGCGGCTGGGTGGGGGGTCAAACCAGGTGGGGGGCGAGGGCCCGGGGCACCGAGCCGGCGGTCGCCCCGACTGCTTTCCGGCGTCACCGAGCCCGCTCGGTACGAGCCATGTAAACCGTGGGCTTCGCCCACGGACGCCATTACGTCAACGCTCTCCGGATTCGGGATCGTCTGTGTATACGCGAAGCCGCTCGCGTATCACCCTCCTATATTCCTGAGGATCCGAATCGTAAAGGGCGCAGTTGGTGCGCCAGGACTGCAGTTCGTTCTCGATTTCACTCAGCGACCAGACATATTCCGGACCGCCTCCATGGCGGACTACGCCAGACCTCTCGGGATCCACCACCAGATCGAATCCGTGCAGCCGCTGAAGTGCGGTACGAACCATGGGGTCACGAATCTTCCCCTCTTCATCCAAGACCCACGACTCTGCCCACTCATGCACCTCGTCCCGCGACGCCGCGCCGGTAAGCAAGGCCAACCAGCAAACCTCGGCGTCTCTGCGACTGGGACTCTGACCTTCCCTGGGCATACTGCCTGTCAATACTCTTCTCCCTATGACCAACGGCCGTCCTCGACTCTGCGCTCGATCGAAGCGTCTGACATGGAGAAGCCCATCGGGCTATCGGAGAGACCATCTGCACCACCGGGACATGCTGGATACGATTGGTAGACCAACCCACCAGGCAGCAGCGGGGTCAAAAAGACAGCAAAGTCGCCTTCCGGCACTTCAGGCTTGGGCTGAAATTCCGACTCAGTAATCACGCGCAGAAGAGAGTGCGGCCACACCAAACATCTACAGGCTCTGGAATTTCATTGCACTGTTGGAGATTCACGTCCCGACCATGGGGCCCCACTAGATCGGCGGCTACCGCCAGCAATACGGACAATGACCAGCCACCATCCCGTTCACCGACCTCTGGAAAACCACGTCGCTTTTCTCGATTGAAAGCGCCATGCTGAACACCTGTCGTGAACAACGGTGAACCCCTCGCCGGAATCATCCGAGGATGGTTCACCGAGAAGCGCAGGACCGCTCACGCACCACTTCGTTCCAGGTTCCGCAAAGATCCCAGCGCTCTTTCCCCTGCAGCTCTGAGCGCGTCCGGACTCACATCCCCGGGACTGAATAGCGACTCGTCACCACAGTAAGCGTCTACCTGCCCGAAGAGAACGTTGAGAACCTCATAGATTTGCTCCCCATGGAATTCCCGATCATTCTTGAAGGCGAACAGATAGAGACCCTCAAACTCATCCGTGGTGATACGTCCTTCCACAAAGATCTCGAGGAGAATCAAATAAGCTGATGGCACCAAAAGAATCCCCTTACAACGAACCCCTCATGAGCACGTTATTGAGCTGCTGCGGGTTCAGCTTCCACCCACTGATGAACTGACCATTGACAGTATGCATCACGTTCAAGCCTGTCGATGGATTGAGGTGATGGACAACATCGTCTCCACGGTACGTGCCCCCAAGCCTAAATGTCTCAGAGCTGTTCACGTGCTCCCGAATCACATCAGCCCATTTCTCTCCATTCTTGAAGTTGTAGTTCTTTGGGAGACCGAAGTCCGCCGCATGCTTGTTGTATTTCTTCTTCAGTTGAACTGCATCGATGGCGATGGCACACGGGCCAGAATTATGAACTAGCACCGGGGTATCCCCCGCCAGCACATAGTACGTGTGCTACGCGGACACCTTCTACCTGCTTCTTTGCAGGTCAGCGCCTGTTTCGGGTTCCTCTGGTGTCCGTGGTTGTGCGGGGGAATCCGTGGGTGTTGCCGTCGCTACTGCCGTCAAGGGCTCGGGCCGCGCGGTCGCGTTGCCGCTAGCGTGGTGTCACCCTCGGGGACTTCACTGCCATGCGCCAGGCTCGGCACGGACGAGGGCGCGGACGGTCTGCTCATACAGTTCGTGGCCGCTCTGGGCGCGGTGTCCGGCGATCCAACGGGTCAGCTCGTCCGAGGTGTGCAGCGTGCCTGACGTGGCACCGCAGCTGCGCTCTTCGCCAGTGACGCAGACCGCCTCCATGGTCGGCAGCGCCAGAGGGTCGGGGACGGTGGTCACGCGGTACTCGCGGAAGCGGTAGCGCCCCCGAGAGGCATCGCGTACTGGTGCGCCGGCGTTCGGAGAGTCAGGCATCCTCGGTCGCCACTTCCTGATCCGGGATGCGCTGTCCGCGCGAGTCCGCGACCCTGAGCGCGTCCGTCAGGGCTTCTGTCAACCGGCGGGCCAGCCAGCGGTATTCGGTCGCCGACCGGGATTTCGCCCCAGGTGCCGTGGCGTCGCGGGCGTACTCCAGCAATTCCTGGCCCATGCTGAGCTGTACCGTCTCGATGCTGTCTGCGAGGGTGGAGAGGTAGCCCCGGCCGTCGGTGCTCAGGTAGCAGGGCTTTCCCTCCGGGCTGGTCCACGGCAGTAAGCGGGGACCTCCCCCGCCCGACGCGGCGTCGTACAGCTCTCTGCGACGCATGCGGTCGGCATCGCTCCTGGGCTGGCTCACTGGGCACCCCTGGCCTGGGTCACTGATGGTGGACACACCGACCCTAGGCACTGACTGATCGTCACCCCAGCCAGGAGTCATGGCAGTTCGCGACTCTCGGTTCACGAACTGCCACGCTGCGTGGCATCTACCCGACGACGCCCAGGTAGTCGGCCATTTCGCGCATCTCTGTCGTGAGGGTGCGCTTGCGTTTGCCGAGGATCTCTTGCATGGTCTCGGCGGCCCCGTTCTGGTGCCGCAGCCACTGTGGGGCGGCTTCCCTGGCGCGGGTCAACTCGTCCATGGCGGCGGACAGGTCGCCGGTCCAGGTGTGGGCGCGCGCCACATCGAGGGTGAAGCGGTTCCCGTCGTTGGTGCTGGGCCTGCCCAGGCGCTTCCACGCCTTGGGCGACAACTCCTCCTGCTCGCCTGCCTTGCGCACCACCGCGCGGGCGTCGCCGATGACCAGGGAGTCTTCGAGTGCCTTGACCGCGACGGTGACCGGCCCGAAGACGGACCAGTGCCGGGAGACGTTGCGATGCGCTGTGCCGACCACGGTTGCCGCAACCCGGGCGGCCTGACGGTACGCCTTCGCCTCGTCGGGACGGTTGTTCCTCGCGGCTGCGGCGGCGGCCTCCATAGCCAGGCCGCCCCACACCGCATAGTGGTCCGGCTCGGCGCCGGTGATCTTCGGCTCCACCGCGTCCATGCTCCGGGCAGCGACCTGTTCCGCCTCGTCCAAGCGGCCCTGGCGCACCAGCAGCCAGCACATGCAGCCGACACCTGAGCCCGCCGCAAGCATGTCTCCGGCCTGACGGGCGTCCATGATGGCGCCGCGCACGGCGGCGTACGCGATGTCGTATTGCCGTACCTGGGTGAGGTAGGTGCCGGCCAGACGCAGCGCCTCGGCGCGGGCGAGCAGGGCCTGCCGGTGCTCGTCCCCGCTGTCGTAGTAGGCGACGGCCCTCCCGGCATCACGCAGCAGGACCGGCAGTTGGGCGGCGACGCTCTTGTAGCGGTCGGAGAAGTACAGCACCCGTGCGTCTTGCAGCGTCCGTCGGAAGGTGCGCAGGTTCGGTTCCTCGCCCACGGCTTCGGCGTCCTGGTCCACAAGTCCGACGGCTGGAGTGAGGGCGGCGCGGAGCTGGATCAGATTGACGCGGTTCGGCTCCTCGGTCTGCCCGACGGGCTCCGGGACATCGGACGCCATCAACGCGGCGGTGGTCACCCCAAGCGCTCGGGCGAGCGTGTGCAGAGTCTCCATGCGGAGAGTGCCGCCCTGCTCGGCCTTGCGAACCGTGCCCGGCGATACGCCTGCGGCATGCGCCAGTTCCTCCTGGCTCATCCCCGCGCGACGCCGGTACTTGCGGACGTTGTCGGCCAGCTCCGTAACCATCAACTCACCACCTCCCACTCCACGGTACGCCCGGCCGGCACATCACCCGGGGACGATCCTGCAGACACCCACCCACAGGGGCTACCCCACCACCTGGCGCGCCGGAACTCCGGCAGAATCGGGGCCTGAGCGGGAGGGGTCCCTCGTCGGTCGGGCAGCTTCGCCGTGCCAGGGTTCCCCGGGGGCCGCCAAGGCTCACACCGTGACGCGTGCGCTCGGCCTTGGCGG
>NZ_JBHUUW010000133.1:0-6932 GCF_042670825.1 Streptomyces sp. NPDC057137 | reverse complement strand
GTGCCAAAGGCACCGGCCTCCCTGCGCTGTGGATCCCCGTACAGCCCGGCGGCCGGTCCGGACTACTTCTCGCCGAGGCGCACCGTCGACGCCGGGGGCTGCCATACGTCCTTGGCCTGCAGGGTCCGGGCGTAGGTGCCGGGCACGTGGTTCTGCGGGACGGTCGCGTGGTTGTGGCAGAACTCCAGCCCGAGTCCCTCGGGCACGCCCTCGAAGTAGAAGCCCACAGAGCCGGAGGGGGCGTGCTTGAGCAGGTCGTCCCGCAGCTCCAGACCGGCCGTCTTGACGACCGCGCGCGCTCGCATGAGGTCGTCGAAGGTCTCCGTCTGGACGCACAGGTGGTTGACCCGGGCGGGACCGGGGCGGTCCTGCAGGACGAGGGAGTGGTGGGCCCGGTCGGAGGCGTGCAGGAACACCGTCGTGTCCTCGATCCAGTCCGACTCGCCGAAGCCGAGGACACCGGTGTAGAAGTGCAGCGACTTCTCCATGTCGGTGACGGAGAAGGCGACATGGACCAGGCGTTCGAGCCGGGCCCACTTCGGGTGCGGAGCGCCGGCGGCTCGGACCATGCCGCGGAAGAGCTCGACCTCGAAACCGTTCGGATCGGAGCAACGCAGCCACTGGCGTATCCGGTCGTCGGTGACCGATCCGCCCCGCAGGTAGTCGACCCCGGCTGCTTCCAGCGCCTGTTCCGCCTGCTCGAAGCTGGTGTCCGGATCGAGGGCGAACGCGATCTTGACCAGACCGGGTTCCGCGCCGGGGACATGCCGCAGCTCGACCCAGTGATGATCGCCGGCACTGCCGAGGAAGGCGACGCCGTTACGTCGCTCGTTGAGCTGCAGGTGGAGGCAGTCCTCGAACAGAGCGATGGCACTGTCGAGATCGTCGACCTGCAAGGCCACATAGCCAAGATGGTGTGCGAGCAACGTGTCAGCTCCTGGTCGGGGCGATAGGGAGTCGCCACAGCGATGTAATCATGCTTAATATCTGCATATTATAAGGGGTGGTAGCTGAGCGCAACAGGTTCGGCAGCCGACCCCGGCACATCGTGGACAAGTCAGGAGAACAGCAGGATGTTTCAGCATGTCGCGCTTTTGAAGTGGAGCCATGCCCTGAGCCCCGAGGAACTCGCGGACGTACGGCGGGCCTTGGTGGTGCTCGGCGAGGAGTCGGACACGGTGCGCGCGTTCGTGCACGGAGTCGACGCGGGGGAGCGGCCCAAGAACTGGGACTACGGGGTCCTGGCGCGGTTCGACGACGCCGCCGGATGGCGGGCCTACAGTGTCCATCCGGCCCATGACGCGTTGCGGGCGGTGCTGGCCCCGCTGGTCGAGGATCAGGTCGTCGTCCAGTTCGAACTTCCCGACGGTGAACATCGGGCGTGACGCGGCGGCCCCGGGAGCGGGCGCGGATCGCCGCGCCCGCTCCCGCAGGGCGCTCAGCCGCCCGACACCAGCGACTCGTTCGTCCGTGCGAGCGCCTCGTCGTCGGCCAGCAGGAAGCCGAGTTCGACCTCGTTGTACGTAGCGGCCTGTTCGTACTGAGGCCAGTGGGCGGCGCCCTCGATCAGGTGGAACCGTACGTTCGGGATGTGCGAGAGGTGCTCGCGCGCGTCGTCGTAGTTGTGGATCGGGTTGTGATCGGTCCACACGACCAGGGTCGGGGCCTCGATCAGGGCGGCGCGCTCCGGGGTGAGATGGTAGCCCTTGGCGTCGGCCGGGTCGAATACCTTGCTGAACAGGCTCGCCAGAGACCTCTTGACGCCGGGCCGGCGGTAGATGGCCTGCCGGATCTTGACGAACTCCTCGGGTACGAGTGCCGGGTCGGCGAAGAGCCATGCCACCCGTGCGCGGACGGCCTCGTCCGAGGCCACGTCCAGCGACTGGCTCGTCCGGGCGATGAGTTCCGCGACGTCCTTGCGCTGCCGGTCCTCGGTAACCGGCAGTCCGCCGGTGGTGTTGAGCACGAGGCGCGACACCCTGTCCGGGTGCTTGATGGCCATCCACGCCGCGACCCGGCCCCCGTGGGACTCGCCGCAGAAGTCGGCCCTGTCGATTCCCGCGGTGTCCATGAAACGCACGACATGCTCGATGAGCCGGTCCGAGGTGTACTCGATGCCTTCGGGGGCGTCGGTGAAGCCGTGCCCGAGCATGTCGATGGCGAAGCACCTGCGGTGCGCCGCGTGCGAGGGCAGATTTCGGCTCCAGGTCTCCGCGTGTCCCCCGGCGCCGTGCAGAAAGATCATCGCGGGCCCCTCGCCGGCCTCGATGCTGCGGGTTCGAACGCCTCCGACGTCGTAGAACCGCTGGTGCGAGTCGAGGCCGAGCAGGTCCAGCCAGACGGAGCTGTAGTCAGTCATGCGTCGCCATCCTTGATTCGTCGAAGCGGCCTCGCGGGCCCGGACCGCGCGTACGGCCCGCGGTGGTTGACGTTCGACGTAACGCTAACTTAACCTGCTAATCATATCCATACTTAATGAAGGACGCATGGAGAGCTCGGCCGATTGCCGGCTGTTCCGTCAGGGTCGTTGCGTGGGGGTGGCCACCGTGTTAAATCTCGTGGACAACCAGTCATAAGATAGTTATCATTTCGCTCTGCTCGGAGACCCGCCCGGTATGTCGCGCAGCTCGCCGTCACCAGGCCGACCTGTGCCGCGACCGGCTTAACCTCGAAAGAGGTTGCAGTGGACATTGTCGACGCCCAGGTGCACGCGAACCGAATCTCGCCCACCTGGACCACATCCGATTACAGCGGCGCGGCCGATGCCGCAGTCGCCACCATGAACGCGGTCGGGGTGGACGCGGTCCTTCATGACGAGTACTCCGGTGTCTCGGCCGACGGGAGAGTCCTCCCGGGCGCCTTGGACCAGGACGGCACGTGGGTCTCGGCCAACCCCTTCGCCGAGGCGGCCGCGCGACGGTATCCAGACCGGTTCGCCTACGTCACCCATGTCGACGAGTACGATCCCGCACTCGAACGGCGTGTCGCCGCCATCGGCTCCACCCCCGGCTGTCTGGGCATCCGTGTGGCCAAACCGCGCAGCCAGGTCGTCGTCGACAGGGTGGAGGCGGGCGACTTCGACCGGCTGTTCGCCGCGGCGGCCGAACACCGCGTCCCGGTCTTCATCACGATGCCGCAGAAGCCGGCGGCGCTCGGGCCGGCGCTCACCAAGTACGCGGGACTCGCCATCGTCCTCGACCACTGCGGCGTCGTCTTCCCGGCCGACACTCTCTCCGGCCCGGAACGCGACGCATGCCTGGACCCCGTACTGGCCATGGCCGGCTACGAGAACCTCCACATCAAGTGGTGCCACATCGAGCGCCTGTCGGCGGACGGCTTCCCCTTCGCCGACGGCGTCCGCCAGCTCCGGCGGGTCGTCCGGGCATTTGGCGTCGCCCGGGTCATGTGGGGGAGCGACTGGACCGAGAGCATCGACCCGAACAGGTCCTCGAAGCCGTCGACCTGGCCGCAGACCCTGCACTACCTGCTGGACTCCGAGGAGTTCACATCTGCGGAGAAGGAATGGCTGCTGGGACGCAGCCTGCGGACACTGCTGCGCTGGCCCCAACCCAGCGGCGACAGCCCCAGCGCCCCCGAAAACGTCAACAGCGGTCAGCCGCTGCCCATCGCAGACGCCCAGGAAGCAGGCAACTGATGACCAGTGAGAACCACCCGCGGCAGCCGCGGGACGGGGTACCGGTCGCGGTCGTTACCGGCGCGGGAACCGGACTCGGACGAGCGATGGCGCAGGCCCTCGCCCGGGACGGGCACGCCGTGGCGATCCTCGGCATTCCGGAGGAGGCGGTCGCGGAGACCGCCAAGCTCATCGAGCAGGAGGGCGGAACGGCACTGGCCGTGACCTGCGACGTCACCGACGAGGCCGCGGTCCGGTCCGCGGTGGCCGGGATCGAGGCGGAACTCGGGCGGATCGACCTGCTGGTCAACAACGCCGGCAGCAACACCGCGTACGGCCAGGTGTGGGAGCAGGACAGCGCGGCCTGGTGGCACGACGTGACGGTCAACCTCTTCGGCACCTTCCTGTGCTCCTCGGCGGTACTGCCCGGCATGGTGGCACGGGGAAGCGGGCGGGTGATCGTCATCGTCTCGGGCACCGCCGCACAGCGGCACCCGTACAACAGTGCCTACAGCAGCTCGAAGGCCGCACTGGTCCGGTTCACCGACAGCCTCGCGGCCGAGGCAGCCCCGCACGGCGTGTCCGTCTTCGCCCTGAGCCCGGGTACGGTGCTCACCGAACTCGGTCAGAGCGCCACCCACTCCGCCGAGGGCCGCAAGTATCTCGGAGACCTGGTGGCGAAGATCAACTGGATGCCTCCCGACATCGCCGCGGACGCCGTCGTCTACCTGGCCAGTGGCGCCGCCGACACGCTCAGCGGGCGCTGGTTGAACGCCGTCGACGACCTGCCCGCGCTGGTCGGGCAGGCCGAGCAGATCGTGGCCCTCGACGTTCTCCAGCTGCGGCGCGTCACCCTGCCCACCCCCGTGGACGGTGAGTGAGATGGCACTGAGACATGTAGCGGCACTGAAATGGAGCCGGGAACTCACCGAGTCCGAGACCCGGGAGATCAACCAGGCGATGGACCTCTACGTCAGTACCGCGGTACAGCCGCGCTCCTACAGCCACGGTCCTGACATCGGCGGCAAGTTCGGCACCTTCGACTATGTGCTGATCGCGGACTTCGACTCGGAGGACGAGTTCCTGGCGTTCAACAGCGACCCGCTGCACGATGCCGTGCGCGCGGTCCTGGCGGGCAAGGTCGCCAAGGCCGAATTCGTTCAGTTCGACACCGAATGGCCGGGTGACAGGACATGACCTCCGCAGATGCCCCACTGGTGCCCTGGCATATCGGACTCGCGGTCGACGACCTGGATCAGGCGATGGCCGAACTCGGCGGTGCGCTGCGGCTGACCTGGGGGAAGATCCACCACTTCTCGGGACAGACCCAGGGAGCCACCCCCGACGAGGTCTTCGACATCGAGACCCGGGTCTGCTTCTCGCTGGACCTGCCCTTCTCGGTGGAACTGTTCGAGCAGGTGCCCGGCACTCCACTGGAGGCGCCCACGGACTCGACCTTCCACCATCTCGGGTACTGGACCGACGACATGGCGGGCGAGGAACGCCGGCTCGACGGCATCGGCTTTCCGTGCTTCGGCAAGACGCCGGGAGCCGACGGCCAGACCCGCATCGCCCTGCACCGCGGCCCGTCGGGCATCGTCGTCGAGTCGTGCAACATCCAGGTCGGCCGTCCAGGACTGGAGCACTTCCTCCCACGGTGACCCGCGGTCTTCCGCCGGATCCGTGTCCGACCGAATCGGTCCACCACCCTTGTGCAAGACCCTGGAGTGATCGCCATGCTGGATTTGAAAAGTGTCGTCGACCTGCAGAAGCCCTCCTTCTACACCGACGACCCCTGGCCCGTGTACGCCCAGATGCGGGCGCAGGCACCGGTGTTCCACTACGAGGACCTCAATGTGTGGGTCGTCAGCAAGTTCAACGACGTGCGCTACGTCGCGACCCACCCCGAGCTGTTCACCAGCACCCAAGGCGCCTTTCTGAACGACGCCAGGATGGGGGAGAACATCGTCGACATGTTCTTCGACCCGGACAGCGACATGATCGGAACGGTCGACGGGGAGCGGCACAAGGCGCTGCGCCGGGCACTGGCGTCCTCGTTCGCGCCGCGCGCCATCGCCAAGAGCGAGCAGCCCATCCGCGACTACTGCGTGAGCCTGCTCGACAGCCTCCCGGTCGGGGAGGAGTTCGACTTCGTGGAGCGGGTGGCCGTGCCGCTGCCGATCTGGGCGGTCTGCCGCCACATCGGTCTGCCCGGCGACAACATCCAACAGATCCGCGAGTGGAGCGACCAACTGCAAAAGCTGGGAACCCCCATCACGCGCGAGGAGCTGCTCGAAGCGATGGAGGACGTGAAGGACGCCAACACGTACCTGAACGACCAGATCGACGCCAAGCGGAGCAGCCCCGGCCCAGACATGATCACCAATCTGCTGCGGATCCCGGACCTGTCGGAGAAGAACCTCCAGCAGCTCGTACTCGCCACACTGCTCGGCGGGAACGAGACGGCCCGTGCCCTGCTCGGCTCCTGTATCTGGGCGCTCAGCCAGCATCCCGAGCAGTACGAACTGGCCAAGGCAGACCCGTCGCGTGCGGCCGCGGTGGTCGAGGAGACCTTGCGCTGGACGCCTCCGGTGCTGGGCTTCATGCGTACCGCGACGACGGACCTGGAGTTGAACGGCGCGCGGATCAAGGCCGGCGACCGGGTCTACATGCTGTACCCGGCCGCCAACCGTGACGAGGAGATCTTCGACGACCCCGCCCGGTTCGACATCACCCGTCCGCAAGGCATGGCGCATCTCGCCTTCGGCTTCGGACCGCACGTCTGCCCCGGCTCCGGCCTGGCACGCATTGAAGTCACGGTGCTGCTGGAGGAGTTCCTGACGCGCTTCACCGGCATCGAGATCAGCGGCCCGCCGGCCCGCCCTGACACCATCCTGCAGTACGCGTACTCGTCCCTGCCCGTCACGCTCACGCGCGGGTGAGGCAGGGAGCCGCCAGCAGGTTCTGTCTCTTTGGCCGGCGGCGTCCAGGGAAGGAAGCCGGCAGTTGGAGTGCGGCCTGGCAGGCGCTGGCGCGTCTGCCAGGCCGCACCGGGGTCGCGACGATGCTGCTCGTCGAGCAGAACGCCGGCCGGACGCCGGCGCCGGTCGACAGGGTGGTGCCGCTCAACAAGGACGCCCGTACCTGCGTCGTCCCGCCCGGCTCGACGCGGACGCGGTGCCGCGCGGCTATCTCGGCGACGGCCTGCCGGACACCGGTACCGAGGCCGGGCCCGACGGCGTGTCCGATGCCGGCCGCACCACCGAAGGGGACCGAACGGCGCGGTGCACGGAAGGAC
>NZ_JBHUUW010000132.1:0-7168 GCF_042670825.1 Streptomyces sp. NPDC057137 | reverse complement strand
CGCGGGGGCGCCTCGCGTGCTCCACCCGCTCCTTAACCTCAGCGATCGAGGAGACGTAATCCCGTGCAACGCACCCTGAGACGCCTGATCACGGGGGTCCTGCTCGTGGCACTGCCCGCGCTGGGCGGTGTGGCCGTCGCGCCCGCCGCCCAGGCGCACCCGGGCCACGAACACGCCCTGGACTGGTCGAACTACGAGAAAGTCACCCTGACGAAGGACACCGGCGAGCCGATCGACCTCGCCGTGCTGCCCGACAACCGCGTCCTGCACACCGCCCGCAACGGCGACGTACGGCTCACCGACCCCGGCACCGGTGTCACGAAGGTCGTCAACCACGTCGACGTGTACCAGAACTCCGAGATGGGGTTGCAGACGGTCACGCTGGACCCGGACTTCGCCACCAACAAGTGGGTCTACCTCTACTACTCGCCGCCGCTGAACACCCCGGCCGGCTCGGCGCCGCAGACGCTGCCCGCCGGGCAGACCGACGCGTACTGGAAGCAGTGGGAGGGGTACGACACCCTGACCCGCTTCAAGTGGACCGGCGACAAGCTCGACCTCTCCACCGCCCAGGAGATCATCCGGGTCGACGCCAACCGCGGCCAGTGCTGCCATGTCGCGGGTGACGTGGACTTCGACAGCAAGGGCAATCTCTACCTCGCGACCGGCGGCAACACCCCGGCGTCGGGCCCGAACGTCAACGGCTACACGCCGATCAACGACGCGGCCGGCTTCAACCCGGGTCTCGACGAGCGCCGCGGCGCCGGCAACACCAACGACCTGCGGGGCAAGATCCTGCGGATCGACGTCCAGGAGGACGGCAGTTACACGATCCCGGACGGGAACCTCTTCGAGCCGGGCACGGCCAAGACCCGGCCCGAGATCTTCGTGATGGGTCTGCGCAACCCCTTCCGGCTCGCCGTGGACCGCGAGACCGACGCCGTCATGTGGGGCGACTACGGCCCCGACGCCGGCACCGCCGACCCGAACCGCGGCCCGATGGGATACGTCGAGTGGCAGACCACGACGAAGCCGCTGAACAGCGGCTGGCCGTTCTGCACGGGTGACAACACCAAGCCCTACCGGGACTTCGACTTCGCGACGCTCACGCCCGGCCCCGCCTTCGACTGCGCGGCGCCGGTCAACGACTCCCGCTGGAACACCGGCCTGACCGAGCTGCCGGCGTCCGCGCCGGCCACGCTCTGGTACGGCGACAGGGACACCGACCAGCCGTGGCCCGAGCTGACCGGCTTCCGCGGTCCCGGTGGTCCGGGTGGCCAGGCCCCGATGGGCGGTCCGGTCTACCACTACGACGCGGACAACCCCTCGCCGGGCAAGTTCCCCGAGTACTGGGACGGCAAGGCGTTCATGGCGGAGTTCTCCCAGGACTACGTCGCCGCGCTCACGCTCGACGGTCCTGACGGCCCGGTGAGCAAGCTGGAGAATCTGCTGCCCAACAGCGAGCGCGCCCAGAACGGTATCCCGCAGTGGGACAACCCGATGGACCTGGAGTTCGGCCCGGACGGCGCGCTCTACGTCCTCGACTACGGCGACGGCTTCTTCCGGCAGAACCCCGACGCGGGTCTCTACCGGATCGACTACGCCGAGGGCAACAAGGCGCCCACCGCCGTGATCAAGGCCGACAAGACGTCCGGCCAGGCCCCGTTGGCGGTCTCGTTCAGCGCCACCGGGTCCAGTGACCCGGAGAACGGCGACCTCACCTACCAGTGGGACCTCGACGGCGACGGCACCTTCGACGCCACCGGTCCCACGGCCAACCGCACGTATCCGGACAACGGCCAGTTCCAGGCGCGCCTCAAGGTCACCGACCCGCAGGGCAAGTCCGGGCTGTCGAGCCGTCAGATCACCGTGGGCAACACGGCGCCGACGATACGGATCACCTCGCCGCCCGACGGCGGGTTCTTCAACTGGGGCGACTCCGTGCCGTACGGCATAGCCGTCGAGGACCCGGAGGACGGCACCACGCCGGACTGCGCCAAGGCCGCCTGGACCTTCGGTCTCGGGCACAACCAGCACGGCCACCCGGTCAACAGCGGCACCGGCTGCACGGGCGGCGTCCTGACCCCGGCCGACGCGGGGCACGGTGACACCGAGAACGTCTTCGGCGTCCTCGGCATCACCTACACCGACAAGGGCGCGGGCGGCGTGCCGCCGGCCACCGGTGACGCGCAGGTGGTCCTCAACCCGGCGCTGATGCAGGGCGAACACTACGACTCGGCGTCGGGCGTCACGGTCGCGGACGACACCACGGCGTCCGGCCAGCGCAAGCTGACCTCCTTCGACGCGGGTGACTGGATCGCGTACGACCCGGTGTCGTTCGCCGGGATCAACGGGGTCAAGACCCGGGCCAGTGGCGCCGGCACGCTGGCGCTGCGCTGGGGCTCGGTGGACGCGGAGCCGTTCGCGACGGTGCCGGTCCCGGCCGGCGAGGGCTGGCAGACCGTCACCACCGCTCTGGGCAACGCCCCTTCGGGGACCGGCGAGGTCTTCGTCACCACCTCCGGTGGTGTCGAGCTGGACTCGCTGACCTTCCAGGGCGCGGGTGTCGCGGACAAGACCGCGCCCAAGGTCACCGCCACGCTCAACCCGCCCCGGCCCAACGGTGACGACGGCTGGTACACCAGCAACGTGTCGCTCGCGGTCGCGGCGACGGACAACGGGACGGTCGCCAGCAGGCAGTACTCGATCGACGGCGGTACGACATGGCTGTCCGCCAACGCGGCCGTCACGCTGTCCAAGGAGGGCGCCACGACGGTCCGTTACCGGGCGACCGACAACGGCGGCAACGTATCCGAGGTGGGCTCGCTCACCGTACGGATCGACCGCACCGGTCCCACGGTGACGGCCACCGGTATCGACGCCGACGGCGTCTACGGGGACTCCAAGCGACCGACGCCAGTCTTCTCGGCGACGGACGCGGTGTCCGGCGGGGCGACAGTGACGGCCACGGTGGACGGCAAGGCCGTCAACTCCGGCCAGGCGCTGGAGCTCTGGCGGCTGCCGCTGGGCAACCATGACCTCACGGTCAGGGCCCGTGACAAGGCCGGCAACACCACCACGAAGACGGTGGCCTTCACCACCCGTACCTCCTACGCGGACATCCGCGCGCTGATCACCCAGCTGCGGGCCGACGGCCTGGTCACGGCGCAGGGACAGCAGCGGCTGACCGTACGGCTCGGGCAGGCCGAGGCACACGCCGACGCCGGCCGCACCAGTCAGGCCGCGGCCGTCCTGGAATCGTTCGCCGGCTACACGGCCGACACCGCCCTGGTGCCGGACGGTGCGGCGGGCGCGGCCCTGGCACGGGACGCGCGGGCCCTGAAGGGAGGCGCCACCGGCTGACGCCGGGACCGACAGGGCTGCCCCGCTGCCACGCCCCGCTCTCACCGGCGGGGCAGTTCTGTGCCCGGACCCGGCTCCGTCGCGGGGGCCGGTCCGAGTTCCGTCGCGGGGCCGGGTTCCGTCAACAAGGCGGCAACTTTCGGTGATCTGTGAAAAAGTTGCCGGGAGCCGCCCGCGTACTGCACCGTAACGCCCGCGCTCCGCCCCGCGACACCTCACCAAAGCTGTCGAAGGCGTCCAGAGGAAGTGAGTCCGTGAACATCCAGTACCGCGTGTTGAGTCTGCTGCGGGACAACGGCCCGCTGTCCCGCGCCCAGCTCGCGGACCGGCTGGAGGTTCCCCGCCCGCGGCTGCTCGGCGAACTCGACCGCATGGTCGCCGCCGGACGGGTCAGCGAGGCGGGCCCCGCCGCGTCGCGCGGCGGGCGGCGCTCCACCCTCGTCCAGCTCGATCCCGGTCTGCGGTTCGCCGCCGTAGATCTGGGCGCCAGCTCCGTCGACATCGAGATCACCGACGGCGCGCTCGCGCCGGTGGCCTCGATCTCCGAACCCGCCGACATCCGCTCGGGCCCTGTCGCCGTCCTCGGCCGCGTCAGCGAACTGCTGCGCGCGATGGCCGACCAGGGCCACTACACCCGGCTCGACGCCATCGGCATCGGCCTGCCGGGGCCGGTCAGCTTCCGGGAGGGCGTACCGGTCTCGCCGCCGATCATGGTGGGCTGGAACCGCTTCCCCGTACGGGACACCCTCGCCCGCGCGCACGACTGCCCCGTCGTGGTCGACAACGACGTCAACGTGATGTCCCTCGGGGAGCAGCACAGCGGCGTCGCGAGGACCGTCGACCATCTGCTCTTCGTGAAGATCGGCAGCGGTATCGGCTCCGGCATGCAGCACCACGGCCGGATCTACCGGGGCGCGGAGGGCTGCGCCGGCGACATCGGGCACGTCCAGGTGGACGCCGAGGCGGCCGGGCCGGTGTGCTCCTGCGGGAACACCGGCTGCCTGGAGGCGTACTTCGGCGGGGTGGCACTGGCCAGGGACGCCACGGAGGCCGCGAAGTCGGGCCAGTCGCCCGCCCTCGCCGAACGGCTCGCCGAGCGGGGGGTGTTGACCGCCGTGGATGTCGCGGAGTGCGCGGACGGCGGCGACAACACGTGCGTCAACCTCATCCGGGCCGGTGGCCACCGGGTGGGTCAGGTACTCGCCACCCTGGTCAGCTTCATGAACCCGTCGATGATCGTGATCGGCGGGGGTCTGACGGGGCTCGGCTATCCGCTGCTCGCCGAGATCCGCAGCGTCGTGTACAAACGCTCGCTGCCCCTCGCCACGGGCAATCTGCCGATCGTCATGTCCGAACTGGGTCCACGCGCGGGGGTCGTGGGCGCGGCGCTGCTGGCGAGCGAGCTGGCGTACGGCGAGGAGTCCTGACGGGCCCCGCCGCGCCCTCGTACGGCCGTACGGCCGTCCCGAGTGGCAGCGCGGCATGCCGTCGGCGACCATGACCGGAGCCGGGTGGGGTACACGCACCAGTGGGCCCGACAGCGAGGGCCACCGGAGGAGGAGAGCCGACATGATCGATTCCGCGGACATCCGTGAATGGCGTACGCACGACGTCATCGACTCCGACGGGCGCAAGATCGGTTCGCTGGAAGCGGTCTACGTCGACACCCGTACCGACGAGCCCGCCGTGGCGACCGTGCTGGTCGGCATGCCGACCAGGCACCGGCTGGTCTTCGTGCCGCTCGCGGGAGCCGTCGTGGGGCCGGGCTACGTCAAGGTCAGGTACTCGAAGACCGCCGTGAAGGACGCGCCGTCGATGGGCACCGACGATGTGCTGCCGGCGGAGGACGAGAAGGCTGTCTTCTCCCACTACGACCTGCCGTACGAGCCGGGCCCCAGCGGCGAACGCCAGCTGGCCCGCCGCTGACGCGCCCGGTCACCAGCCCGCCGGACACCCGTAGGCTCTCGCCGGTGGACGAATGGCGAGGCTTCATCACCAAGGTGCTCTACTGCACGCAGTTCAGCGCCCGGCTCGACGCCGGCGAGGCCGCCCGCGTCGGCCGTCTGATCGCCGACGGGCTGCTCGGCGACGATCCGCCGGCCCACCGGACACGGATGCTGAACGACGCCCTGCGATCGCCGGAGCCGATCACCGACGGCGACTGGCAGCCGCACGGCGAGCGGGAGGCCCGCGACTTCCTGGTGGCGCTGCTGGTCGAGCTCGGCGACGGCTCGGCGCCGTGAACCGACGAGTCCCCCGCCGTCCCCGGTAGTACCGGGGCGCGTCCTGGGCTGGGACCCGCGCTCCAGCGCGGACAGCGTCACGGCCACGGCGGAGAGCCCCCTCCGGCTCGGCCTGCTCAAGGCAGACGCGTAGCGTCGGCGACGGCCCCGGTGTCCCAGTAGAAGGGCCGGACCTCGGCGATCCGGCCGTCGGTGATCGTGATCGTCTGGAGGATCGGGAAGGCCAGCTCACGGCCGGTGGCCCGGGCGCGGGCATGGACCTGGGTGAGCACCACCGAGGTCTCCCCCGTGGCGAGGAATTCCTGCCCCGCCATGTCGAAGGACTCCCACACACCGGCCATCGCGAGGAAGAACCGCTCCATGCCCTCGTGGCCGCGCCATATTCCGCCGTAGGGCAGCGCCTCGGCCTGCCGCAGTACGACGTCGGGCGAGAAGAACGGCGCGAGTACGTCGAAGGAGGCCTCGCCGGGCCCGCCGGCCGCCAGGTACGCCGTCTCGGCCGCGTACATGCCGGTGAGGACGGTCATCGGGTTCGTCATGGTCCGAGCATGATCAGTTCGACAGGGCCGCGCTGGCGGCAATCGGACAGCGACCTGGTCGGCTCTGGGCCCTGTCCAGGACTTAGCGTCGCTCCGCCTTGACGAACGCCTTCACCGCGGTGGTCGCGGCCCGCTCCACCAGGTCCACGCCCTTCTTGTACGACGGCTGCCCGTCGGACAGCACCGCGACGAGCAGGGTGTGGCCCCCGTACTCGACGCGCCCGATGCTGTTGATGTCCCACAGCTCCGTCTCGCTGCGCGGCAGCCAGCCGTTCTTCAGCGCCGGTGTGGCCCCGGGCCGCTTGCTGTCGGCGGCGGCGGATATCCCCCACCGCTGGTTCGCCTCGACCGTGCTCATCAGTGACCGCAGATAGCCGCGGGAGGGCGCGGTGAGCGGGGAGTGACCGTCGCCGAGAACCGCTTCCAGGAGCACCATCTGGTCGGCCGCGGTGGTGCGCGTGAGGCCCCAGTGACCGTCCTTGTCGGTGCGGGTGTCCTTCAGGCCGAGGCGTTTGTTGGCGGCGTTCAGGCCGTCGGTGCCGCCGATCGCCTTCCAGAGCGCGTTCGTGGCGTCGTTGTCGCTGCTGCGGATCATCGCGGCGGCCAGCTTCTTCTGCTGCGCGGTGAGGGGCTCTCCGCGGTCCTGGGCGTCGAGCAGGAGGGCCGCGAGGATGTCGACCTTGACGACGCTGGCCGTGTCGAAGGCACCGGTTTCCTCGCCGTAAACGGCCGAGCCCCGGCCGTGCAGGTCCTCGACGGCGACGGTGTAGCGGCCGTCGCTCGCGGGGAGCGCGTCGAGCGCCTTGCTCATCGCGCTGTCGACGCCGGCCGACGTGGGCGCGGTACGGGCGGGGCCGTCGGCCGCGTGAGCGGCGGTGAGTACGGAGGCCGGTACCGCCACCGCGAGGGCGAGTCCGGCCACGGCCAAGGTCGGCAGTCTGCGAAAACTAAGCACAAACCGGACATTAGGCAATGCGGACCCCCGAAGGCAACGTGCGTAAGGTCACACAGACACCGGTGCCC
>NZ_JBHUUW010000131.1:0-7825 GCF_042670825.1 Streptomyces sp. NPDC057137 | reverse complement strand
GTCATCGGCGGGCCGGGCTTTCCGGTGCGCGGGGTGCCGCTACGGCGCCGCCGAGGCTCCCGGAGTGCCCGGCGCCTCCGGCGCGTTCGGCGCTTCCGGGGCGTCAGGTGTGTCCGGCGCGTCCGGCAGGGTGTCCTCGTCCGGGGCCCGGCCCGGCCCCCTGCCCTTGCCGCGCAGTACCGCCATCGCCAGCGTGAGGGCCGTCCCCACCACGGCCCACGCGGAGAGCACCAGCAGCGGCCCGGTGACCGCGTTGCCGTGGAAGTACGCGATCGAGCGGGCCACCCAGGTGCCCGCGCCCGGCGGCAGGGCGGGGCCGATCGACCGCCAGAAGTCCGGCAGCAGCGGGAGCGGGAAGGCGCCGCCCGCGCTCGGGTTGCCCGCGACGACGATCAGCAGGATCGCCAGGCCGATACCGACGACCCCGAAGACGGCCTGAAGTGCCAGGGTGGCCGCGCCGACCGCGAGGACGGTGAGCGCGCCGAGACCCCACAGCCCCACGACGCTGCCCGGCAGCGCGCCCAGGATCGGGCCGGCGATGACCGCGCCGAGGAGCCCGGAGACCACGGCGTAGAGGCCCGTGACCACCAGCCGGATCACCGCCCGGCGGCCGTTGGCCGGCCGGGAGCCGGCGCTGATCGCGAGGATCGCCGCGCACAGATAGCCGCCGACGCACCAGCCGACGACCAGATAGAAGGACGAGAGGCCGTCGGCGTCGCTCCCGGAGGCGGGCGCGACGTCGTCGACCGCAAGGGACCGCTGCTGCTGCCGCTCGATCTCTCCGAAGATCCTCAGCAGCAGCTGGGTCTCGGTCGACCCCTGGCCGGAGGCGACCAGCAGTGTGTCCTGGGCCGACCGGGAGTCGACCACGAGGGCGGCGTCGATGTCCCGGTTCAGCATCTGCCGGCGCGCGGCCGCCTCGTCGGCGAGCGTGCGAGGGGTGAGCGGTCCGCCCGGCAGCTTCCGCAGCTCGGCGGCCAGTTGGTCCGCGACCTTCGGGGACGCCGCGACCACGGCGACTTTCACGTCCTTCGCCCGGGGGCTGTGCAGCGCCCCGACGTACGAGGCGATGAACAGCATCTGCAGCGCCAGTACGCCGATCACGAGCAGTGCGGCCCGCACGGTGACGGCGCCCCGCACCTCGTCGGCGAAAGTCGTGCCCTCACGAGTCATGGGCCCCACGCTCCGGCGCACCCGGTGTTCTCGCAGGTGGGGAGGGTCTGAATGGCTGACGGGCCATGATGTCGCACAAACGTTCGATACTCTCTATGGTGGGAGCGGGGGAGGTGGAACGGATCGATCAGGAGGTGCGGATGACCGGGTTCACGCATCTCCATACCGTCTCGGGGTTCTCCTTGCGGTACGGGGCCTCCCACCCCGAACAGCTCGCCAGGAGCGCGGCGGCACGCGACATGGACGCCCTCGCCCTGACCGACCGCGACACCCTCGGCGGCGCCGTCCGCTTCGCCGAGGCGTGCGAGGAGGCGGAGATCAGACCGCTGTTCGGGGTGGAGCTGGCGGTGGCCGAAGCCACGGGTGGCGCCGCCGGTCCGGCCGTACGGCGGCGCACCCCGGTCCGCGGCGGTGCCTTCATCGACGAGTCCGCGCCCCGTACCGTCTTCCTCGCCCGCGACGGCGCCACCGGCTGGGCCGACCTGTGCCGGCTCGTCACCACCGCGCACGCCGCGGGGGACGGCGGCCCGCTGCTGCCCTGGCGGGACAATCACGGCGCGGGCGTCATCGTGCTCCTCGGCCCCGACTCCGGCGTCGGCCGGGCGCTGGCCGCCGGCCGGACCGGCGACGCCGCCCGGCTGCTCGCCGCCTGGCGGGAGATCTACGGCGACGCCCTGCGCCTTGAAGTCGTCCACCACGGGCGGCAGGGCACCGGACCGGGCTCGCTGCGGCACGCCGCCCGTACCCTCGGCTTCGCCGTCGAGCAGGGCGTACGGGCCGTGCTCGGCAACGCCGTACGGTACGCCGACCCCGGCCAGGGCCCGGTCGCCGATGTCCTCGACGCGGCCCGCAGGCTGGTGCCCATCGACCCGCGCAGGGGCCTGGACAGCGGGGAGCGCTGGCTGAAGGACCCGGCGGCGATGGCCCGTACCGCCGAGCTGGTGGCCGAGTCGGCCGGGCTCGGCCAGGGCACCGCGCACCGGCTGCTGGCCATGACACGGGAGACGGCCGAGAGCTGCCGTGTCGACCCCAAGGGCGATCTCGGCATCGGCACCGTCCACTTCCCCGAGCCGAGGCTGGTCGGCGCCGACCGGCGGACCGCCGCGCGGGTGCTCCGGTCGCGGGTGGCCGCCGGCATGGTGCGGCGCGGCTACGACCGGGACCGGGCGTACTGGGACCGGGCGGAGGCCGAGCTGGGCACGATCGAGCGGCTCGGCTACCCCTCGTACTTCCTCACCGTCGCCCAAGTGGTGGACGACGTGAAGGAGATGGGCATCCGGGTCGCGGCGCGCGGCTCCGGGGCCGGCTCGCTGGTCAACCATCTGCTGGGGATCGCGCACGCCGACCCGGTCGAGCACGGACTGCTGATGGAACGTTTCCTCTCCTGGCGCAGGCTCTCCGATCCGAAGACGTTCGAACTGCCGGACATCGACATCGACGTCGAGTCCGCCCGGCGGCTGGAGGTCTACCGCGCGATCCTCGACCGCTTCGGCCCCGAGCGGGTCGCCGCCGTCGCCATGCCGGAGACCTACCGGGTCCGCCACGCCGTACGGGACGTGGGCGCCGCCCTGTCCATGGACCCCGCCGAGATCGACCGGATCGCCAAGTCCTTCCCGCACATCCGGGCGCGCGACGCCCGCGCGGCGATGGACGAACTGCCCGAACTGCGCGAGGTGGCGCAGGAGTCCCGGCAGGAGGGGACGAAGCACGGCAGGCTGTGGGACCTGGTGGAGGCGCTGGACGCGCTGCCGCGCGGCATGGCCATGCACCCCTGTGGAGTGCTGCTCTCCGACGCCTCGCTGCTGCGCCGTACACCGGTCGTGCCCACCAGCGGCGAGAGCTTCCCCATGTCCCAGTTCGACAAGGAGGACGTCGAGAAGCTGGGGCTGCTCAAACTCGACGTGCTGGGTGTGCGGATGCAGTCGGCGATGGCGCACGCGGTCGCCGAGATCGGGCGCGCCACGGGCGAGAAGCTGGACATCGACGATCCGGCGCAGGTGCCTGCGGGCGACCCGGAGACGTACCGCCTCATCCGTTCCGCCGAGACCCTCGGCTGCTTCCAGATCGAGTCGCCCGGTCAGCGCGATCTGGTCGCCAGGCTCCAGCCCGGCACGTTCCACGACCTGGTGGTCGACATCTCGCTGTTCCGGCCCGGTCCGGTCGCCGCCGACATGGTGCGGCCCTTCATCGAGGCCCGGCACGGCCGCGCGCCCGTCCGCTATCCGCACGACGACCTGGCGGACGCGCTGCGCGAGACCTACGGCGTGGTCGTCTTCCACGAGCAGATCATCAAGATGGTCGACATCATGACCGGCTGCGGCCGGGAGGAGGCGGACAAGGTACGCAGAGGGCTCTCCCATCCCGAGTCGCAGGCGAAGATCAAGGTCTGGTTCGAGAAGACGACCAAGGAGAGGGGATACGGGCCCGAGGCCGTCGCGCGTACCTGGGAGATCATCGAGGCCTTCGGGTCGTACGGCTTCTGCAAGGCGCACGCCGTCGCCTTCGCCGTACCGACGTACCAGTCGGCCTGGCTCAAGGCGCACCATCCGGCGGCGTTCCTCGCCGGGCTGCTGACGCACGACCCCGGCATGTACCCGAAGCGGCTGCTGCTGGCGGACGCGCGGCGGCGCGGAGTGCCGGTGCTGCCGTTGGACGTGAACCGGTCGGCGGCCGTCCATCGAATCGAACTGGTGTCTGGTGAGGAGGGTGGTACTTGGGGAGTGCGGCTCGCGTTCTCCGACGTCCACGGCATCAGCGAGGCGGAGACCGCGCGGATCGAGGCCGGACAGCCGTACTCCTCGCTGCTGGACTTCTGGCAGCGCGCCAGGCCCGGCCGCCCGGTCGCCGAACGGCTGGCGCAGGTGGGCGCGTTGGACGAGTTCGGCGCCAACAGACGGGATCTGCTGCTGCATCTGTCGGAGCTGCACGGGGCGACGCGGCGTGCGGGCGGGCGGGGGGACCAACTCCCCCTGGAGGGAGGGCGGCGGACGGCTCCCGCCGGGCTGCCCGACCTGGGCGACGCGGAGCGGCTGAGCGCCGAGCTGGGCGTCCTCGGCATGGACGCCTCCCGCCATCTGATGGCGGACCACTACCCGTTCCTGACGGAGCTGGGCGTGCTGTCGGCGAAACGGCTGCGGGAGGCGCCGCACGGCGCGACCGTCCTGGTCGCGGGCGCCAAGGTGGCCACCCAGACCCCGCCGATCCGCTCCGGCAAGCGGGTCATCTTCACGACGCTGGACGACGGTACGGGCCTGGTCGACCTCGCCTTCTTCGACGACAGCCACGAGGCGTGCGCGCACACCGTCTTCCACTCCTGGCTGCTGCTGGTGCGCGGAGTGGTGCAGCGGCGCGGCGCGCGGAGTCTGAGCGTGGTCGGCGCGGCGGCCTGGAATCTGGCGGAGCTGGTCGAACTGCGGGAGAAGGGCGGCCTGGAGGCGGTCGCCGCCGCGCTCGACGCGCCGGCGCCGACGGCAGGTCAGGGGACCGGGGCGGACAACGGCCGGCGCATCGAGATGTCCACGGGCTACGCGATGAACCCCTGGGCCGATCTCCAGCCGCCCGGCGAAGGGCTGCCCACCGGAAGGAAGTTCTGGCATGCGAGTCCGGGGAGCGCGGGATGAGAGGGGGCGCGGGATGATCCTCTGCGTACGGTTCCACCACGAGGCCGAGACCGGGATCGAGGCCGCGCTGCCGGCCCTGCTCGGGCTGATCGAGGACCTCAGCCCGGTCGTCCAGGCGCTGCCGCCGGACTCCGCGCTCGTCGATGTGCGCGGCGCCG
This sequence comes from Streptomyces sp. NPDC057137, assembly GCF_042670825.1. Lineage (NCBI taxonomy): Bacteria > Bacillati > Actinomycetota > Actinomycetes > Kitasatosporales > Streptomycetaceae > Streptomyces > Streptomyces sp. NPDC057137. The sequence goes on along the minus strand of NZ_JBHUUW010000131.1, from coordinate 2,874 downwards.
AGCGGTACTTCGGGCAGGACACGGCCCAGATCGCCGCCGTCCTGCGGGTACGGGCGCTCGCCCATGTCGGGGCCGGCTGCGCGATCGGCGCCGCCGCGACCCCGATGCTCGCCACGATGGCCGCGCGCCGGGCGGCGCCGGGCACCACGCTGACGGTCCCGGACGAACCGAGGGCGGTCGCGGAGTTCCTGGGGCCGCTGCCGGTCGCCGCGCTGCCGGGGGTCGGCGCGGCGACCGCCCGTACGCTCCGCTCGTACGGACTCGGCACCGTCGGGAAGGCGGCGGCCGTACCGCTGTCGACGCTGCAACGGGTCGCCGGGGTGCGGATGGGGCGCGAGGTGTACGAGAAGGCCCACGGCATCGATCGTACGACGGTCGTCCCGAACGCGTCGGCCCGCTCGCTCGCCGCCGAACGGGCCTTCTCACGCGATGAGTTGGACCAGGGCCGGCACCGGTCGGCGCTGCTCTCGATCACCGAGGAGCTGGGGGGCCGGATGCGGGTCGAGGGGCAGGTGTGCCGCTCCCTGACGCTCACGGTGCGGTACGCCGACCGGTCCACGACCACCCGCGCCCGTACGCTGCGCGAACCCACCGCGCACTCCGGCACGCTCATCGGTACCGCCTACCGGATCCATGACTCGCTCGGGCTCCAACGGGCGCGGGTACGGGGCCTGTCGCTGCGCGCCGAGGGGCTGGTCCCGGTCGAACGGGCCACCCGCCAGCTCACGTTCGACCCCGTGGACGAACGGGCGCGCCGGATCGAGGCGGTGGCGGACCGGGCCCGTGCCAGGTTCGGCCCGAGGGCGGTCGTGCCCGGCACGCTGGCCGTACGCGCGTCCGCGCCGTGGGCGCAGCGACTTTAGAGTTCTCGGATCACACCCCGGATCCCACACCCATCGAGCGGAGCGGAATCGAGATGCCTGACGGATGGCAGTGGGACAGCACCCTGTTCCGGGGAAGCGCGGCCCACTACGAGCGGGGCCGGCTGCCGTACGCCCCGGGCTTCGCCGAAAGACTGGCCACGGCCCTCGGGCTGGACGGGCGGGGGCGGCTGCTCGACGTCGGCTGCGGGCCGGGCACCGTGACGCTCGCCATGGCGCCGTTCGTCGCCGAGGTGGTCGGCGTCGACCCGGACGAGGACATGCTGGCGGAGGCCGGGCGGCGGGCCGAGCGCCGTGGGGTGGGCAACGCGCGCTGGGTGGCCGCCCGCGCCGAGGATCTGCCCGCCGGTCTGGGGGAGTTCCGGGCCGTGGTGTTCGCCCAGTCGTTCCACTGGACGGACCGCGACCGGACCGCCGCCGCCGTACGGGAGATGCTGGAGCCGGGAGGCGCGTTCGTTCATGTCAGTGACCTGAAGAATCCCGCCGCCGCGACGGCGCCGCTGCCGCGGCCCGCTCCTCCGTACGAGCGGATCGGTGAACTGGTGCGCCGGTATCTGGGTCCGGTACGGCGCGCGGGGCAGGGGACGCTTCACAACGGGACGCCGAACCGGGAGGACCTGGTCCTGGCGCGGGCGGGGTTCGAGAACTTCCGACGGCATGTCGTGCCGGCCGGGGACGTGGTCGACCGGCCGGTGGACGCCGTCGTGGCGTGGGTGTTCTCCCGGTCCGACTCCGCGCCTCACTTGTTCGGCGACAGGCTGGCGGACTTCGAACGGGATCTGCGCGCGCTGCTGCGGGAGGCGTCGTCCGACGGCCGTTTCGCGGAGCGTCTTCCGCCGACCGAGATCATGACCTGGCGCAAGCCGCCTGGTGAGGGGTGACGGCGGTGCGGGGGCGCGGCGTCGGCATCCTTCAATCTTTTACCGACGCGTAACTTCCCTTCCCGTTCCTACTCGTGCGTAACTTGGCATGAGCACAGCCAATCATGTGGTCCGGACCGCAGGGCTGACAGCTATCGCCTTTTCCCCTTGAGCCGCGAGGAGATCGCTCGATGCTGCCCTGGAAACGCGCGTTCGGACCACTGGCGGCGCTGCTGCTGGCGGTCACGGTCGCCACCACCGCCCCCGCCGTCGCGGCCCCCACCGCGCCCCCCACCGCGACCCCGACAGCCGTCACCGCCGCCGCCGCGAGCAGTGGCTGGAACAACTACTCCTGCAAGCCCTCCACCGCCCACCCCCGCCCCGTCGTCCTCGTCCACGGCACCTTCGCGAACTCCGTCGACAACTGGCTCGGTCTCGCCCCGTACCTGGTGAACCGCGGCTACTGCGTCTTCTCCCTCGACTACGGGCAGCTCCCCGGAGTGCCGTTCTTCAACGGCCTCGGCCCCATCGACAAGTCGGCCGAGCAACTGAGCGCGTACGTCGACCGGGTGCTCGCCGCCACGGGGACGTCGAAGGTCGACATCGTCGGCCACTCGCAGGGCGGCATGATGCCCCGCTACTACCTCAAGTTCCTCGGCGGGGCACCGAAGGTGAACGCACTCGTCGGCCTCGCGCCCGACAACCACGGCACGAACCTGCTCGGTCTGACGAACCTGCTGCCGCACTTCCCCGGCGCGGAGGATCTGCTGACCGAGAAGACCCCGGGACTCGCCGACCAGATCGCGGGATCGGCCTTCCTCACCAAGCTCAACGCGGGCGGTGACACCGTGCCCGGGGTCAAGTACACCGTCATCGCGACCCGTTACGACCAGGTGGTCACGCCGTACCGCAGCCAGTTCCTGTCCGGGCCCGACGTACGCAACGTCACCCTCCAGGACCTGTGCGCGGTGAACATCTCCGAGCACCTGGCGATCGGGCTGCTCGACCGGATCGCGTTCCACGAGGTGGCCAACGCGCTCGATCCGGGCCGTGCCACGCCGACGACCTGCGCGTCGGTCGTCGGCTGAGCGAGGACATACCGCGGGGCTCCGGGCCGACGACCGGCCCGGCGC
>NZ_JBHUUW010000130.1:0-8054 GCF_042670825.1 Streptomyces sp. NPDC057137 | reverse complement strand
GCGTCACGGACGTCGCGAACCGCGTCCGGTCACCGTCCGTGTCCGTCCGAGTCGAGAAGCGCGACGAATCCCCGCACACTGATCGGGGAGGAGGTGTCGCTGTGTACCGGAGAGCACGCAAGGCGGCTGCCTCACTGACGGTGGCGGTGCTGATCGTGGCGGGCCTCGCCGTCACCGCTGTCGTACGGGACGAGTCGCCGCCCCCGGTGGCCAGGACGTCGGCGGCGGGCATGACCGGCGCCGATCGGGTGGCGGTGGATGCAGACAGCGACGACGGCGACGACCGTGAGCGCGACCCGTTCGGAGCCCACTGCCGTACGGCGACCGAGGGCTCCCTGGTGACCGCCTTCTGCCACAACCCGTACCCCGGGACCGACCGCGTCCAGCTGCATGTGGAGTGCGCGCGCTGGTGGGACGTCGACTCCGACAGCGCCCCCGCCGAGACCGTGGCCGCCGGCTACGCCCGGCTCACCGGGCGCTGCTGGAAGGAAGTCGCATCGGCCTGGGTCAGCCACGAGCGCGTCACGCCGTAACGGTCGGGTCTGACTGTCACGCCCTGACCGTCACGCCGTCTCGCGGAGGCAGGTGAAGGCGTGGCTCGCCGCCTCCGTACCCGCCGTCTCCGCGTCCCGGGCCCCGATCGCCGCCACCAGCCGCGCGTGGTCCAGATGGAACGCCGGCCGCAGCTCACGCCCCACATCCGCGCGCAGCCCGTCACGCAGCAGCTCGCTCAGGTCCGCGTAGAGCGCGGTGAGCACCTCGTTGTGCGAGGCCGCGACCACCGCCAGGTGCAGGGTCGCGTCCGCGGCCACGAACAGTTCGGCGTCCCCGCCCGCCCACGCCTCCTCGCGCCGCGCCAGCAGCGTCTCCAGCTGCCGTACGTCCCGCTCCGTACGACGCTCGGCAGCCAGCCGCGCCGCCGAGGCTTCGAGGGTGGAGCGCACCTCCGCGATGTGCCGGGCGTCGGCGTCGGCGAACCGGCGGTGCATCACACCGGCCAGCTCGCTCGTGGCGATGACATACGTCCCCGAGCCCTGCCGGATGTCCAGGAGCCCGTTGTGCGCCAGCGCGCGGACGGCCTCGCGGACGGTGTTACGGGCCACTCCGAGCTGCTCGACCAGCTCGGGCTCGGTGGGGATGCGTGAGCCCACCGGCCATTCGCCCGACGTGATCTGGTTCCGCAGCTCGGTGATCACCTGATCGGAGAGCGCGGATCGCCGGGGAGAGGTCAGGGCCATGGTGCTCCAGGTTCTCGGTGCCGGGGCGGCTGTCGGGAGTCTGCCATCAGGAGATCACCGTCAGGAGTCGCCACCGTCAGGAATGCCGTCCGGATTGGACAACCAATCATCCCATGATTCTATGATGGCACCATGCTTGACGAGACCACGACCCCACTCGCGCCCCGGGAGGACGTCGCGCCCGCCCCCGCCGACGCTCCCGCACCGTCACCCTCACCCCGGACGACCGTGTGGCTGCCCCGGCTTCTCGTCGTGGGACTCGTCCTCGCCGCCGTCAATCTCCGCCCCGCCATCACCAGCCTCGGTGCGCTGCTCGAAGACGTACGCGTCGGGCTCCACATGAGCGGCAGCGTCGCCGGGGTCCTCACCTCCGTCCCCGCGCTCTGCTTCGCCGTCTTCGGCATCACGGCCCCGCGCCTCGCCCGCCGCTTCGGGCCCGGCGCCGTCGTCTGCGCGGGCATGGTGGCCATCACGGCCGGCCTGCTGATCCGCCCCTTCACCAACAGCACGGCCGCTTTCCTCGCGGCGAGCGCGCTCGCGCTGATGGGCATAGCCGTCAGCAACGTGCTGATGCCGGTGATCGTGAAGCGGTATTTCCCCGATCGGGTCGGCACCATGACCGGCCTCTACTCGATGTCGCTGTCCGCCGGCACCGCCGTGGCGGCGGCCGCGACCGTGCCCATGACCGCCGCGCTGGGCGGCAGTTGGCGGCTGGGCCTCGGTCTGTGGGCCGTGGTCGCCGCCGTCGCCGTACTGCCGTGGGCCGCACTCCTCGTACGCGACCGGCGGAGCGCGGCTGCCACGGCGGACGCGGGGCGCCGGCCGGAGCCCGAGCAGGTCGCGGCGCCGGCGCCGAGGATCGCCCGCAGCCGTACCGCCTGGGCGCTCGGCTGCTTCTTCGGCCTCCAGGCGACGGGCGCGTACATCACCATGGGCTGGATGCCGCAGATCTTCCGCGACGCGGGGGTCTCGGCCGGTACGGCGGGACTGCTGCTCGCCGTCACCATGGTGATGGGCGTGCCGCTGGCCTTCGTGATCCCGCGGCTGGCCACCCGGATGAAGAACCAGGGCCCGATCGTCATCGCGCTGGGCGCCTGCGGCCTCACCGGCTACGCGGGCCTCTTCCTCGCGCCCGCCGCCGGGGCCTGGGTGTGGGCGGTGCTGCTGGGCGTCTCCAACTGCGCCTTCCCGCTGGCGCTCACGATGATCGGCATGCGCGCGCGGACCGGCGCCGGCGTCGTACGGCTGTCCGCCTTCGCGCAGAGCACCGGCTATCTGATCTCCATTCCGGGCCCGCTGCTGGTGGGCGTGCTCTACCAGCACAGCGGCGGCTGGGAACTGCCGATCATGCTCATGGGCGGGCTCATGGTGCCGCAGATCATTCTGGGTGTCGTCGCGGGGCGGGACCGGACGATCGAGGACGAGTGCTGAGATGAGAAACTGGGCGCATGCCAGTCCTTGATCCGAATCCCCAGAACGGCCAGAAGAAACTGCTGCTGATGTTCGGCACGATCATCGGCATCATGGTCGTGATCGCCGTCATCGCCTCCCTTGCGTCTCCCTAAAGCCCTCGGCGAGTGAGCCTCGAAAAAAGGGATGGTGGTGCTGGCACCACCATCCCCTAGGGGGTCAGGGTCAGGGTCGAGTGGGTGGGTCTCCGGATGGGGCGCGGGGCCGGTGATCCGTAGCTTTGAGGTACTTCAACCGCAGACCTACGGAGGCGGCCATGTCGGCCCCTACGCACACCCGGTCCCACCGCCCGTCCCCCGACCGTGTCGACATCCGTCTCCCCTGGTGGGCCGTCGTGCTCCCGGCCCTCGCGTTCGCCGCGCTACTGCTGGTGATGGCCGGTCCCGGCCAGGCCGCCGCCTCCGCCGGTGAGCCCGGCGTCGGCCAGGTGGTCATCCAGATTCAGCAGACCCTCTCCCGGTAGCGCGGTCGCCGTCAGGGTCACCCGTGGCGGGTGACCCCTCCAACACCCCGCGCCTGACGGCGCATTTCGTGCGAAGCTGGGATGCATGAGCGTCGAAACACCCCGCAGGATTGTCCTACTCCGGCACGCGAAGGCCGACTGGCCCGAGGTGGCCGACCACGAGCGGCCGCTCGCCGAGCGAGGCCGCGCGGACGCCCCGGTGGCCGGTCGGCGGCTCGCGGAGACCGGTATCGCCGTCGACCTGGCTCTCTGTTCGACGGCGGCCCGTACGCGCGAGACCTGGAAGCTGGCGGTGCACGAGTTGCCGCAGCGGCCCAGGACCGTCTACGAGGACCGGTTGTACGACGCCACGCTCGGCGATCTCCTGGCGCTGCTCACCGAGACGCCGGACGAGGTGAACGATCTCCTGCTGATCGGCCACAACCCCGGCATGCACGCCCTCGCCGACGCCCTCTCGGCCCGCGCCGAGGGTGACGCCCTGGGCCGGCTGACCGCGAGCGCGTTCCCGACCTCGGCGTTCGCCGTCATCGGGTTCACCGGCTCGTGGAAGACCGTGGAGCCCGACGTGGGGACGCTGCTCGAATACTGGGCCCCGCACGACTGACCGCGCGAGTCCACCACCCCCGACCGCCCAACTCCCTTACGGACAGAGCCCCGGCACGGTGTGCGTGCCGGGGCTCCGTCGTCTCTCGGGGGCCGGTCAGGCCGACGGATCCGAGGCCGCTTCCGCCTCCGCGGCCTCCACCTCTTCGACCTCTTCGCGCGTGATCCCCAGCAGATACAGCACCGTGTCCAGGAACGGCACGTTCACCGCCGTGTGCGCGGCCCTGCGGACCACCGGCTTGGCGTTGAACGCGACCCCCAGCCCCGCCGCGTTCAGCATGTCCAGGTCGTTGGCCCCGTCGCCGATCGCCACCGTCTGGGACAGCGGCACCCCGGCCTCCGCGGCGAACCGCCGCAGCAGCCTGGCCTTGCCCGCCCGGTCGACGATCTCGCCCACGACGCGCCCGGTGAGCTTCCCGTCCACTATCTCCAGCGTGTTCGCCGAGGCGAAGTCCAGCCCCAGCTGGTCCTTCAGCCCGTCGGTCACCTGCGTGAACCCGCCGGACACGACGCCCACTTGGTAGCCGAGCCGCTTGAGCGTACGGATCAGGGTGCGGGCGCCGGGCGTGAGCCGTACCTCCGCGCGTACCTTCTCCACCACCGACGCGTCGAGTCCGGCCAGCAGCGCCACACGCGCGTGCAGCGACTGCTCGAAGTCCAGCTCGCCCGCCATGGCCCTGGCCGTCACCTCGGCGACCTGCTCCTCGCAGCCCGCGTGCGCGGCGAACAGCTCGATGACCTCGTCCTGGATGAGGGTCGAGTCGACGTCCATGACGACGAGGCGCTGCGCCCGGTGGTGCAGCCCGGCCGAGACGACGGCCACGTCGACGCCGATCTCGGCGGCCTCGGTCGCCAGCGCGGTCCGCAGCGGTTCGGTCTCCGTGCCCGACACGGCGAACTCCACCGCCGTGACCGGGTACTTCGCCAGCCGGAAGATCCGGTCGATGTTCCCGCCCGTCGAGGTGATGCGGGCGGCGATGGCCGCCGTCGACTCGGCGGACAGCGGATGTCCGAGCACGGTGACATGGGAACGGCCGCTGCCGCGCGGCCTGTTGTCGCCGGTCCCGGAGATGATCTCGGCCTGGAGCTTCAGCGAGTCGGCCCAGCTGTGGACGGTCGCCCGCAGCTCGCCCTCGGTGCTGCCGCCGGCCTCCGGCGAGGTGACGAGCGCGCACAGGACGATACGGCCACGGGTGACGACCTGCTCGATGTCTATGACGTCGAGCGAGTAGGCGGCGAGGGTGTCGAAGAGGCCTGCGGTGATCCCCGGGCGGTCCTTCCCGAAGATCTTGACGAGAAGCGTGGGGGCGGCGTCAGTGGGCTGACGGGGCTGCGATGCGCTCATGGTGTTCCCACCGTATCGGGCGTGACGCGTGGGGCGACCCGGCGTCCCGCGTACCGGACACCCGTCCGAGAAGTGACCGGACACGTATACCTCGGACGCGTCCCGCTTGTGGGATTTGAGCCTGTTCACTTACGTTTCGCCGCGCCCTGAAGGAGATTTTGTGGTCTTCTCCGAGGCCCGACTTTCGTATAAGGGGGCGGGCCTGAAATAGTTCCCCACGATGTTCGCCATCCCTAGACTCCCTGCGATGGGAGCAACCCGGGGGACAACTAGTGGGGCATGGAGTGCCAGAGCTCGTACTTGAAATGAATGGAAGGACCTGGACGCTCGACCAGTCCAGGTCATACACCCTGGGACGTGATCCGCAGGGCGACCTGGTGATCGATGACGCCCGGGTCTCGTGGCGTCACGCCACCATCAGCTGGGGGGGCCGTAGTTGGGTAATTGAGGACCACGGCAGCACCAACGGCACTTATGTGCAGGGCCAGCGGATCCATCAGCTGGAAATCGGTCCGGGTACCGCCGTACATCTCGGCAATGCGACCGACGGACCGCGGCTGAATCTCAACGGCGCGGCGGCCGGCGCCTACCAGGCCCAGGGCACACCGCCCCAGCAGGCCAAGGCGCAGCACGCGCCCGCGCAGCCGCAGTCGCAGGCTCCCGGTTGGGCCCCTCAGCAGCAGCCTCCTCAGCAGCAGGGCTGGCCGCCACCGCAACAGCAGCCGCCCCAGCACCAACAGCAGCAGCCTCCTCAGCACGGCTACGTACCGCAGCAGCACGGAGGGCCGGGGGGCCCCGGTGCCGGCGGTCCGGGTGGTCAGGGCGGTTCAGGCATCGGTGGCGCGGCGGGGGCGCCGCCGGTGTACGGGGACCGCAGCCCGACCACCTTCCACCAGGTGGCTCTCGGCCGGGTGATGCGCATCGGCCGTGCGCTGGAGAACGAACTGGTCGTCTCCGACCTCCAGGTCTCCCGTCTGCACGCCGAGTTCACCTCGACGCCCGACGGCCGTTTCCAGATCCGCGACCTCGGGTCCCACAACGGCACGTACGTCAACGGCCAGCCGATCACCAAGTCCGGTACGGCGCTCATCGGCCCGAACGACATCGTCGGCGTCGGTCACTCGACCTTCCGCCTGGTCGGCGACCGGCTGGAAGAGTTCGTCGACACCGGTGAGGTCTCCTTCTCCGCCCGCCACCTCACGGTGACGGTCGACGGCGGCAAGCAGATCCTCAAGGACGTCTCCTTCGGCGTCCCCGAGAAGTCGCTCATCGCGGTCATCGGCCCCTCGGGCTCCGGCAAGTCCACGCTCCTCAAGGCGCTCACCGGCTACCGGCCCGCCAACGAGGGCGACGTCCTGTACGACAACAGGAATCTGTACAAGCAGTTCGCCGAGCTGCGCCAGCGCATCGGTCTGGTCCCGCAGGACGACATCCTGCACAAGGAGCTGACCGTACGGAAGGCACTCAAGTACGCCGCCAAGCTCCGGTTCCCCGGCGACACCGCCGAGTCCGAGCGCGAGGCCCGTATCGACGAGGTGCTGCGCGAGCTGAAGCTCGACATCCACAAGGAGAAGCGGGTCACCTCGCTCTCCGGCGGCCAGCGCAAGCGCGTCTCCGTCGCCCTGGAACTGCTGACCAAGCCGTCGCTGATCTTCCTGGACGAGCCCACGTCGGGTCTCGACCCGGGCATGGACCGCGACGTCATGCAGCTCCTGCGCGGCCTCGCCGACGACGGCCGTACCGTCCTGGTCGTCACACACTCCGTGGCCGAGCTGGCGATCTGCGACAAGCTGCTCGTCATGGCGCCCGGCGGCTCGGTCGCGTACTTCGGACCGCCCGAGGAAGCGCTCAACTTCTTCGGCTACACCACCTGGGCCGATGTCTTCTCGGCGTTCGAGAACTACCGCGACTACGACTGGGCGGGCCGCTGGCGCGGCTCGCAGCACTACCAGATGTACGCCGCCGACATCGACGCCGTCGCCGCGCAGTCGGTCCACATGCCGACGCCGCAGCAGATGCGCCCGCCGAAGCCGCAGAGCTGGGGCTCCCAGCTCTGGACGCTGATCCGCCGCTACTCCTCGGTGATCGCCTCCGACCGGGGCTTCCTCGGCCTGATGGTGATACTGCCCGCCGTCCTCGGCGTGGTGAGCGTCGTGATTCCGGCGGACTTCGGTCTGGGACCGCCCGACCCGCCGGCCCAGTTCAACGGCAAGGCCGGGACGATCCTGCTGATCCTCGCGGTCGGCATGTGCTTCTCGGGTGCGGCCAACTCCGTACGAGAACTGATCAAGGAACGGGTGATCTACGAACGGGAACGGGCCACCGGCCTCTCCCGGTCCGCGTATCTGATGTCCAAGGTCATCGTGCTCGGCGTGATCACGGCCTTCCAGGGCGTGATCCTCTGCGGGATCGGCTTCGCGCCGCGCGCGCTGCCCGACGAGGGCCTGCTCATGCCGCCGGCCGTCGAGATGTGCATCGTGATCATCGCGCTGGGCTTCACGTCGATGATGTTCGGTCTGGTGATCTCCTCGCTGGTGAAGACCGCCGAGAAGACCATGCCGCTGCTGGTCATGTTCGCGATCGTCCAGGTCGTCTTCACCGGCACGCTCTTCCAGATCTACGGTTCGCCCGGCCTGGAGCAGTTCGCCTGGCTGATGCCCTCGCGCTGGGCCATCGCCGGCGCCGGCTCGACCATCGACCTGGCGCATCTGATGCCGCCGTGGGAGCCCAAGAGCCCCAACGACCTGGACCCGCTCTGGGACCACTCCGTGGCCCAGTGGGGCTTCAACGTCGGGGTCCTGCTGTTCATCGGAGTCGTGTGCGGGGTCGTGGTGGCGCGGTTGCTGCGCCGCCACGAGCCGGAGGTCATGCGCAAGTAACGCGCGGTAGGAAGTACGTGACACGCACGCCGCCGGTGGGCGGCACCCCGCGAAGG
>NZ_JBHUUW010000129.1:0-8379 GCF_042670825.1 Streptomyces sp. NPDC057137 | reverse complement strand
GGACGGTTGTCCACCGCCGCCGATTCTGCCATCCGGAAGGTGCGGAGGTCGGTCAGGGCTTGGCACTGCCGCCGGGCGGCTTCCCGTTCTCGTCCTCGTCCACCTGATGTGCGCCGCCGTCCACCGGACGGCCACCGAGGTGGGCCGGGGTGGGGGCGTTCGCCAGCTCGTGGCTCAGCTCTTCCAGCTCCGAGCCGCCCGCCATCTGGCGCGTCAGCTCGTCCAGGGTGATCGATTCCTTGGTGTGGCTGCCCGCCATGACACCGCGCTTGAGCAGCACGAACCGGTTGCCGACGAGATACGCGTGGTGCGGGTTGTGGGTGATCAGCACCACGCCGAGACCCGCGTCACGCGCGGCGGCGACGTACTTCAGTACGACTCCGGACTGCTTCACGCCGAGCGCGGCGGTCGGCTCGTCCAGGACGAGGACCTTCGCGCCGAAATGAACGGCGCGGGCGATCGCCACGCACTGGCGTTCGCCGCCGGACAGGGTCCCGATGGGCTGGTCGACGTCGCGCAGGTCGATGCCCATCCGCAGCAGTTCCTCGCGGGTGGTGCGGCGCATCTGTTCGACGTCGAGGCGCTTGAAGGGGCCCGTGCCCTTCGTCGGCTCGGAGCCGAGGAAGAAGTTCCGCCAGACCGGCATGAGCGGTACGACGGCGAGGTCCTGGTAGACGGTGGCGATACCCAGGTCCAGCGCCTCGCGCGGCGAGCCGAGCGTCGTCTTCTTCCCGTCGATGAGGAATTCGCCCGCGTCGTGCTGGTGCAGTCCCGCGATGATCTTGATGAGGGTGGACTTGCCCGCACCGTTGTCACCGAGGACACAGGTGATCTCGCCGGCGTGCACCTCCAGCGAGACGCCTTCGAGGGCGCGGATGTTGCCGTAGTACTTACTGACGTCGTCCAGCTCCACCAGGGGGGTCGTGGTCGCCGTGCCACTGCTGGTCGAGCCGGTCGTCGGCGTGCCGGGCGTGGGCGCGCCGGGCGTGGGCGCGCCGGGCGTACTGGGCGTGTCGGTCATCGGGTTGCCTCCGCTCGCTTGCGGACCCATGCGTTGAGCAGGGTGGCCAGAAGGAGCATCGCTCCGAGGAAGAACTTGAACCAGTCCGGGTTCCACTCCGCGTACACGATGCCCTTGCTGGTCATGCCGAAGATGAACGCGCCGACCGCGGAGCCGATCGCCGAGCCGTAGCCGCCGGTGATCAGACAGCCGCCGATGACCGCGGCGATGATGTAGATCAGCTCGTTGCCGACGCCCTCGCCGGACTGCACGACGTCGAACGAGAAGAGCAGATGCTGGCCGGAGACCCAGGCGCAGAAGCCGACGCCCATGTAGAGGCCGATCTTCGTCAGCCGGACCGGCACGCCGACGGCGCGGGCGGCCTCGGCGTTGCCGCCGACCGCGAAGATCCAGTTGCCGAAGCGGGTACGGAGCAGGATCCAGGTCGCCAGCGCGACCAGGCCCGCCCACCAGAGGATGGTGACCTTCAACTCGACGCCGCCGAGGGTCAGTTCGGAGGCGAAGATCTTACGGGCCGACTCGAAGCCCTCCATGTCGCTGATGCTCTTGGTGGAGACGGTGTCGCTGATCAGCTTGGTCACACCGAGGTTGAGACCGGTGAGCATCAGGAACGTGCCGAGGGTGATGATGAAGCTCGGCAGTTTCGTCCGCGTCAGCATGAAGCCGTTGAACACCCCGATGGCGAGGGTGACCAGCAGGGACACGAACACGCCGACCCAGATGTTGGCCGTCAGCTGGTAGCTGAACATCGAGGAGATCAGCGCCGAACTGGTCACCAGCACACCGGCGGACAGGTCGAACTCGCCGCCGATCATCAGCAGCGCCACCGGCACCGCCATGATCCCGATCGTCGACGCCGCGTACAGGACCGTGCCGAAGCTGGACGTCTTCAGGAACGAGTCGGCGACGACGGAGAAGAACAGGAACACCGCCAAGGCGCCCACGACCGCGCCCAGTTCGGGCCTGCCGAGCAGCTTGCGCAGCGCCGAGTTCCCCAGCAGCCGCTCGTCCTCGGCCGGGCGGCCGTCCCCGCCGTCGCCCGGCCGGTCCTTCACGGGTGGTGCGGTTGTGGTCATCGGGTCCCTCGCTCCGCGTATTTCTCCAGCTCGGCGGCGTCCTGCTTGTTGATGATCTGCGGCCCGGTGAGGACCGGGCGCCCGCCGCCGAGTACATCGGCGTTGTACCGGTAGAGCCAGAGCAGATCGACGGCCTCGTACCCCTGGAGATACGGCTGCTGGTCGACGGCGAAGCCGAGCCGGCCGGCCTTGAGCGAGCCCGCGACCGCCTCGTTGAGGTCGAACGTGTCGATCTCGGCCTTGCTGCCCGCCGTCTCCTTCGCCTTGACGGCGGTGTCGGCGAAGGGCGCGCCGAGCGTCACGACGGCGTCGATGCTCTTGTCGGTCTGGAGCTTCGCCTCGATGGACGCCTGTACGTCGGGCATGTTGGTGCCGTCGACGTACAGGTTCTGCATCGTGCCGTCGAAGGTCTTCTTCGCCCCGGCGCAGCGCTGCTCATGGCCGACGTTGCCCTGCTCGTGCAGGACGCACAGGGCCTTCTTCTTGCCCCGCTTGTCCAGTTCGTCGCCGACGGCCTCACCGGCGATGGACTCGTCCTGGCCGATGTGGGTGAGCGCGCCGTACTGCTTGGACTGCTCGGAGCCCGAGTTGACGGTGATCACCGGGATGCCGGCCTTGGTGGCCTTGGCGACGACAGCCTTCATCGCGTCGGGCTTGGCGAGCGTGACGATCAGCCCGTCGACACCCTTGTCGATGTACGACTGGACGAGCTGCGCCTGCTGCTGGCCCTCGTCGCTGTGCGCGTACAGGAAGTTGATGTTGTCCTTGGCCGCGGCCTGCTTCGCGCCCTTCTGGACGATGTCCCAGAAGGTGTCGCCGTCTCCCGAGTGGGTGACCATGGCGACGGTCCACTTGGGGGTGTTCACCGCGGCCCGCCCCTGTGCCTCGGCCGCCGCGGCCCGTTCCTCGGCGCGCTTGCCGCCGGTGCTGCTGCATCCCGCCAGGGCCGACGCCCCGAGAACCGCTGCCAGCACCGCGCCCATCGCGCGTACCCCTGTCCGACTTGCCACGACGCCGTGCCCTTCTTGCCGTACTTCCCGGTACCGCCGCGCACGGTACGTCCCGGCCCGGCGGCCCAAGTATCGGTCATGGCTGTTCGGCGCCCGGTCATCGGGTACGGGCACGTGCATGTCATCGGGAGATGGCGCCTGTCTGTCATCGGGTACCGCGGGCGGTGAACTTCTCCAGCGCGGGGACGTCCTCCTCGGTCACGAGCGCGGGTCCGGTGAGGACGGGCTTTCCGCCGCCGATGACGTTGCCGTTGTTCTTGTCGAGCCACAGCTCGTCCACCGCGAGGTAGCCCTGGAGATAGGGCTGCTGGTCCACGGCGAAGCCGATCTCCTTGGCCTTGAGCTGCTTGACCACGTCCGCGTTGAGGTCGAAGGTGTTGATCTCGGCGCCGGAACCGGCGCTCTCCTTGGCCTTGACGGACGCGGCGGCGAAGGGCGCGCCGAGCGTCACGACCGCGTCGATGTCCTTGGCGCTCTGGAGTTTGGCCTCGATCGACGAGGTGGACGCGGGCATGTTGGTGCCCTCGATGTTGAGATTCTCGACGGCGCCCTCGAAGGCCTTCTTGACCCCGGCGCAACGCTCTTCGAGCGAGACGTTGCCCTGCTCGTGGATGACACAGAGCGCCTTCTTCCTGCCGCGCTTGTTCAGCTCCTCGCCGACGGCCTCACCGGCGATGGCCTCGTCCTGGCCGATATGGCCGAGGGCCCCGAAGGGCTCGGAGAACTCGGCGCCGGAGTTGATCGTGACGACCGGGATTCCGGCGGCGGTGGCCTTGGCGAGTACGGCCTTGACGGCCTCGGGCTTGGCGAGGCTGACCACGAGTCCGTCGACGTCCTGGTCGATGTAGCTCTGGATCAGCTGGGCCTGCTCCTTGCCCTCCTTGTTGGCCGCGTAGAGGAACTGGACGTTGTCCTTGGCCGCCGCGACCTTGGCGCCGCTCTGGACGATGTCCCAGAAGGTGTCGCCCTCGCCGGAGTGCGTGACCATGGCGATCTTCATGCGCGGGGTCTTGGCGGCCGTACCGCCGCCTCCGTCGTCGGCCTTGTCCTCGGAGTCCTTGCCGCCCGAGCCGCTGCATCCGGCGACGAGGGCGAGTGCGCATGCGGTGAGCAGCGCCGCCGCCGTACGGCCCGCCGCCTTTCGGTTGGTACGCATGGTGGATCCGCCTTCTCTCCCGGCCGCCCCGTTGCGGCTGGGGGAGTTCTAGCGGCGCACGCGCGGCCCCGTCAATACTTTGTCCGAACATTCTTACGAAGAATTGGACGTACAGAAGCGGTACGAGAGGCGCCCGGGAGCCGGGCCGGGACCGGGCGGAGAAGCGCTACGGCCGGACGAGGAGCTGGAACTCGAAGACGTAACGCGAGGCCCGGTAGATATGGTCGCCGAACTCGACCGCGCGGCCCGTGTCGTCGAACGTGGTGCGTTCCATCGCGAGCAGCGGCGCGCCCGTCGCCTCGCCGAGCAGCGGCGCCTCCTCGGCGTCGGCGGCGCGCGCGCCGACCGACTGGCGCGCGCTGTGCAGCGTGATGCCGACGGCGCGCATCATCCGGTAGAGGCCGGTGGATTCGAGCTGCGCGGTGTCGCAGTCGAGGAGTTCGACCGGGAGATGGTTGCGCAGCCGGGCCATCGGTTCGTCGTGGGCGTACCGGAGCCGTTCGACGAGCCGTACGTCCGCCCCCTCCTCGACCCCGAGCGCGGCGGCGATCCGCGCCGTGGCCGGTTCGACCGTGTTGCGCAGCACGCGGGTGGCGGGGCGCTGGCCGGCCGCCTCCAGGTCGTCGTAGAGGCTGCTCAGCTCCAGGGGGCGTCTGACCTTGCTGTGCAGGACCTGGGTGCCGACGCCCCGGCGGCGTACCAGCAGCCCCTTGTCGACGAGCGACTGGATGGCCTGGCGGACGGTGGGACGGGAGAGTCCGAGGCGGCCCGCCAGCTCGATCTCGTTGCCGAGGAGGCTGCCCGGCGTGAGTCCGCCCTGCTCGATGGCGGCTTCGAGCTGCTGCGACAGCTGGAAGTAGAGCGGGACCGGGCTGGTGCGGTCGACACCGAGCTGGAGCGCGGCGGCCTGGGGGGCCGACCCGCTCGGCTGCTCTGGTTCCGGCTGCTTGGACACGGTGGCGAGCGTAGCCGCGTGAGATGTTGACGGAAAGTCCTGTAGTTCGGTTGTCAGGACAAGTGGGCGGGCCAAGGGCGGGATGGGCGGGCAGGACAAGCACCAGGACGTGCCAGGACAGGTGCCGGGACAAGCAGAGGCCGACGCCGTCCGAACAGAGATCATCAGCAGGTCTAAATGTCAGGACAAACGCTTGACATGACGACTGGGCGAAGGCCACCTTGGGGGCCATGCGCATCGGACTCATCGGCACCGGCCGTATCGGCACCTTCCACGCGGAGGCGCTGAGCCGCCATCGCGAGGTCGGCTCCCTCGTCGTCGCCGACACGGACGCGGCCCGTGCCGCACATGTCGCCGACCGTACGGGCTCCACGGCGGCCCCCTCGGTGGACGAGATCTTCTCCTGGGGCGTGGACGCGGTCGTCATCGCCTCGGCCACCTCGGCCCACGCCGACCTGATCAGCCGCGCCGCGCGGGCCGGACTGCCCGCCTTCTGCGAGAAGCCGATCGCGCTGGACCTCAAGGGCACGCTGAGCGCCCTGACCGAGGTCGACTCCGCCGGCACCGTCCTGCAACTGGGCTTCATGCGCCGCTTCGACGCCGGTTACGGCGCGGCCCGCGATCTCGTACGGTCCGGGGCGCTGGGCCGGCTGCACACCGTACGCGCCATCACCTCCGACCCCGCGCCGCCGGCCCCGGAGTATCTGCCGCTGTCCGGCGGGCTCTACCGGGACTGTCTGGTCCACGACTTCGACATCATGCGCTGGGTCACCGGACGCGAGGTGGTGGAGGTGTACGCGACCGGCTCGGACGCCGGGCCGCCGATGTTCCGTGACGCCGGGGACATCGACACGGCCGCCGCCGTCCTCACCCTGGACGACGGCACGCTCGCCACCGCGACCGCCACCCGCTGCAACGGCGCGGGATACGACGTACGGATGGAACTGGCGGGCGAACGGGACCAGTTCGCGGTCGGACTCGACGACCGTACGCCGATCACCTCGACCGAGCCGAAGGGTCCGCCGCGCTGCGACAACCCGTGGCCGGGGTTCCTGGAGCGGTTCGCGCCGGCGTACGAGGCGGAGCTGGACGCCTTCATCCGGGTCGTGGGCGGCGAGCTGGAGAACCCGTGCGACGGGCACGAGGCGCTGCACGCGCTGCGGATCGCGGAGGCGTGCGAGCTGTCACGGCTGGAACACCGGCCGGTGCGGCTGGAGGAGATCCCGGGCGGTCTTTAGCAGGGATTCACGCGGGCTTCTTCACCCGGGCTTCCTACTCGGGCTTCTGTACCGGCAGCACCGTGCCCTGCGCCACCGCGCACAGCGTCTCCGTGCCGTCCTCCGCCACCGTGAACAGGTCGCAGCGCACCGTGGCCTGCCGGCGGCCCGCGTGGACGACGGAGGCGCGGGCGACCAGCGTGCGGCCGGTGCCGGGACGCATGTACTGGATGGAGAAGCCCGCCGTCAGCACGGCGGGGCCGAGCACCGAGCCGGCGGCGAAGGTGATGCTGTTGTCGGCCGCGTACGCCAGCACTCCCCCGTGCAGATAGCCGTTCTGCTGCTGAAGGTCCGGGCGGATGTCCAGCTCCAGCTCCGCCTCGCCGTCCCCGAAGACCATGACCCTGGTACCGAGCAGGCTGCTGAAAGGCTGGCTGTCCAGCACCTTCCGCGCCAGGACAATGTCGAACTCCTGCATGGTCAGACTCCTCCGGAACGTACCCGCGCGGCACCCCGCGCCTTCATGCCTACCACCGCACCGGCAGACCCCGCACCCCACGGATCAACATTCCGGGCAGCCAGTCCAGCGGCCCCGTGTCCGGGTCGAGGGTCAGGTCGGGGCAGCGTTCGAGGAGGGTACGGACCGCGATCCTGGCCTCCAGACGCGCGAGGGGCGCGCCGAGGCAGTGGTGGATGCCGTGCCCGAAGGCGAGATGTCCGTGGTTCTGGCCCTTGGCGCCGGTGGCCGTGGCCGTCGCCGTACGCCGGATGTCGAAGCGGTCCGGGTCCGGGTAGCGCGCGGGGTCGCGGCCCGCCGCGCCGAGGCCGACCAGCACCGGCTCGTACGCGGGGATGACCGTGTCGCCCACGGTCACGGGCTCGCCGGTGAAGCGGGCGGTGGCGTTCATGACCGGGCCCTCGTAGCGCAGCATCTCCTCGATCGCGCCGTCGAGCAGTCCGAAGTCGTCGCGCAGGGCGGCCAGTTGGTCGGGGTGGGAGAGCAGGGCACGCATGCCGTTGGTGATGAGGTTGACCGTCGTCTCATGGCCGGCGATCAGCAACAGGTAGGCCATGGCGCGCAGTTCGGCGGCGGAGAGCCGGTCACCGTCCTCGGCGCGGGTGAGCAGCAGAGCGGAGAGCAGGTCGTCGGAGGGGCCGGCGCAGCGCTTGTCCTCGATCAACTCGTCGAAATAGGCGCTGAGTTCGTGTACGGCCGTGTACTCGGAGGCGGGGCCGTCGGGTGCGACGATCTCCGTCGACCAGGCACGGAAGACCTCGCGGTCGGCCGCGGGGACACCGAGCAGTTCGCAGATGACGGTGATGGGCAGCGGGTACGACAGCGACTCGACCAGGTCACCGTGCCCGGCCGGGAGCATGGCGTCGATCAGTCCGTCGGTGAGCGACTGGATCCGCTCGCGTAAGGCGGCGACCCTGCGAGCGGTGAACTCGCGGGCGACGAGCTTGCGCAGCCGGGTGTGGTCCGGCGGGTCCACGACCAGCAGATTCGGTCCGATGACCCGTTCGTCCAGCATGCTGGAGCCGACCGTGGCCGGTGACTTGCGGAGCCGGGGGTCGGCCAGCGCGGCACGCGCCTCCCGGTGTCCGACGATCAGCCAGAACCGGTCGCCGTGCGGGGTACGGACCTCGTGAACCGGCCCCGACTCGCGCAGTTTCGCGTAGTACGGGTACGGATCGGCGGTGAAATCGGGCCCGTACGCGCCCAGATCGACGACAGTCATCACGTCAGGTTACGTCGCTCCGGCGTACGCGGCCGAACCGGTGCCCGGACGGGCTGCATGTGCAGCCCGTCCGGCGATTGAGGACAAGCGCGGCCCACGAGCCGCGCAACCCGGCCAACGCTCCCCAGCCACAGCACTAGGGCCTGTCTTCAAAGTAGCGCCGTCCGCCCGCAGGGCGGGGCCCGCGGCGTCTGGTGCGGTGCCT
>NZ_JBHUUW010000128.1:0-8766 GCF_042670825.1 Streptomyces sp. NPDC057137 | reverse complement strand
CCCCACCCTGCTGTGAAACCCCCCTGGGTTTATTAGTAATGGGTTTGGGTGGGGGGGGCGGGGGGGGGCCCCCGGGCCGGGCCCGCCGATCCCCGCGGGTCAGAGCCGGTCGTGGAGTGCGTTCAGCTGCTCGACCTCGGCCGTCTGGGCCTCGATCACCTCCGCGGCGAGCTTCTTGGCCTTGGTGCTCTCGCCGTTCTTCCGCTCCTCGCGGGCCATCGCGATCGCCCCGTTGTGGTGCTCGATCATCAGCGCCGCGAACTTCTTGTCGAAGTCGGCGCCCTCGGCGGCGGTCAGGTCCGCCATGTCCTGGTCGGACATCATCCCGGCCGCGTCGCCCGAGCCGCTTGAGCCGTGGTGCATGCCGGGCGTGCGCCCGTCGGCCGACTCCGGCTCGCCCCACGCCTTGAGCCAGGACCGCATGGTTGTGATCTCCGGGTCCTGCGCCTTCTCGATCTCTCCGGCCAGCGCCTTGATCTCCGTGCTTGCGGCACGGTCGTCGGCCAGGGCGGACATCTCGACGGCCTGCTGGTGGTGCGGAATCATCCCCTGGGCGAAGGCGACGTCCGCGTCGTTGAACGCGCCCGTGGCGGCGGGGTCGTCCCCGCTCCCGTTCCCGCCGCCGCACGCGGCGAGCAGGAGGGCGGCGGCGGTGATCGCGCCCGCGACGGCGAGGCGACGCCGGTGGTGGGCGTGCTTGATGGAACTCATGTCGGTACAACCTTGTGGTCGGTCCTGCGGATGTGTGCGTACGCGGCTTCGAGCCCCTGAGGGCGGTTCGGCCTAAATCCGCAGGACCGACAGTGACGACAACTCCGGTGTACGGGGCGGGGGGTTGGGCCGCGGCGCGACGGCGCCCGCGAGCGGGTCCGTGAGCCGTCCGGGCCGCCGGGCGAACGCGGCGAGCAGGAGCGCCGCCGGTGCCCACGTACTGAGCACCGCCACGCACAGCGAGGCCATGTCCATGGCCATGCCGCCCATGCCGATGACCTGCTCGTCGGCCGGGGGCGGGTGAGGGAGGGCCTTCTCCGCCGCAGGCGCCGGGCCCGGTTCGGCGGACGCGTGGTTAGCCGGGCCCGCCACCGAGCCGTACGCCTCGTCCGGATGCCCGCCGGTCAGGTGCCCCACGCCGCGATGGGTGCGGGCGGCTCCGGCTCGCTCGTCCGGATGCGCCGTCTCCTCGACCCGCACCCGAAACCCGGCCGCGCGACGGGACTTGGCATCGTTCTGGCCTCGGCGGCCGCGCCCCTGCTGCCCCTGCTGATCGCCTGCGGCCCGCTGACCTGACGCCGTGCGCGGCCCTTTCCCGCACGCGGAGTTGAGCTTTCCGGGAAGCGTCCGGCCGCGCCGGGCGGAGCCCTACACCACGGCGTCCAGCGCCGGTGCGACGACGGCGAAGGCCTGGTCGGTCAGCGTGGCGGGGTCCTCGGCGCCGTCACTGTCGCTCCATCGCTGCAGCACCGTGCCGAAGACGGTCAGGGCAATTCCGGCGGCCAGTCGCGGATAGAGATCGGTCTTGGGGGACACGTTCAACCGGTTGGCCACTTCCGCCGCGAGCTCGTCGCGCCACTGTGCCTGGCGCTCCAGGAAACGGGCGAGCAGGGAGGGGGTGCCCATGATCAGCCGCACCACGCGCAGCGCCTGGTCGGCATGGCCGGCGCAGGCGTCGACGGGGACCCGGACGGTGTGCCGCAGTGCCACCGACGGCGGCTCCTGGGCGGGGCGGCCCGCGAGTTCCGCGCGCATGCCGGTGCCCATGTCGGCGAGGAACTGGATGACCACGTCCTCCTTGGACGCGAAGTAGCGGAAGAAGGTGCGCCTGGACACGCCGGCCGTGGCCACGATCTCGTCGACCGTGACCGCGTCGAACCCTTTGTGGGCCAGTAGCTTCAGCGCCGCTCCGGTCAACTCGTCCGAGACGAGCCGGCGCTTGCGTTGGGCCAGGCTCACTTCGGGGTGGATGGTCACCACCTCATCCTACACTCCGTGCCTTAGGTGGCGCGTGGTTTCATCTTGACACTGAATGCCACATGGGGCAGCTTGTGTCGCATGAGCGATAAGCGGCGCTGGACCGCCGAGCAGATTCCTGACCAGAGCGAGCGTGTGTTCGTCGTCACCGGGGCCAACAGCGGTCTGGGCCTGGCGACCACCCGGGCACTCGTCCGCAAGGGCGCGCAGGTGATTCTCGCCGTACGGGACGAGGCCAAGGGGCGCCGGGCGGTCGCGCGGCTCGCCGCCGAGCACCCGGGCGCCCTGCTGGAGGTCCGCAAGGTGGACCTGGCGGACCTGGACTCGGTCCGCGCCTTCTCCGCGGGCCTGCACTCCGACCACGCGCGCCTGGACGTGCTCGTCAACAACGCGGGCGTGATGGCGCCGCCCCGGACGCTCGGCGCGCAGGGGCACGAAGTGCAGTTCGCGGCCAACCACCTCGGCCACTTCGCGCTCACCGGGCTGCTGTTCGACCTGCTGGAGGCCGGGGACAACCCCCGTGTGGTCACGGTGAGTTCGCCCAACCACCGGCAGGCCGGCATCTTCTTCGACGACCTCGACGGTGAGCGCACGTACTCGCCCATGAGGTACTACAACCAGTCGAAGCTGGCCAACGCCGTCTTCGGCTGGCAGCTCCACCGGCGGCTGGTCGCGGCCGGCAGCCCGGTGCGGAGCGTGCTCGCCCACCCCGGCTACACCTCGACCAACCTCCAGACCAGCTCGCCGGTCGGCATGGTGAAGTTCGTGTTCGGCCGGCTGCTCCTCCCGCTCGCCCAGTCCCCCGACCAGGGCGCGCTGTCCCAGCTGTACGCGGCGACCGCCCCGGACGTCGAGGGCGGGCAGTTCATCGGTCCCGACGGCATGGGCGAGCTGCGTGGTGCGCCGAAGCGGGTGGAACTGGCCCCGAGGGCCGCCGACGCCGCGACCGGCCGCCGCCTCTGGGACCTGTCGGAAGAGCTGACCTCCGTACGGTTCGGGTTCCCGGCCCCCGCCTGAGTCGCCCTAAAGATACGAACGCGGCCCCGAACACCGACGCGGTCCGCTCCGTGCCGCGCCCCCTCCGGGCTCAGCACTCGATGATGTTCACCGCGAGCCCGCCCCGCGCGGTCTCCTTGTACTTGACCGACATGTCGGCGCCGGTCTCCTTCATCGTCTTGATGACCTTGTCCAGGGACACCTTGTGGCTGCCGTCGCCGCGCAGCGCCATCTTCGCCGCCGTCACCGCCTTGACCGCCGCCATGCCGTTGCGCTCGATGCACGGGATCTGTACGAGGCCGCCGACCGGGTCGCAGGTCAGGCCGAGGTTGTGCTCCATGCCGATCTCGGCGGCGTTCTCGACCTGTTCGGGGCTGCCGCCCAGGACCTCCGCGAGAGCGCCCGCCGCCATCGAGCAGGCCGAGCCGACCTCGCCCTGGCAGCCGACCTCGGCGCCCGAGATGGACGCGTTCTCCTTGAAGAGCATGCCGATCGCGCCGGCGGCGAGCAGGAAGCGGACGATGTCGTCGTCCTTCTCGGCGTCCGTGTGGCCGGCCGCGGCGAAGTTCAGGTAGTAGTGCAGGACGGCGGGGATGATGCCCGCCGCGCCGTTGGTGGGTGCGGTGACGACGCGGCCGCCCGCCGCGTTCTCCTCGTTGACCGCCATCGCGTAGAGGGTGATCCACTCCATCGCGTGGGCCGCCGGGTCACCCTCGGCGCGCAGCTGCCGTGCCGAATTCGCCGCGCGGCGGCGGACCTTGAGGCCGCCGGGCAGGATGCCCTCGCGCGCCATGCCGCGTGCCACGCACGCCCGCATGGCCGCCCAGATCTCCAGCAGACCCTCGCGGATCTCGGCCTCCGTGCGCCACGCCTTCTCGTTCTCCAGCATCAGCGCGGAGATCGAGAGCCCGGTCTCACCGGCCAGCCGCAGGAGTTCGTCACCGCTGCGGAAACGGTACGTCAGCACCGTGTCGTCCAGCTTGATGCGGTCCTCGCCCACGGCGTCCTCGTCCACGACGAACCCGCCGCCGACCGAGTAGTACGTCTTCTCCAGGAGGGTGCCGCCGTCGGAGTCGTACGCGAGGACCGTCATGCCGTTCGCGTGGTACGGCAGCGCCTTGCGCCGGTGCAGGATCAGGTCCGCGTCGAAGTCGAAGGGGATCTCGTGCATCCCGAGCAGACTGATCCGGCCGCCGGTGCGGATCGCGTCCACCCGCGCGTCGGCGGACTCGATGTCGACGGTACGGGGGGACTCGCCCGCCAGGCCCAGCAGCACCGCCTTGGGCGTCCCGTGGCCGTGGCCGGTGGCGCCGAGCGAGCCGAAGAGTTCGGCCCTGACCTTGGCGGTGTGGGCCAGCAGGCCCTCGTTCTTCAGCCGCCGGGCGAAGAGGCCCGCCGCGCGCATGGGGCCGACCGTGTGGGAGCTGGACGGGCCGATACCGATCGAGAACAGGTCGAAGACCGAGATGGCCACGGTGGGACTCCTAGCTGGTTGGTAGACGCCGTTGTCTGCCGGGGTGGTGCAGAAACCGCACATACAGGGTGGAACGGTACGGGGCACCGCGCGCGCCGATCGGGTGCGCGCGGCGCCCCGGAGCCCGTGGTCGCGGGTGCGACTACAGGCCGGGGTACAGCGGGTGCTTCGCCGCCAGCGCCGTCACGCGCGCCGCCAGGGCGTCGCGGTCGAACTCGGGCTTCAGCGCCGCCGCGATGACGTCAGCGACCTCGGTGAAGTCCTCGGTCGTGAAGCCGCGGGTGGCGAGCGCCGGGGTGCCGATCCGCAGGCCGGAGGTGACCATCGGCGGGCGCGGGTCGTTCGGGACGGCGTTGCGGTTGACCGTGATGCCGATCTCGTGCAGCCGGTCCTCGGCCTGCCGGCCGTCCAGCTCCGAGTTCCGCAGGTCGACCAGGACGAGGTGCACGTCCGTACCGCCGGAGAGGACCGAGACGCCGACCTTCGTGACGTCGTCCTGGATCAGGCGCTCGGCGAGGATGCGCGCGCCGTCCAGCGTGAGCTGCTGGCGCTCCTTGAACTCCTCGGTCGCCGCGACCTTGAAGGACACCGCCTTCGCCGCGATGACATGCTCCAGCGGACCGCCCTGCTGCCCGGGGAAGACAGCTGAGTTGATCTTCTTGGCCAGCTCCTGGGTGGAGAGGATCACACCGCCGCGCGGGCCGCCCAGGGTCTTGTGCGTGGTCGTGGTGACGACGTGCGCGTGCGGCACCGGGTTGGGGTGCAGGCCCGCGGCGACCAGACCGGCGAAGTGCGCCATGTCGACCATCAGGTACGCGTCGACCTCGTCCGCGATCCGCCGGAACGCGGCGAAGTCGAGCTGACGCGGGTACGCGGACCAGCCGGCCACGATGAGCTTCGGGCGTGACTCCTTGGCCAGGCGCTCGACCTCGGCCATGTCGACCTGACCGGTCTCCTCGTCGACGTGGTAGGCGACCACGTTGTAGAGCTTGCCGGAGAAGTTGATCTTCATGCCGTGCGTCAGGTGACCGCCGTGGGCCAGGTTCAGGCCCATGATCGTGTCGCCAGGCTTCAGCAGCGCGAACATCGCCGCGGCGTTGGCCTGCGCGCCGGAGTGCGGCTGCACGTTGGCGTGCTCGGCGCCGAACAGCGCCTTCACCCGGTCGATCGCGATGTTCTCGATGACGTCGACGTGCTCACAGCCGCCGTAGTAGCGGCGGCCCGGGTAGCCCTCGGCGTACTTGTTGGTCAGGACGGAGCCCTGCGCCTCCATGACGGCGACCGGGGCGAAGTTCTCCGACGCGATCATTTCGAGCGTCGACTGCTGGCGGTGGAGTTCGGCGTCGACGGCGGCGGCGACGTCGGGGTCGAGCTCATGGAGAGAGGAGTTGAGGAGCGACTTCGAAGACATCACAGTCCCTGGGGTCTCAGTTGCCGGAGAATTCGGTGTACTCGTCGGCGGAGAGCAGGTCCTTCGGCTCCTCCGCGACGCGCACCTTGAACAGCCAGCCGCCCTCGAAGGGTGCGGAGTTCACCAGCGAGGGGTCGTCCACGACGTCCTGGTTCGCCTCGGTGACCTCACCCGTGACGGGGGAGTACAGGTCGCTGACCGACTTGGTCGACTCCAGCTCGCCGCAGGTCTCGCCCGCGGTCACCGTGTCACCGACCTCGGGGAGCTGGGCGTACACGACGTCGCCGAGGGCGTTCGCCGCGAACTCCGTGATACCGACCGTCGACACGCCGTCATCGGCGGTCGACAGCCACTCGTGCTCCTTGCTGTAGCGCAGCTGCTGGGGGTTGCTCATGTCGTGAATTCTCCTGTACGCGGGGGAGTGGTGGTGAACACGTGTCTTGCGGAGTGAGATGACGCCCGGTCCGGCGGGCGTTACTTCTGACGCTTGTAGAAGGGCAGCGCGACGACCTCGTACGGCTCGATCGAGCCCCGGATGTCGACCCCGACGCCCGCGGTGCCCGCCGCGGCGTGCGACGCGTCCACGTAGGCCATGGCGATCGGCCGGCCCAGCGTCGGCGACGGCGCGCCCGAGGTGACATGGCCCACCACCGCTCCGTCCGCCACCACCGGGTATCCGGCGCGCGGCACCCGGCGGCCCTCGGCGACCAGACCCGTCAGCTTGCGCGGCGGCGCGGTCTCGGCGCGTTCGGCGGCGGCCTCCAGCGCCGTACGGCCCACGAAGTAGCCCTCCTTCTCGAACTTGACGACCCGGCCCAGGCCCGCGTCGAAGGGCGTGAGACCGGTCGTCAGCTCCTGCCCGTACAGCGGCATGCCGGCCTCCATCCGCAGGGTGTCGCGGCACGAGAGCCCGGCCGGTACGAGTCCGGCGGACGCGCCCGCGGCCATCAGGGCCTGCCACAGCCCTTCCGCGTACCGGGGCTCCACGAACAGCTCGAAGCCGTCCTCACCCGTGTAGCCGGTACGGGCGATCAGCGCGGGTACGCCGGCGACGGTGCCCGGCAGCCCGGCGTAGTACTTGAGCCCGGCCAGATCGGCGTCGGTGAGCTGGGCCAGGATGCCCGGCGACTGCGGGCCCTGGACGGCGAGCAGCGCGTACGCGTCGCGGTCGTCCCGCACCTCGACGTCGAAGTCCGCGGCGCGGCCGGTCAGCTCGTCGAGCACCACCTGCGCGTTGGAGGCGTTCGCGACGACCATGAACTCGGGGGCGCCGTGGGTGTCGAGGCGGTACACGATCAGGTCGTCCAGGATCCCGCCGTCCTCCTGGCAGATCATGGTGTAGCGGGCGCGGCCCACGGCGAGGGTGCCGATGTTGCCGACCAGCGCGTAGTCCAGCGCCTCGGCGGCCTGTGTGCCGGTGACGGTGATCTCGCCCATGTGGGAGAGGTCGAAGAGACCGGCCTTCGTACGGACGGCGACGTGCTCCGCACGCTCGCCGGCGTAGCGCAGCGGCATGTCCCAGCCGGCGAAGTCGGTCATGGTGGCGCCCAGCGAGCGGTGCACGGCGTCGAGCGCGGTGAGGCGCGGGGCGTCGGGACCGGCCGCTTCGGGGACGGGGGTGTCAGACGTGTTGCTCATAGGTGTGGCTCCCAGGGCATGACAGAGAGGACAATCCTCCCCATCTGTCATCGGAACCTGAGAGGTTCATCACGACGTGTACGTACACGTACGCATACGGAGGTCGTGACTTGCACCTTGGGTGGAAGCGCCTGGCGGCGATTCGCTTTTCAGATCTGCCTCGTCCGCGCGGTACTGGGCCTGAGAGATTCAAGGGAGGAACTTGCTCCTTCGGCGCCCGGCACCAGAGGTGACCGGGACTCTCCCGCGCGGATTCGAACGGCCGGTATGGAGTTGGCGCGCACATCATCGCACGCGTCGGCCTCCGTAGGGAGGGAGGGCGACGGGGACGTCCCACCGGGCGGCCCGACCGGGCCGACAGGGCCGTGAGCAGCAAAACGCTTGGTGCCGTATTACCAGTTCTTTACACTTGATGGGCAAGGGTCATCGGCCACGGCGATGGACCCGACAGGGGGAGGGCGATGACGTTGCAGCGGTCCCGTGCAGGTGCGTACGCGACGACCGCGGGGGTGCCCGCCCAGCCGGCAGCGGTTCCCCGCAAGGCCTTGGCGGCCGTGCCGCCGGTCATCCGGGACCTGAGGGAGCGGGGGCGGCGGGGGCCCCGGCGCCTGACGTTCGGCGACGGCGACGTGGTCGTCGTCTCGGGCCTGCCGGGCAGCGGGAAGTCCACACTGATCGGCCGGGCCGCCGCGGGCCGGGGGATCGACTCGCAGGACACCCGCGACCGCTGGGCGCGCCGGCTGCCCCAGCGGCTGCCGTACGCCGTCTACCGCCCGCTGGTGCGCCTCGCGCACTACGCGGGGCTGCGGCGTGCGCTGCGCTCCGGCGAGAGCGTCGTGGTGCACGACTGCGGCACCCAGGCGTGGGTCCGCCGCTGGCTGGCCCGTGAGGCCCGCCGTCGCGGCAGAAGGCTCCATCTGGTCCTGCTCGACGTGACCCCGAAGACGGCCCGCGCGGGCCAGCGCGAGCGCGGGCGCGGGGTGTCCGGCTACGCCTTCGCCCGCCACCGCCGCGCGGTGTCCCGCCTCGTCACGGCGGCGGAATCCGGCCACCTCCCACCGGGCTGCGCGTCGGCGGTCCTCCTGGACCGCGACGCGGCGGGGGCGCTGACGGGGATCGACTTCGCGGGGCCGTGAGCGGGGCCCTAGGGGCAGCGGGGCGCCGGGGCCCTCCGGCGATCGGGGCCTGTCCTCGATCGCCGGAGGGCCGGCGCATGCGGCCCGTCCGGCGATCGAGGACGAATACCCCACCCAGGCGCCTAGGCCCCAGTCTCGTATAA
>NZ_JBHUUW010000127.1:0-9126 GCF_042670825.1 Streptomyces sp. NPDC057137 | reverse complement strand
CGTGAAGAGGGGGCGGGCCTTCCGCCGTAACTTCGTCAGCCACGTCAGCTACCTGGCGGCACGGATACCGTGCGGCCGTCAGCCGACCGCGGGAACAGGCACGTACACGGCGAGCGCCGCGGCCAGCTCCTCGTGGACCTGCGCCTTCAGCAGCGTGCCTTCCGGGGTGTGCTCCTCGGACAGCACCTCGCCCTCGGCGTGCACCCGCGAGACCAGACCGCCGTCGGTGTACGGCACGAGGGCCTCGACCGTGATCTCGGGCCTGGGCAGCTCGGTGTCGATGAGCGCCAGCAGCTCGGTCATGCCGGCGCCGGTACGCGCCGACACGGCGATCGCGTGCCGCTCCATCCGCAGCAGCCGCTGGAGGACCACCGGGTCCGCCGCGTCCGCCTTGTTGATCACCACGATCTCGCGGACGTCCACCGCGCCGACGTCGCGGATCACCTCACGGACGGCGGCCAGCTGCTCCTCCGGCGCGGGGTGCGAGCCGTCGACCACGTGCAGGATCAGATCGGAGTCTCCGACCTCCTCCATGGTCGAGCGGAACGCCTCCACGAGGTGGTGCGGCAGATGCCGTACGAACCCGACGGTGTCGGCCAGCGTGTAGATCCTGCCGCTCGGTGTCTCGGCCCGGCGCACGGTCGGGTCCAGGGTGGCGAACAGGGAGTTCTCCACCAGGACGCCGGCGCCGGTGAGGCGGTTGAGCAGCGAGGACTTGCCCGCGTTCGTATACCCGGCGATCGCGACCGACGGCACCTTGTGGCGCCTGCGCTCCTGCCGCTTGATCTCACGGCCGGTCTTCATCTCCGCGATCTCCCGGCGCATCTTCGCCATCTTCTCGCGGATCCGGCGCCGGTCCGTCTCGATCTTGGTCTCACCGGGACCACGGGTGGCCATACCGCCACCGCCGCCGCCGCCCATCTGCCGGGACAGTGACTGGCCCCAGCCGCGCAGCCTCGGCAGCATGTACTGCATCTGGGCGAGCGCGACCTGTGCCTTGCCCTCTCGGGACTTGGCGTGCTGGGCGAAGATGTCGAGAATCAGGGCCGTACGGTCCACGACCTTGACCTTGACGACGTCTTCAAGATGGATCAGCTGACCGGGGCTGAGTTCACCGTCGCAGACGACCGTGTCCGCTCCGGTCTCCAGCACCATGTCGTACAGCTCGCGTGCCTTGCCCGAGCCGATGTAGGTGGCCGGGTCGGGCTTGTCACGGCGCTGGATGACGCCGTCCAGCACCAGCGCGCCTGCCGTCTCGGCCAGCGCCGCCAGCTCGGCGAGCGAATTCTCGGCTTCCTGCACGGTCCCCGAGACCCAGACGCCGACGAGCACCACACGCTCCAGGCGCAGCTGCCGGTACTCGACCTCGGTGACGTCTTCGAGCTCGGTGGAGAGGCCGACCACGCGCCGTAGCGCCGCACGGTCGGAGCGCTCGAACTGGTCGCCGTCCCGCTGTCCGTCGATCGCTTGGCTCCAGGCGACGTCCTCTTCCATCAGGGCATCGGCCCGAAGGCTGTCCGTGCGGGTGTCCGCGGAGATCTGCTCGTCCTGGGAAGGGGAAGAAGAGGAGGTCATTGGATCCTTACGTCGAAGAGAATGTTCGGGTGGTGGACAGAGACTGCCCACCCACATCGGTCACAACGCGTAACGATCCGGATTGATTCCCGGCGCCACGGGCCCGGCGCCCCCGTCCCGGAATCCCGGTCCCGGCGGCGCCGCCGACCCCTTGATGGTGGCACGTCATCGCCGGGACCGTCATATGGGTTTCCCGCTGGGTTTCCCGCCCTGCTTCGTAGCCGGCCACTTCACCGCCGCCTACTTCGCCGCCGCGCTCTTCCAGTCCGGGTGCCCCGGCATGGGCGGTGTCTTCTTCCCGTGCAGCCACCCCTGGAAGAAGTCCGACAGGTCGCGCCCGGCGATGTCCGACGCGAGCCGCGTGAAGTCCGCCGTGCCGGCCGTCCCGTCCCGGTGGTCGCGCACCCAGTCACGCTCCAGCCGCCGGAACTCCCCCGCCCCGATCTCCTGACGCAGCGCGTAGAGCACCAGCGCGCTGCCGTCGTACACCACCGGCCGGAAGAGGCTGATCTGCTCGCCTGCCGCGGGCGGCTTCGGCGCGGCGGGCGGGCCGCCCGCCGCGCGCCAGCCGTCGGACAGCCGGTACGCCTCGCGCATCCGCTTCTCCAACGGCTTGTCCGCGTGCTCCTGCGCGTACAGGGCCTCGTACCAGCTGGCGTGCCCCTCGTTGATCCACAGGTCGGACCACGCGCGCGGCGAGACGCTGTCACCGAACCACTGGTGCGCCAGTTCGTGGACCATGACCGAGTCGACGTACCACTCGGGGTACTCGGGCCGGGTGAACAGTGAACGCTCGAAGAGCGACAGCGTCTGCGTCTCCAGCTCGAAGCCGGTCTCGGCGCCGGCGATCAGGATGCCGTACGTCTCGAACGGATACCGCCCGACCTGCCGCTCCATCCACTCCAACTGCCCCGGCGTCTTGGCCAGCCACGGCTCCAGCTTCGCGCGGTCGGCCGCCGGCACGACGTCGCGCAGGGGCAGTCCGCGCGGTCCTTCCCGGTGCACCACGGCCGAGTCGCCGATGGACACCTGTGCCAGCTCGGTGGCCATGGGGTGACGGGTGCGGTACGTCCAGGTGGTGGTGGCGCCGTGGCTGGTCTTCGCCACCGGCAGTCCGTTGGCCACCGCGGTCAGCTTGCTGGGGACGGTGACACGGAAGGTGAAAGCGGCCTTGTCGGCGGGGTGGTCGTTGCCGGGGAAGACGCGGTGCGCGGCGTCGGCCTGGTTGGCCATCGCGAGGCCGTCCGTGGTCCGCACCCAGCCGCCCTTGCCGCCCGTCGGGTCGCTGGTGTGGGTGACGGTGACGCGTACGGGCGAGCCCGCCTCGACGGCGTCGCGCGGCGTGACCACGAGGTCTTCGCCGGCGGTCGCGAAGTCGGCACGCGCTCCGTCGACCTCGACGGAGCGGACCACGCCGTGGGTGAAGTCGAGGTTGATCCGGTCCAGACGCTGGGTCGCGCGGGCCTCGATCTTGGTGACGGCGTCGAGCGGCTTGGTGTTGTCGCCGCGGTACGTGAAGCCGATGTCGTAGGCGAGGACGTCGTATCCGGGGTTGCCCAGGTGCGGGAAGAGCGGATCGCCGATACCCAGCGGTCCTGGGGCGGCGGCGGGGAGCGTCGCGGCGACGAGGGTGGCCGACGCGGTGGCCAGCAGGGCGGCGCGCAGCCGGCGGGAGGTGAGCAGCATGAACCACCGTTACCAGCGCGCGGCATATGTATGACGGCGGCGCGCTTCACGCCCACCCGAAAGAGGACGGTGGGCGGCCGGGCGCGGATCCCGGTGCCGACGGGTCTGACTCGTCTGTTCAGGAGGCCGGCTCGTGCTGAGCGCGCCGTACGTCGAACACTCCCGGCACGTCCCGCATCGCGCGCATCAGACCGGGAAGTCCTGCCGCGTCGGGCAGTTGAAGCGTGTACGTGTGCCGTACCCGCTGCTCGCTCGGGGGCTCCACGTTGGCCGACACGATCGCCGCGCCGGCCGTGGCGATGGCCTCGGTGAGGTCGGCGAGCAGTCGCGGCCGGCCGAAGGACTCCGCGTACAGCGTGACCCGGCACTCCGCCTCGTCGCCCCAGCTCACCGTGACCGGCGAGCGGCCGAGCGCGGTCATCCTGGCGACGGCGGGGCACTCATCGCGGTGCACCGTGACGGCGCCGCCGCGGACCGTGAAGCCGGTGACGGCGTCGGGCGGTACGGGCGTACAGCAGCCGGCGAGCCGTACGGTCGCCTCTGGCACGTCCACGACCACGTTGGCCACGCCACGCCGCCCCGCGGTGACGGCGCCGGGGGCACGGGGCGCCGCCGCGGGCACCTTCAGGCTCTCCGGATTCGCGGCGAGCCAGCCGGCGATCGCGATCCGCGCGGCGGGCGTGCGGGCGTGGTCCAGCCACTCGGGAGAGGGCCCGGGAGCGGCGTCCTGCGTCTGACCGCCGTGCTCTCCGCCCTGAGCGCCCTGGCCGCCGTCGCGGCTGTCACGGCTGGTACTGCTGTCGTCGTCGCGGCCCCGGTCGATCGCGGCCTCCGGGACGGGGCCGTGGGCCAGCAGCAGTTGCACCGTGTCGCCGTCCACCAGGACCGTACTCAGCGTCGCCAGACGGCCGTTGACGCGCGCCCCAATGCAACCGTGCGCGCCGTCGCCGTGCTGCGCGTACGCCGCGTCCACACAGGTCGCGCCGGCGGGCAGCCCCAACATGCCCCCGTCGGCGAGGAAGACGCTGATCTCCCGGTCCTGGGCGAGATCGGCGCGCAGCGTCGTCCAGAACGTGTCCGGGTCCGTGGCCGCCTCCTGCCACTCCAGGAGGCGGGACAGCCAGCCGGGCCTGGTGGGGTCGGCGCGTTCACCGTCCGCCGGTTCGGCCCCGTCGACGGGCGCGTACGGATTGCCGAGCGCGACCACACCGGCCTCGGCGACCTTGTGCATCTGGTGCGTACGGATGAGGACTTCGACGACCGCCCCGTCGGGGCCGGCGACCGCCGTGTGCAGCGACTGGTACAGGTTGTACTTGGGTGCGGCGATGAAGTCCTTGAACTCGGAGATCACCGGCGTGAAGCAGGTGTGCAACTCCCCCAGCACGGCATAGCAGTCGGCGTCCTCCCCGACCAGGACGAGCAGACGGCCGAAGTCCGTGCCGCGCATCTCGCCGCGTTTCAGGCGGGCGCGGTGCACGGAGACGAAGTGCCGCGGCCTGATGACGACTTCGGCCGTGATGTCGGCCTCGCGGAGTGTCCGCCGCACGTCGACGGCGATGGTGTCCAGGCTCGGCCCCGTGGTGGCCTTGTCGGCGATGACGGTGCGGGTGCGCTCGTACTCGTCCGGCTGGAGGATCGCGAAGACCAGGTCCTCCAGCTCGGTCTTGAGGGCCTGGACGCCGAGCCGTTCGGCGAGCGGGATGAGGACGTCGTGGGTGACCTTGGCGATGCGGGCCTGCTTCTCCGGCCGCATCACACCGAGGGTGCGCATGTTGTGCAGCCGGTCGGCGAGTTTGATCGACATCACCCGGACATCGTTGCCGGTGGCGACCAGCATTTTGCGGAAGGTCTCGGGCTCGGCGGCGGCGCCGTAGTCCACCTTCTCCAGCTTCGTCACGCCGTCGACCAGATAGCAGACCTCGTCACCGAACTCCGCGCGGACCTGATCGAGCGTCACGTCCGTGTCCTCGACGGTGTCGTGGAGGAGAGACGCCGTCAATGTCGTGGTCTCGGCGCCGAGTTCGGCGAGGATCAGGGTCACGGCGAGCGGATGCGTGATGTACGGCTCGCCGCTCTTGCGGAACTGTCCGCGGTGCGACATCTCCGCCAGCACATACGCCTTGCCCAGCACGAGCAGGTCGGCGTCGGGGTGGTGCGCGCGGTGGGCGTCGGCGACATGGCCGATCGCGTCCGGCAGCCGGTCTCTGGACGCGGGCCCCAGCAGCGCGGCCCTGCCGAGTCGGCGGAGGTCGATACTGGTACGGCCGCGCCTGCGGCTCCGGGCACCAGGGCTGGTCGCCTCTGCGCTCATGGGGCACCTCCGGCAGCGTCGACCGGCGGTGGGAAGGACAGGAGCGCCCTCCCGGCCGGTGCTTGATGCTACCGACCCCACCACGTGCCTCGGTCCACCTCTCCCCCAGCGTGAAACGGATCACCCATTCGAGGGAACCTACGGCCGGGTGCGGCGGACTTCGGAGCGTGTCGAGCGGTTCAGGGGCGTACGGACCTCAGCGCGGGTCGAGCCGCTCCGCCCACTCCGCGTCGAGCAGTCCCTCGGCGACGATGACGGCCGGGCCGGTCATCTCGATCTCGCCGTCGGGGCGTTCGGTGATGACGAGTCGTCCGCCGGGCACGTCCACGGTGTACGTGGCGGACTCCCCGGTCACCGTGGGGTCGGCACCGTCCCTGCGGGCCGCCGCGACGGCGACGGCGCACGCGCCCGTACCGCAGGACCGCGTCTCGCCTGAGCCGCGTTCGTGGACGCGCATGGCGACGTGGCGCGGGCCGCGATCGACGACGAACTCGACGTTCACACCGTCCGGATAGACCGAGGCCGGGCTGACGGACGGAGCGGTGAACAGATTTCCCGCGTGGTCGAGATCCTCCACGAAGGCGACGGCGTGGGGATTGCCCATGTTGACGTTGCGCGCGGGCCAACCGCGGTCCCCCACAACGACGGTGACGTCGTCCTCGGTAAGGACGGCGCGTCCCATGTGGGTCGTGACCGGCCCCGAATCGGCTCCCCGGCCATCGGCCCCGCCTTTGGCTTCGGTTTCGGAGTCCTTGGCGATGTGCACCCTCTTCACGCCGCCACGGGTGGCGACGGCGAGGTCACCCGCCTCGACGAGACCGGCGCGCCGCAGATACCGCGCGAAGACCCGCACCCCGTTGCCGCACATCTCGGCCGTGGATCCGTCGCCGTTGCGGTAGTCCATGAACCACTCGGCCCGGTCGGCCATGGACCGCGCCTCGGGGTGCGCGGCGGACCGTACGACGTGCAGCAGCCCGTCGCCGCCGATACCGGCCCGGCGGTCGCAGAGCTTCGCGACGGCGGAGGCGGACAGGGCGAGGGCGTTGTCCGGGTCGGGAATGATCACGAAGTCGTTCTCGGTCCCGTGGCCCTTGAGGAAAGGGATCGGTGACGACTGCGCGGCGGGCCGGTAGGTACTCACGCGTCAATCGTACGAGGTGGGACCGACAACGCGAACATGGAAGGCCGCGGGCCGATCCGCCCGGACGGCGCGCGGTCCGTCGGTCAGCGGAGGCGGGCGACCCGCCACACGGCCAGGGCGACGAGGGCGGCGCCCCCGGCCACGTACAGCCCGAGAACACGCCAGTCCGGGCGCTCACCCGATCCGCGGGCCGGGAGACCCGGCCAGGCGTGGCCGACGCGGCGGGCGGCCATCATGCCCCAGCCCGCGGCGCAGCAGCTGATCAGCAGGCCGAGCATGGCGACGACGGCGCCGCCGTCGCCCGTGCCGAAGGCGAGGGGGAAGGCGAACATCAGCGAGCCGATGGCGGCGAGCATCACGATCGGGGCGAGCTGCCAGATCCGCAGGCGTCGCTGCGGACGCAGCTCGACCTCCACCTCGGGAGTCACCGCGTCTTCGTCAGGTCCGTCAGGACTCAGCCGTGGGGCTTCATCCTGTGGATCCTGCGTTCCCTGATCCGTGTTGCGAGGGCCAGCTTCCATCGCCACGCGCCCTCCCAACTCGGACTCCACTGGTCGATCGATGCTCGATGATGGCACGGCCCCGGGCACCGGATTGACGGCCTGAGCGTCCCGATGCCATCACGTGATCAGGCTGTGACCGCTCGTTCGACCAACGTCAGCGCGAGGTGCGGGAGTTCCTCCCGGTCGACGGCCGCGCCGCTCAGCCAGTGCACGCGCGGGTCGCGGCGGAACCACGAGTCCTGGCGGCGCGCGAAGCGTTTCGTGGCGCGTACGGTCTCGGCGCGCGCCTGGTCCTCGGTGCAGTCCCCGGCGAGGGCCGACAGCACCTGCTGATAGCCGAGAGCGCGCGAGGCCGTACGACCCTCGCGCAGTCCGCGCGACTCCAACTCGCGCACCTCGTCGACGAGCCCGGCCTCCCACATATGGTCCACGCGCAGCGCGATGCGTTCGTCGAGTTCGGGGCGTTCCACGTCGACGCCGATCTGCACCGTCTCGTACACCGCGTCGTGGCCCGGCAGATTGGCGGTGAACGGCTTCCCGGTGATCTCGAACACCTCAAGGGCCCGGACGATGCGGCGTCCGTTGCTGGGGAGGATCGCGCGGCCCGCCGGCGGATCGGCGGCCGCCAGCCGGGCGTGCAGGGCGCCGGAACCGCGCAGCTTCAGTTCCTCCTCCAGCCGGGCGCGCACCTCGGGGTCGGTGCCGGGGAAGTCGAGGGCGTCGATGGCGCCCCGTACGTAGAGGCCGGAGCCGCCGACGAGGACGGGGGTACGGCCTTCGGCGAGGAGCCGGTCGATCTCGATCCTGGCCAGCCGCTGGTATTCGGCGACGTTGGCCGCCTCGGTGACGTCCCAGATGTCGAGGAGGTGGTGCGGGACACCGCGGCGCTCCTCGGTCGTCAGCTTGGCGGTTCCGATGTCCATCCCTCGGTAGAGCTGCATGGAGTCGGCGTTGACGACCTCACCGTCGAGTTGCCTGGCGAGATGGACGCCCAGGTCGGACTTGCCGGCCGCGGTGGGGCCGACGACGGCGATGACCCGGGGTGCTCGCGCTGCGGTTCTCACGGCCCCAGTCTCGCAAACCCGGTGGCCGGTTCCCGAACGAGTTACGTGACGGCCCCTGTCCGGGGTCGTTGGCCGTTGCGAGATTCCGACTGCCGGTTTTCGGGCCGGTGCCACCGGGCGACGCAACGGGACGCTCCGGGCGACGCGGAATTTCGCCCACACGAGTACGATATGGAGCAGATATGGGTGTTTTTGCACGGCTTCGTCGGAAGTCCAAGCGGACGGCCGAAGAGGCCCGGCCGGCCTCGTCGGCGGCCGGAGCCACTGCGGACGGCACCCCGGGGGCGGCCGAGGCCGCACCCGATACGGGTGCGGATACGGTTGTCGCGGGGAGCGAAAGCGCCACCGACGGCGGCAAGGACGCCGCGGAGAGCGTTGACATCCCGAAGCAGCAGACCGCCGACGAGGCGGCCGACAACGGAGCCGGCGAAGGCGCCCGCACATAACCGGCACAGAGCCGACAGCCCCCGTCGGGGGCCCGAGGGAAGGTGACCCATGAGCTTCCTTGACTCACTGAAGGCCAAGCTGTCCCCTGCCAAGGACAAAGTCTCCGACCTCGCGCAGCAGCACGGGGGGAAGATCGGGAACGGCCTGGACAAGGCCGCGAAGACGGTCGACCAGAAGACCAAGGGCAAGTACAGCGACAAGATCGAGTCCGGGACCGGAAAGGCCAAGGACGCTCTGGAGCGCATGTCCCACAAGGACGGCGACACCGGCACCCCGCCTTCCTCCCCTCCGCCGCCCCCGGCCTCCTGAGGCACGGCCGAGCTGCGGCCCTCGCCCGACGGACGGGCGAGGGACGAGTCGTACGAGTGACGGCGATGGCCGCGAAGCGCCCTTCAGCGC
>NZ_JBHUUW010000126.1:0-9128 GCF_042670825.1 Streptomyces sp. NPDC057137 | reverse complement strand
GGCCGACGGCGTTTCCCGTGCCGGGGGGTGGGCGGCACCCGGAGCCCGTGCCGTGGGGACCTCGGCCGGTCACGCCGGACCGCCCCCGACCGGCCCGGCAGTGCTCGCAGCCCACCCGCCGGGGCAGTCCGAACCGGCTGGGGAGACGTCCCAAGCCCGTCCGAGGGCCGATCCGAACCGGTCGGGCGGACATCCCAGCCCCCTCCGGCGGGCGTCTCGAACCAGCTGGGCGATCATCCCAACGCCACTCGCCAACACCCGGCTCCCCGCCGGGGCTGCGAAGCCCACCCCGACGGGCATCCCAAGCCCGTCCGGCGATTGAGGACGGACCGGCCACCCGGCGCGCCCCGGCCCTACCGTCCCAGCGCCGACACGTCTCCCATCACCACCTGCGGGCGCTTCTCCGGGTCCAGCCAGCGCAGCAGTTCCTTCAGGCGGCCCATCGGCAGTGAGACGCAGCCCTGTGTCGGGCCGCCGTGGTCCACGTGGATCCAGATGCCGCCGCCCTTGGCCGCGCCCAGGGGGCGGGTCCAGTCCAGCGGGGTGGTGCCCGGCTCGCGGTTGTAGTTGATGGCGACCACGTGGTCGAACGACCCGGCCAGTTGCTCGCCCTCGAAGCCGACGCCGCTGACCGTGAAGGCCGGGCCCCGGTCGTACGGGAGTTTCGTCCCCGGGTCGGGCAGTCGGCCGCCCGCGTCCGTCAGGCCGAAGACGCCGATCGGGCTGCGGAGGTCGCCCTGCCGGTGGTCGTCGGTCCAGCCCTTCAGGGCGTTGTGCGCCGGCCACGGGTCGGAGACGGACCGCCAGCCCTCGACGGGGTCGCGCTCGTAGAGGACCAGGGTGGCCCGGTTGGAGTCCGGGGCGTCGCCGGTGACCACGACGGCCTGGCGGCTGTCCTCGGGGATCTGCGACCGGGTCTTCGGGCCGAGCGACGGGATCTCCCTCGGGCGTACGGTCTGCTCCTCGGTCTTGGAGTCCGGCACGGCCCGGCCCAGACCGCCACGCGCGTCGCCGGCCGCGTCGGCGGTCGCGCCCTTGCCGTCCGCCGCCTTCGGGACGGACGACCCTCCCCCGAACCCGCCCGCGCAGCCGCTGAGCAGCAGACCGGCGGCGAGCAGGAGGGCGGCCACTCCGTGCGGCCGTGCGAGGTGAGACATGTGTGACCTTTCAGTTCGCATGGGCCGTCGGAGCCTTGCTGGGCTCGGGACCCGGCCCGAGGGCGGGGTAGTCCGCATCGGTGATCATGTCGTGTACGTCGTCGACGATCCGGGAATTCGCGCTCGCCCCGGCGACACAGACACTCACGTGGATGCCCGCGTCGGCGCCGGGCTCCGGGCCCGCCAGCAGGGCGCCGTACTCCGTGGTGCCCTGGAGCTTGCGGCAGAACGCGGAGGTCTTGTCCAGCGCGTACAGCAGGGGCGGGGTCTGTGCCTTGGTGTGGAGCCCGCTGAACTCCTTTAGGTCCAGCGAGACCAGTACGCCCCCGGGCCGCAGCACCCGGACCGGCTCGCAGGTGGCCTGCTGCCCGGTCCCGCAGGCCGGCGTGACGGTGGGCACCCGCTGGCTGGCGACGAAGCCGCGGGGCTGCCGGCCGCTCGCGGGGTCGCGGGGCACGGCGAGTGCCTGCCAGCCCGGCGGCAGGCGCAGGGTGAGGTCGTAGAGGTCGGGGAAGCGGACGGCGCGGCCCCCCGCCGGGTCGGTCGCCGTGCCGGTCGGGGCCGGGCTCGCGGGTGGGGCGCCCTCGCCGGGGCCGCCGGGCAGGAAGCCGGGCAGCAGCGTGCCGACCACGACGAGACCGGTCACCGCCGCCGCCGCGGTCCCGGCGACGCGGCGGCGCCGACGGCTGCGGGCGGCTCGCTCCCGTACGCGACGCAGCCGCCCCTCGGGAGCGGGCAGCCGGGGCACGGCACGCTCCAGCAGAACCCGCAGCTCGTGCTCGCCGCGCTCGACATGCTCCTCACCCTCTCCGCGCACGCCGCTCACCTCCCTCCTCCACCGGCACCGGCAGCGCGGCCCGCAGCGCGAGCAGCGCCTTCGCCGACTGGCTCTTGACCGTGCCCGGCGCGCAGCCGAGCGTCGCCGCCGTGTCCTCGACGCTCAGGTCCTCGAAGAAGCGCAGCACGACGACCGCGCGCTGTCCGACCGGCAGCGACCGCACCGCGGCGGCCAGCGACTGCTCCAGATCCACGCTCTCGTACGCGTCGAACGAGCCCGCCGCGTCCGGGACTTCGCCGTGCGGCACCTCGCCGCGCCAGCGTCTGCGCCACCACGAGGCATGCGTGTGGACCAGCGCCTTGCGTACGTACGCCTCCGGCCGCTCCCCCGAGATCCGGTGCCACTTGGGCCACACCTTGGCGAGGGTCGTCTGGAGCAGGTCCTCGGCGAGGTGCGCGTCGCCCGTCAACAGCCAGGCCACCCGCAGCAGTCGCGGCCCACGAGCGGCGACGAACGCCTCGAAGTCGCGGTCGCCGCCGCCCTCGCCGCCGCCGTAGCGATCGGGATCGCGATTGGGAGCGCCCCGGTTCATCGTCTCGTCGCCCTCGCCCATCCGTTCGGTCTTCCACGACCGGTCAACGCGCCGGGGTCGCCATCAGGTTGCCCCATGGCAGGAAGACGCCACGCGAAGGGCCCGGAACCGTACGGTTCCGGGCCCTTGAACAGAAAGCGGCTACCTGGCGACTACTTCGCGACCGGCTTGCGGAGCTGGATGTTCAGCTCGCGCAGCCGCGTCTCGTCCAGCACCGTCGGCGCGCCCATCATCAGGTCCTGCGCGTTGCCGTTGAGCGGGAAGGCGATCGTCTCGCGGATGTTGGGCTCGTCCGCGAGCAGCATCACGATGCGGTCGACGCCCGGCGCGATGCCGCCGTGCGGCGGGGCGCCGAGGCGGAAGGCGCGCAGCATGCCCGCGAACTCGTGCTCGACGGTCTCGCGGTCGTAGCCCGCGATCTCGAACGCCTTGAGCATCAGCTCCGGCTCGTGGTTCCTGATCGCGCCCGACGACAGCTCGATGCCGTTGCAGACGATGTCGTACTGCCACGCCAGGATGTCCAGCGGGTCCTTCGTCTCCAGGTCCTCAAGACCGCCCTGGGGCATGGAGAACGGGTTGTGCGAGAAGTCGATCTTCCCGGTGTCCTCGTCCTTCTCGTACATCGGGAAGTCGACGATCCAGCAGAACCGGAACACGCCCTCCTCGAAGTGGCCGGCCCGCTTGGCCGCCTCGACGCGGACCGCGCTCATGATCTTCGAGACCTCGTCGAACTCGCCCGCGCCGAAGAAGATCGCGTGGCCGGGCACGAGCGACAGGCGCTCGGTGAGGACCTTGACGTTGTCCTCGGTGAGGAACTTGGCGATCGGACCCGCCAGCGCGCCGTCCTCGCCGACCCGCACCCACGCCAGGCCCTTGGCGCCCTGCTCGACCGCGTAGTCGCCGAGGCCGTCGAAGAACTTCCGTGACTGGCCGGCGGTGTCCGGCACCGGCAGCGCGCGTACGTGCTTGCCCGCGAACGCCTTGAACTCGGAGCCCTCGAAGACGTCCGAGATGTCGACCAGTTCCAGCTTGGCCCGCAGGTCCGGCTTGTCGTTGCCGTACTTCAGCATCGACTCGCGGAACGGGATCCGCGGGAAGGGGGACGTGACCTCGCGCCCGTTGCCGAACTCGGTGAACAGCTCCGTCATCAGCTTCTCGATCGGCCGGAAGACGTCCTCCTGCTCGACGAAGGACATCTCCACGTCGAGCTGGTAGAACTCGCCGGGCGAGCGGTCGGCGCGGGCGTCCTCGTCGCGGAAGCAGGGCGCGATCTGGAAGTAGCGGTCGAAGCCGGAGATCATCAGCAGCTGCTTGAACTGCTGCGGGGCCTGCGGCAGCGCGTAGAACTTGCCCGGGTTCAGCCGGGAGGGGACCACGAAGTCACGGGCGCCCTCGGGGGACGTCGCCGTGAGGATCGGGGTCGCCATCTCGTTGAAGCCCAGCGCGGTCATCTTGTGCCGGATGGCGGAGATGACGGCCGTACGCAGCAGGATGTTGCGGTGCATGCGCTCGCGGCGCAGGTCGAGGAAGCGGTATTCGAGCCGCCGCTCCTCGTTGACGCCGTCCTCGGTGTTGATCGTGAACGGCAGCGGCCCGGCCGCGCCGAGGATCTCGACGTCGGTGACCTCGATCTCGATCTCGCCGGTCGGCAGCTCCGGGTTCACGTTGTCCGCGCCACGGGCGGAGACCTTGCCGTCGATACGGACGACGGTCTCCTTGGTGAGCTTGGACAGCTCCTCGTTGGCGGGGGTGCCGGGGCGGGCGACGAGCTGGACGAGACCGTAGTGGTCGCGGAGATCGATGAAGAGGATGCCGCCCAGGTCTCGACGATTGTGCAGCCAGCCGCTCAGCCGGACGTCGGTGGAGACGTCAGAGGCGCGGAGCTCGCCGCAGGTGTGGGACCTGTACCGATGCATCGTCGTTCATCCAGTCTTAGCTTTTGGCGGGTGGGCCTGGCCGCACCAGGTTACCGGCAGGGCCGAGGCCGCTTCCCCCGCATTTGCGGGGCCTGCCCGCCGAGCGGTCCCCGCCCGGCCACCCGCACGCCTGCTTGACACCGCACTCCCCACCCGTACCGGTCTAAAGTGGTGCAATGCGTACCGAGGACGTGCTGGCCGCGATCGCGACCGGTGTGTGGCGCTGGGACAACGCCGCGGGGATCGTCACCCTCGACGCGGAGGCGGCACGGCTGTTCGGGCTGCCCGCCGAGCCCACGGTCCTCAGCGAGGCGGCCACCCGCGCGCGCCTGCACCCGGTCGACTGGAACGAGATCTACGCCGTCGTCCGTCTCGCCGTCGCCGAGGGGACGCTCGCCGAGGCCCATGTGCGGGTCGTGGACGCGGAGGGGCGGGTGATCCGTACCATCAGGTCCCGCTCGAAGCCGCTGGTCACGGAGCGGGAGTACGGCGAGGACTACGAGCTGATCGGCACCCTCCAGGAGATCGTCGAACCGCATCAGGGCGCGCTGACCGGCCGGAGCCCGGTCGCCGGTGACTGGCGGCGTTCCCGTGAGGCGTTCCTGCTCGACGCGGGCCGCGCGCTCGCCGAGGCGCGCTCCACCGCCGAGGTGCTGCGGGTCGCGGCGTCGCTGTCGATGCCGGGCTTCTCCCCCGACGGGCTCGCCGTCTTCGGCGTCGACGGCGAGAGGCTGACGATCATCGGGCACCACGGGAACCCGGACAACGCCGAGGGCCCCTTCACCAACATGTCGGTG
This sequence comes from Streptomyces sp. NPDC057137, assembly GCF_042670825.1. Taxonomy (NCBI): domain Bacteria; kingdom Bacillati; phylum Actinomycetota; class Actinomycetes; order Kitasatosporales; family Streptomycetaceae; genus Streptomyces; species Streptomyces sp. NPDC057137. The sequence continues at coordinate 3,888 of NZ_JBHUUW010000126.1, read as the reverse complement.
AACACGAACTACCCGGCGGCCGAGGTCGTACGGACCGGCCGGGCCATCTATCTGCCGACGGCCAAGGAGTTCCACGACCGCTACCCCGCCACCTGGTCGATCGTGAAGGGCTTCGGGCGGCAGTCCTGGGCGTATGTGCCGCTGATCGTCGCCGGCCGCACGATGGGCGCCTGGATGGCCGCCTTCAAGAACCCGGTGACCTTCACGCCGGACGAGCGCTCCGTACTGACGACGGTCGCCCGGATGCTCGCGCAGGCGCTGGCGCGCGCCGAGGTCACCGAGTCGGAGCGCGAGCTGTCGCTGGGGCTCCAGCGCTCGATGATGCCGACGCTGGGGCCGGAGATCCCGGGGATGACCGTCGCCGCGCGCTACGTGCCGACGGGCGGCGGGCTCCAGGTGGGGGGCGACTGGTACGACATCATCCCGCTGCCGGGCGGCGCCAAGGTCGCGCTGGTCATCGGCGACGTCCAGGGGCACGACGTCCGCGCGGCGGGCCTGATGGGACAGCTGCGGATCGCCCTGCGCGCGTACGCCGCCGAGGGGCACCGGCCCGACGCCGTACTGTCCCGTGCCTCGCGCTTCCTGCACGGCATGTACGAGTTCTCGACCGCCGAGGGCCCCACGCACCCCGACCAGAGCGACACGGGCGAGGACCCCGACTACACCGTGCCGCGCTTCGCGACGTGCCTGTACATGGAGGTCGACCCGGACTCCGGCACGCTCGACATCGCACGGGCCGGGCACCCGGACCCGGTGATCCGCTCGGCGGACGGCACGGCGCTCATCCGGCAGACGGCGGGCGGGCTGCCGCTGGGCATCGAGGCGGACTCGAACTACCCGACGACCCGGGTGGTCCTGGAGGCCGGCGACACCCTGATGCTCTGCACCGACGGGCTGATCGAGACCGGCGGGCACGACATGCTGAGCGGCTGGACACGGCTGCGGCCCGTCCTGGAGGACAACACGGGCGTATCGCTGGAGAAGCTCGCCGACGCACTGATCGCGGCGGTCCACGGCCCCGGCTCGCACTACACGACGGGCCCGCTCGCCGACCGCCGCGAGGACGACATCGCGCTGCTGCTCCTCTCCCGGGACAGCTCACCGGCGCGGCGCCCGCCGCGCCGTACGGTGCTGACGATCGCCCAGGCCGAGCCCGAGCAGGTCTCGGAGGCGCGGCAGCAGTTGAAGGGCCTGCTGCACGACTGGGCGGACGAGGAGCAGGTCGACTCGGCGGTGCTGATGCTCTCGGAGATGGCCACGAACGTGCTCGTCCACACGGACGGCGACGCGGTGCTGATCGCGGAGGCGGCAGGGGAGCGGGGCAAGCGCCGGCTGCGGGTGGAGGTCGCGGACGCGAGCGACGAACTGCCGCACAAGCGACGGCCGGGGGAACTGGCGTCGAGCGGGCGGGGGCTGGTGCTGATGGAGATGCTGGCGGACGCGTGGGGGGTGGATCCGCGGGGGGAGGGGAAGTCGATCTGGTTCGAGATCTACGAGAAGGGCTCGGCGGGCTGAGCCGGGGCGGCGACCGGACGGCGGGTCACCGGCCTCCGGCCCCGGTCACGGGGTCCCCGCCGCGTACCGCTCCCGGATCTCCGCGATCACCCCGAACGCCGCCGCCGTCAGCGGCACCGCCAGCAGCATCCCCAGGATCCCCGCCACGCTCGCCCCCGCCGTGATCGCCAGCATGACGACCGCCGGATGCATCTGCACCGTACGGCTCTGGATCATCGGCTGGAGTACGTGTCCCTCCAGCACCTGTACGGCGAGTACGACCCCGAGCGCCCACAGCGCGATCACCACTCCCCGGTCGGCGAGCGCGACGAGCACGGCGACGGCGCCGGACAGGAACGCGCCGAGGTACGGGATGTACGCCGCCACGAACACCAGCGCCCCGAGCCCGACGGCACCCGGCACGCGCAGGATCAGCAGGCCGACGGTGATGCAGATCGCGTCGATGAGCGCGATGAAGGTCGTCCCCCGCATGAAGCCCTCGACGGCCCCGAACGCGCGCCGGGCCATCGCCTCGACGATGTCGCCGGTGCGGGGCGGGGCGACGGAGCGCAGCGCGCCGGCGACCCGGTCGGAGTCCTTGAGGAAGAAGAAGATCAGCAGCAGCGCGAGAACGGCGGTGGCGATCAGCTCGCCGACGACGCTGAGCCCGGTGATCACACCGGAGGCGGCGGTGCCGCCGAACTTGCCGAGCAGGCTCTTCGCGTTCGTCGCGACATCGTCCAGCGACGTCCCGGCGGCCCCGAGGTGCTTGCTGAGATCCCGCCCGGCCTGCTTGAGCGAGTCCATGATCTGGTCGCCGGTCTCGATGAGCGCGCTGACGACGATGTACCCGGCGCCGCCGACGACCGCGACCACGGCCAGGCAGGTCAGCCCGGCGGCGAGGGACTTCGGCATCCTCATGGCGACGAGTCGCCGGTGGAGCGGGCCGAGCAGCGCGGTCCCGAGGATGGCGAGCAGCACGGGGGTGACGGCGGTCTTGAAGGTGACGACGATCCACACGCCGACGGCGACGACCCCGGCGACGAGCAGCAGGACGGCACACCAGGCACCCACCCGCCAGACCTCGGCGGGCAGCACGCCGGGCGTGCCGCTCCCGCGCGAGTTCTCCATCCGCCCACCCGACCACGGCGCTCGCGCCGCTGTCCCACGGATGGGGCCGGGTGGGTGACGGGGTGTCACTCAGAGGTGGAGCGGGGTGGCGGGGGGGGGGGCGTCCGCCCCACCCGCCTGTCGGACTTACGCGGCGGCCGGACTTACGCGGCGTCCGCCGGCACCGTGCCCAGCCGGCCGGACTGGAAGTCCTCGAAGGCCTGCTTCAGCTCGGCGTGGCTGTTCATCACGAACGGGCCGTAGTGCGCCATCGGCTCCCGGATCGGACGGCCGCCCAGCAGGACGACCTCCAGGTCCGGCGCGTTCGAGTCCTGCGACTCGTCCGCGCGGACCGTCAGCGACGAACCCGCGCCGAAGACCGCCGTCTGACCCTTGTGGACGGGCCGCCGGTCGGGACCGACCGCGCCGCGTCCGGCCAGGACGTACGCGAGGCCGTTGAAGTCCTCGCGCCACGGCAGCGTCACCTCGGCACCCGGCCGCAGCGTCGCGTGGATCATCGTGATCGGCGTGTGCGTGATGCCGGGACCCTCGTGCCCGTCCAGCGAGCCCGCGATCACCCGGAGCAGCGCGCCTCCGTCGTGCGACGTCAGCAGCTGCACCTGGCCGCCGCGGATGTCCTGGTAGCGCGGGTCCATCATCTTGTCGGCCGCGGGCAGGTTCACCCAGAGCTGCAGGCCGTGGAAGAGACCGCCCGACGTGACGAGCGACTCCGGCGGCGCCTCGATGTGCAGCAGGCCGGAGCCCGCCGTCATCCACTGCGTGTCGCCGTTACGGATCGTGCCGCCGCCACCGTTGCTGTCCTGGTGGATGAAGGTGCCGTCGATCAGATACGTCACGGTCTCGAAGCCGCGGTGCGGGTGCCAGGGGGTGCCCTTCGGCTCTCCCGGCGCGTACTCCACCTCACCCATCTGGTCCATCATGATGAACGGGTCGAGGTGCTGGTAGGCGATCCCCGCGAAGGCCCGGCGCACCGGGAATCCCTCGCCCTCGAAGCCGCCGGGCGCGGTGGACACGGCGAGCACGGGGCGGGCGACGGCGTCGGCGGCCGCCGTGACGCGGGGAAGGGTCAGCGGGTTTTCGACGGTCACAGCGGGCATTGGGGGCCTCCTCGGCTTTGGCTCCAATTTAGTTGAATGGTGAACATCTGGCAAGCGGCCAGATATTCCGCGCGCCGCCGCGCGCACCGAGCCGGGGCGGCCGGACCTCGACGGCCCCGGTCGACGGCCTCACAAAGAGAGCGCCGGCCGGGCATCAGCCCGGCCG
>NZ_JBHUUW010000125.1:0-9283 GCF_042670825.1 Streptomyces sp. NPDC057137 | reverse complement strand
TTGCCCCTCGCCCCCCCCCGCGGGGGTTCGCCCCTCCCCCCACCCACCCCCCCCTCGTGGTTTTGTACTTGGGGGGGGGGGTTAAAACCCCCCCCCCCCCCCCGCCCCGGACACCCGGCGCGACGAGCCCCCGATCCGCAGGGACGACACGACACGTGCGAGTACCCAGGCCGCGTTCCGGTAGCAGCGTCCGCCAGGCCCGCGTGAGGGGGCCGGTCCGATGAGTACGTACCGGGACTTCACCCACCGCGGCTCCGCGCGCGCCACCGTCCTGCGGACCGTCGGCACCCGCGAGCGCCGCTCGCACGCCTCGGCGCCACGCGTCCCCACCGTCGGGATCGACATCGGCGGTACGAAGGTGATGGCCGGGGTCGTCGACCCGGACGGCAACATCCTGGAGAAGATCCGCACCGAGACGCCGGACAAGTCCAAGAGCCCGAGGGTCGTCGAGGACACCATCGTCGAGCTGGTGCTGGACCTATCCGACCGCCACGACGTGCACGCCGTCGGCATCGGCGCCGCGGGCTGGGTGGACGCGGACCGCGCGAAGATCCTCTTCGCCCCGCACCTCGCGTGGCGCGACGAACCCCTCCGCGACTCGATCTCCTCCCGGCTCGCCGTCCCGGTGATGGTCGACAACGACGCGAACACCGCCGCCTGGGCGGAGTGGCGCTTCGGCGCCGGACGCGGCGAGGACCACCTCGTCATGATCACCCTCGGGACCGGCATCGGCGGCGCCATACTGGAGGACGGCCGGGTCAAGCGCGGCAAGTACGGCGTGGCGGGCGAGTTCGGCCATATGCAGGTCGTGCCCGCCGGACACCGCTGCCCGTGCGGCAACCGCGGCTGCTGGGAGCAGTACAGCTCGGGCAACGCGCTCGTCAGGGAGGCCAGGGAGCTGGCCGCCGCCGACTCCCCGGTGGCGTACAACCTCATCGAACGGGTCAAGGGCCACATCCCCGACATCACCGGACCGCTGATCACCGAGCTGGCCCGCGAGGGCGACGCCATGTGCGTCGAACTGCTCCAGGAGATCGGCCAGTGGCTCGGCGTCGGCATCGCGAATCTGGCGGCGGCGCTCGACCCGTCCTGCTTCGTCATCGGCGGCGGCGTCAGCGCGGCGGACGATCTGCTGATCGGCCCCGCGCGCGAGGCGTTCCGCCGCCAGCTCACCGGGCGCGGCTACCGGCCGGAGGCCCGTATCGCCAAGGCACAGCTGGGCCCCGAGGCAGGCATGGTCGGCGCGGCCGACCTCTCCAGACTCGTGGCGCGCCGCTTCCGCCGGGCGAACCGGCGCAGGCTTGAGCGGTACGAGAAGTACGAGCTGTACGCGGAGGCCATCCGCACCGGCCGGATGCCGCAGGACCTGCGCGAGGAGCAGGAGCTGCGCGAGGCCGAGGAGTCCCGCGCGGCGGCGGTCCGGGAACGGCAGGAGTCCGCGGCGGCGGAGCCGAAACCGGATCCGGAGACGGAGCCCAAGCCGGAAACCCAGTCCCGCGAGACGCCGGAACCGCGAGCGCCGGAAGCACCGCGAGAGCCCCGTACGAGCCCCAGCCGCGCCCCCCGCACCAGCCAGGAACCGCCCTCATGACCGTGCCCCACCAGTCGAAGTCCCCGGAAGCGATGCAGAAGCCGCCGGAGGACCACCGTCACATGGTCCGCCGCCGGTGGGTGACGGCGATAGTGATCGTGCTGCTGATCGGTGTTCCCGCCGGTTATCTGATGATCTCGGCCGGGCAGAGCCGGCGCAGCGGTCTGGACAAGGAGCTGGAGTCCTCCGCGACCGGCCTCACGGACGCCGTGCCGTCCCGGATGAAGCAGCGGGTCTTCGAGGTGCCGATCCCCGCGCGCGCCACGCACGTGCGCTACTACGAGACGAGCAACTGGAAGTCCAGTCGGCTGTATGTGCAGTTCAACGTGACGTCCGGCCGGCTCGACACCTTCCTCACCGAGCTGGGCACGCACCGCGACGCGCTCAAGGAGGGCGAGGTCACCATCGCGCCCCGTGACTCGCGCACCGTCGGCTGGAAGTTCGTCCCCACCCGCGTCTGGTCGGGCACCACGCACAAGCAGAAGGACCCACGGCCCACCCAGGACATCACCGTCGACCTGAGCGACCCGGCGATGCCCCGTGTGTACGTCGTCTCCACGACCACCCCGTGAGACACGGCGGGTGAGGGAGGCGGGATGTGGAGGTCTGGCGAGTGTGCCGACCCACTCCCGTTGGAAATTGTGAGATATGGGAGCGTGAGCGGGTGAGCGAGACGACGACCAAGACCCTGCAATACCGCTTTGACGGGCCGGAAGACGCGCCGACCCTGGTGATCGGCCCCTCCCTCGGCACGACCTGGCACATGTGGGACAGGCAGACGCCCGAACTGGCCAAGCACTGGCGGGTGCTCCGGTTCGACCTGCCCGGCCACGGCGGCGCGCCCGCCCACCCCGCCACCGGCGTCCCCGAGCTGGCGGACCGGCTCCTGGCCACCCTCGACGGGCTCGGCGTGCAGCGCTTCGGCTACGTCGGCTGCTCCATCGGCGGCGCGATCGGCGCCGAGCTGGCGCTGCGCCGCCCCGACCGGGTCGCCTCGCTCGCGCTGGTGGCGTCCTCACCGCGATTCGGTACGGCGGACGAGTTCCGGCAGCGCGGCGTCATCGTCCGTACGAACGGTCTCGACCCGATGGCCCGCGCGGCGCCCGAGCGCTGGTTCACGGCCGGTTTCGCCGCCGCCCAGCCCGCGATCGTCGAATGGGCGGTCCAGATGGTCCGTACGACCGACCCGGGGTGCTACATAGCCGCCTGCGAGGCGCTCGCCGCCTTCGACGTACGGGCGGAGCTGGGCCGTATCGGCGTGCCGACGCTCGTCCTGGTCGGCGCCGAGGACAAGGTCACCGGACCCGCCGAGGCCCGCACGCTGGTCGCCGGGATACCGGACGCCCGCCTCGCGCTCGTGCCGGGAGCCTCGCACCTGGCGCCCGTGGAGCAGCCGGCCGCCGTCACCGACCTGCTCATCCGCCACTTCTCCACCGCCTGGCAGAACCCCTCCGACACCTCGACCGGCATCACGGTACTGCCCGACTGGGCCACCTACCCCGGCCCGGGTACGCCGTCGGGACCGCCCACCCTGTCGCCGATGAACGCCCCCGTCGCCGCGATCGCCTCCGCCGAGCAGCCGCAGGCCGTGGCCGCCGTCCGCCCGGATCCTTACGAGGCGGGCATGCGGATCCGGCGGGAGGTCGTCGGGGACGCCCACGTCGACCAGGTCATGGCCGAGACGGCCGGCTTCGCCGGCGACTTCCAGGAGCTTCTGACCCGCTACGCCTGGGGCGAGGTGTGGAACCGGGGCGGCCTGGACCGCCGCAGCCGCAGCTGTGTGACGCTGACGGCCCTCGTCGCCGGCGGTCACCTCGACGAACTCGCCGTCGAGACCAGGGCCGCCCTGCGCAACGGTCTGACCCCGGCCGAGATCAAGGAAGTGCTCATCCAGGCGGCCGTCTACTGCGGCTTCCCGGCGGCGAACGCGGCGTTCCGCGTCGTCGGCGCGGTCGTCCAGGAGGAGACCACCCCCGACCCGTAACGGCCGCCCTCCCTCCCGTTTGCCGTCGTGGCGGCGGGTGTCGACCATGGGAGGGCGCGATGCCGTGTCGTACGGGCGGTTCCGTACGGCAGTGTTCAGGAACCCGCAACACGAGGTGGTCACGGTGAAGCTCACCAAGAAGTCCCACGCCTGCGTCCGGCTGGAGAAGGACGGGCGGACGCTCGTCGTCGACCCCGGCGTCTTCAGTGAGGAGGACGCGGTGCTCGGCGCCGACGCCGTCCTCGTCACGCACGAGCACCCCGACCACTTCGAGGAAGGCAGGCTGCGGGCCGCCCTCGAAGCGGACCCGGCCGTCGAGATCTGGACCCTGCGCAGCGTCGCGGAGCAGCTGTCGGCCGCCTTTCCGGGGCGGGTGCACACCGTGGGGCACGGTGACACGTTCACGGCGGCGGGCTTCGACGTGGAGGTGCACGGTGAACTCCACGCGGTGATCCATCCCGATCTGCCGCGGGTCACCAACGTGGGCTATCTGGTGGACGGTTCGCTGTTCCACCCCGGCGACGCGTTCACCGTCCCGGGCCGGCCCGTGGAGACGCTGATGCTCCCGGTGCACGCGCCGTGGAACAAGATCTCCGAAGTGATCGACTACGTACGCGAGGTCAAGCCGCAGCGCAGCTTCGACATCCACGACGCCCTGCTGACCGACCTGGCGCTGCCTATGTATGACGGCCATGTCGCCCGCCTCGGGGGCTCCGGCCACGCCAGGCTGGCCCCCGGCGAGGCCACCGAGCTGTGACGGCTCGGACGGTGACTGTCAGACCTCGCGGATAGGCTGTGGTCCATGCGTATCGCCACCTGGAACGTCAATTCGATCACTGCCCGACTGCCCCGGCTGCTGGCCTGGCTGGAGAGCACGGGCACGGACGTGCTGTGCGTCCAGGAGACCAAGAGCACGCTGGAGCAGTTCCCCTCCGACGCCCTGCGCGAGCTGGGTTACGAGGCGGCGGTCAACGCGACCGGCAGGTGGAACGGGGTGGCGCTGATCTCCCGCGTCGGTCTCGACGACGTCGTCAAGGGCCTGCCCGGCGGCCCGGAGTACGAGGGCGTCGAGGAGCCCCGCGCCGTCTCGGCGACCTGCGGCGGTGTCCGGGTCTGGTCGGTGTACGTGCCCAACGGCCGCGAGGTCACGCACGACCACTACGCGTACAAGCTGCGCTGGCTGGAGGCGCTGCGCGCGGCGGTGGCCGAGGACAGCGCGGGGGACCGGCCGTTCGCGGTCCTCGGTGACTTCAACGTCGCGCCGACCGATCAGGACGTGTGGGACCCGGCTCTCTTCGAGGGCGCCACCCATGTCACCCCCGCCGAGCGCGACGCGCTGGCCGCGCTCCGCGCGGGTGGCCTGTCCGATGTGATGCCGCGACCGCTCAAGTACGACCAGCCGTACACTTTCTGGGACTACCGCGAGCTCCGGTTCCCGAAGAACCGGGGTATGCGGATCGACCTGGTCTACGGCAACGGGCCCTTCACCGCTGCCGTCAAGGACAGTTATGTCGACCGTGAGGAGCGCAAGGGCAAGGGTGCTTCGGACCACGCCCCGGTCGTCGTCGATCTCGACCTCTGATGTTGCGGAGGCGGGGCCGGCATCGGCGGGTCTGAGTCTGGGCATTCTGCCTCTGATACCGCCCGCGTGCCCTGAGGTGCGCGGGTACGGGGAAATGGCAGGCTGAGTGGTATGAACATCCCTTTCTTGGACAACTGGCGCAAACGGAACGGCGCTGACGAGGGGTCTTCGCCGGCGTCCGTCGTCGGGGGTGACGCGGAGGGCGTGGCCGAACTGCTCTCCGAGTGCGAGCTGCTGCGTGTCCGGGCAGGGCAGTCCGGTCTTGAACTGGACGATTCCCCGGACTCGTTGGAGGCGCTGGACCAACTGCCTCCGCACTGGCGGGACGACCCCGAGGAGCTGCCCTGGCTGGGCAACGACGCGGGGCTGTATCTCGGTACGGTCATCGTGCGTACGGTCGAGGGCGCGACCTGGCACATCTGGCCCGGCGGTCACCCCGTCGTGCGGCTCGTCTCCGGCCGGGAGATCCAGGTCGTGGAGGCCGGTCTCGACTGGGCCGTCAGTGGTGCGCCCGAACTGTCGCAGGTGTACGCGGAGGCGGCCGAGGCCTGAGCGGGGGCTGCGGGGCGGGCGCGTCTCCTGGAGTTTAATACGGCTTATGCCCGATTTATGCGTGTCGGGTGTGAAGTCCCTTGGCGCGCTGGATAGTTTGCGCTGACCTCGACAGAGCCGAGAACGGGGAGGGCAGCGTATGGCCGTCGACCACGGTCCGACGGGCAGTCCGCGGCGGGAGCCGCAGCCGATTCCACGACGGAGCCACAGACCCCCGACCGGATTCCCCGGTCCGGGAGTTCGGGTACACGGGCGAGCTCATCGCGCCGAATCTGGACTACGATTTGCCGTTCATCCCCATGGTGACGGTGGTCTTGCCGGCAGAGGCCACGGATGCCGCGCCGGCCTCGGGCACTCCCCGGGAGTCCGTACGCGTCCGCCGTGCTCCGCGCACGCGGGGATGGTCCCGCCGCCGCCCGAGGCGCGGTAGCTCAAGGGACATGGCCCGCCTCCCGCTTCTCGGGAGGCCCCTCCGGCAGCAGCCGGAGATCACTTCTCGCGCCGCGGGACCGACAGGCACCATGGGTCGGGCGTGGCCGGGGAGAAGGTCAGCTGCGCGCCGGGAGGGCCGTGTCCGCCATGGAGCGGGCCCGCGTCGTCGCGACGTACGACGAGGGTGCCGCTCTCTCCCTTTTCCGGCCCGCTCACCGCCCTCTCCGCGCCCCGGCTCAGCTGGTCGCCCGGTGCGAGGTGCGTACGGCCGGAGCGGGCTCCTGCGCCGCCCTGGTGACGTCGGCGACCAGCTCGACCACATCGGGGCCGTACGCCTGCGAGTTGACCACCTTCAGCAGCAGACAGAACGAGTCACGGCCGTGCTTGCGCGCCAGCTTCTCGTGGTGCCTGGCCAGATAGCGCGAGGCCGCCTGGTTGGTGATGGCCCGCTGTCCGCAGAAGAGAAAGACCGGCCGGGAGTCCTGCCCCGCCGTCAGGCGCGCCAGGATGACGTACTCCGCCACACCCGCCTCGGCGCGGTAGCGCTCGGTACCGATCTGGAAGGCCCCGCGGTCCGGGCCCGGGTCCGGGTCCGTGTTGATCTTGACGCCGGGCAGCAGCGAGGAGAGATGGGCGGCCATCCGGCGGTTCGACGCCGGGCCGCCGAGGCAGAACTCCGTACGCTCACCGAACCCCTGCTGCGCCGAGTCGTGCTGGACTATCTGCGCGTGCGCGCCGCAGTCCTTGATCAGCGCGGACATCTCCAGCAGCGCGAAGACGTCGTGACGGTGGACGGCACCGTCGCCGCCCGCCTCGCGGTTGACGACCAACAGGCACTCGGAGTTGCCGGGCAGCCCGAAGAACGCCTGCTTCCTGCGGAGTTTGCGGCGCCAGAGATAGGTACGGGCGATCCAGCCGAGAGAAGCACTGATACCGGCGGCGAGCACCCCGAGAACGATGTTGCGTACGTCGTCAGTCATGGGCGCGCACTTTAGCGGGACCTCGCCGCGACGCACATCCCACCAGGGTTCCGGGGCAAGGTCCTGTCGTTCGGATCTTGCCGGGCTCGCGGTCCCTGGCACCGCGCCTCGCCGCGTTGTCGTCGGTCGGCATGGCTCCGCCATGCCTCCCTCCTCCGCCTTGCGATCCACGGCACCAGACCCCGCTCCCTGATCCGGCCTGATCCAAACGACAGGACCTAGTGGTTCTGGCGGGGCGCGAGTGCTGAGGTTACGCTCCGCGGACGGACGCCCACCGGAGGTACAGATGCACCGCCTCGCCGTACGCAACGTCTCGATAGTGGCGCTCGCCGCCGCCATGCTCTCGGTAGGTGCCGCGGCGCCACCGTCCGCGCCCGCCCAGGCCCCACCGGCGAAGACGCCCCCAAAGACACCCGCCAAATCGCCGGTCGCCGTCGGTTACGGCGGAGCGGTGTCCAGCGTCGACAAGGACGCGTCGGCCGCGGGCATCGAGGTGCTGCGGCAGGGCGGCAACGCCGTGGACGCGGCGGTGGCCACGGCCGCCGCGCTCGGCGTCACCGAGCCCTACTCGGCCGGTATCGGCGGTGGCGGCTACTTCGTCTACTACGACGCCAAGTCCCGCTCCGTCCACACCATCGACGGCCGCGAGACCGCCCCGAAGTCCGCCGACGCCACCCTCTTCCAGGAGGACGGCAAGCCGATCCCCTTCGCGGAGGCCGTGACGAGCGGACTCGGTGTCGGTACGCCCGGCACCCCGGCGACCTGGGAGACGGCGCTCGACTCCTGGGGAAGCGCCTCGCTGCGGCAGTTGCTGAAGCCGGCCGAACGGCTGGCGAAGGACGGCTTCACCGTCGACGAGACGTTCCGCTCCCAGACCGCGTCGAACCAGGAGCGGTTCGCCGACTTCCCGGCCTCCGCCGAACTGTTCCTGCCCGGCGGCGAACTCCCGGTGACCGGTTCGGTGTTCAAGAACCCCGACCTGGCGCGTACGTACGCGGAGCTGGGCCGGCGCGGCACCGACGCGCTCTACCGGGGCGACCTGGCCCGCGACATCGTGCGCACGGTCAACACCCCGCCCGTCGACCCGGACGCCACGCGCAAGGTGCGGCCGGGCGATCTGACGACCGGCGACCTGGCCGCGTACCGGACCAAGCGGCAGGCGCCCACGAAGGTCTCCTACCGAGGGCTGGACGTGTACGGCATGGCGCCGTCGTCCTCCGGCGGTACGAGCGTCGGCGAGGCGCTCAACATCCTGGAGCGCACCGACCTCTCCAAGGCGTCGCAGCAGAAGTATCTGCACCGCTTCATCGAGGCGAGCCGGATCGCCTTCGCCGACCGGGGGCGCTGGCTCGGCGACCCCGCCTTCGAGGACGTCCCCGCCAAGGGCCTGCTGTCGCAGCGCTTCGCCGACTCGCGCGAATGCCTCATCAAGGACGACGTGGCGCTCAAGAGCCCGCTCGCGCCCGGTGACCCGTCGAAGCCGGTGCCGTGCGCGGCGGGCGGCACGGCGGCGCCGACGACGTACGAGGGGGAGAACACCACCCATCTGACGGCCGCCGACAAGTGGGGCAACGTCGTCGCGTACACGCTGACGATCGAGTCGACGGGCGGCAGCGGCATCACCGTTCCCGGCCGGGGCTTCATCCTCAACAACGAGCTGACGGACTTCTCGTTCGCCCCGGCGAACCCGGCCGTCCACGACCCGAACCTGCCCGGCCCCGGCAAGCGGCCGAGGTCGTCCATCTCCCCGACGATCGTGCTCGACGAGCGTGACCGGCCGCTCCTGGCGCTCGGCTCACCGGGCGGCGCGACCATCATCACGACCGTCCTGCAGACGCTCACCGGTCATCTGGACCGGGGTCTGCCGCTGGTCGACGCGATCGCCGCGCCCCGCGCGAGCCAGCGCAACTCCGCGACGACGGAGCTGGAGCCGGGTCTCTACGACAGCCCGCTGCGCGCCCAACTCGAAGCACTGGGGCACGCGTTCACCAAGAACCCGGAGATCGGCGCCGCGACAGGCGTGCAGCGGCTGCCGGACGGCCGCTGGCTGGCGGCGGCGGAGAAGGACCGCAGGGGCGGCGGCTCCGCGATGGTGGTACGCCCGGCCGGACGGCCGTAACGCGCGATCGGACGTGTCCGGCGCCGCCCCTGAGTCCTCGGGG
>NZ_JBHUUW010000124.1:0-9781 GCF_042670825.1 Streptomyces sp. NPDC057137 | reverse complement strand
GTGATCCCACCGCCGGGCCGCTCCGTCGTCAGGTGTCCTACGGCCTGCGGGCCGAGGTGACGCGGTAGACGTCGTACACGCCCTCCACGCCCCGCACCGCCTTCAGCACATGCCCGAGGTGCTTCGGATCGCCCATCTCGAAGGTGAAGCGCGACGTGGCGACCCGGTCGCGGGACGTCTGGACGGCCGCCGACAGGATGTTGACGTGCTGGTCGGACAGGACCCGGGTGACGTCGGACAGCAGCCGGGACCGGTCCAGTGCCTCGACCTGGATGGCGACGAGGAAGACGGACGACTGGGTGGGCGCCCATTCGACTTCGAGGATCCGCTCCGGCTGCTGCGACAGCGAGTCGACGTTGACGCAGTCCGCCCGGTGCACGGAGACGCCGCTGCCACGGGTGACGAAGCCGATGATCGGGTCGCCCGGGACCGGCGTGCAGCAGCGGGCGAGCTTGACCCATACGTCCTCGACGCCCTTGACGACGACACCGGGGTCGCTGCTGGAGCGGCGCTTGGAGCGGCCGCGCGAGGGCGGCGCGCTCTCGGCGATGTCCTCGTTGGCGGCCTCCTCGCCGCCGAGCGCCTGCACCAGTTTCTGTACGACGCCCTGCGCGGCGACATGGCCCTCGCCGATCGCCGCGTACAGGGACGAGATGTCGGGGTAGCGCATCTCGTGCGCGAGCGTGACGAGCGAGTCGCCGGTGAGGATCCGCTGGATCGGCAGGTTCTGCTTGCGCATCGCCTTGGCGATGGCGTCCTTGCCGTGCTCGATCGCCTCGTCGCGGCGTTCCTTGGAGAACCATGCGCGGATCTTGTTCCTGGCCCGTGGCGACTTGACGAAGCCCAGCCAGTCCCGTGAGGGTCCCGCGCCCGACGCCTTGGAGGTGAAGACCTCCACCAGATCGCCGTTGTCGAGGGTCGATTCGAGGGGGACGAGCCGCCCGTTGACCCGCGCTCCTATGGTGCGGTGGCCGACCTCCGTATGGACGGCGTAGGCGAAGTCGACGGGGGTGGCCCCGGCCGGCAGCGCTATGACGTCGCCCTTGGGCGTGAAGACGAAGACCTCGTTGCGCGACAGGTCGAAGCGCAGGGACTCCAGGAACTCGCTGGGGTCCTCGGTCTCCTTCTGCCAGTCGAGCAACTGCCGCAGCCACGCCATGTCGTTGACGGTGTCCTGGCCGGCGCCCTTGCCGACGTTCTTCGGGATGTCGGTACGGACCTTGGACGCCCCGGCGACGGCCTCCTGCTTGTACTTCCAGTGCGCGGCGATGCCGTACTCGGCGCGGCGGTGCATGTCGAACGTACGGATCTGCAGCTCGACCGGCTTGCCGCTGGGTCCGATGACCGTCGTGTGCAGCGACTGGTACATGTTGAACTTGGGCATCGCGATGTAGTCCTTGAACCGTCCCGGTACCGGATTCCACCGGGCGTGGACGGTGCCGAGCGCCGCGTAGCAGTCGCGGACGGTGTCGACGAGGACGCGGATGCCCACCAGGTCGTAGATCTCGGCGAAGTCGCGGCCTCGCACGATCATCTTCTGGTAGACGCTGTAGTAGTGCTTCGGCCTGCCGGTGACGGTGGCCTTGATACGGGCGGCGCGCAGATCGGACTGGACCTCGTCGGTCACTATGGCCAGATACTCGTCGCGCTTGGGCGCCCGCTCCGCGACGAGCCGGACGATCTCGTCGTACATCTTGGGGTAGAGGATCGCGAAGGCGAGGTCCTCCAGCTCCCACTTGATGGTGTTCATGCCCAGGCGGTGGGCCAGCGGCGCGTAGATCTCCAGCGTCTCGCGGGCCTTCTTCTCCTGCTTCTCCCGCTTGAGATAGCGCATGGTGCGCATGTTGTGCAGCCGGTCGGCGAGCTTGATGACCAGGACGCGGGGGTCCTTGGCCATGGCGACGACCATCTTGCGTACGGTCTCGGCCTGGGCGGCCTCGCCGAACTTGACCTTGTCGAGCTTGGTGACGCCGTCGACGAGGAGGGCGACCTGGTCGCCGAAGTCCTTGCGGAGCGTGTCCAGGCCGTACTCGGTGTCCTCGACGGTGTCGTGCAGCAGCCCCGCCATGAGCGTGGCCGGGTCCATGCCGAGTTCGGCGAGGATGGTGGTCACGGCGAGGGGGTGCGTGATGTACGGGTCGCCGCTCTTGCGCTTCTGGCCGCGGTGCCAGCGTTCGGCGACCTGGTAGGCGCGCTCGATCTGGCGGAGTACGGCGGTCTCGATCTTGGGGTCGTTGCCGCGTACGGTCCGCAGCAGCGGTTCGAGGACCGGGTTGTACGGGGAGGAGCGCTGCACGCCGAGACGGGCCAGCCGGGCGCGTACGCGGTTGGAGGAGCCACCGGAGCGCGAGGGGGCGGCGGGGGCGGGCTTCGGCGCGGTGACGGGGACCGGGAGCTGGCTCTTGGCGGGCGAGGAGCCCGGCGTCGGGGCGGGGGCCGGGGCCGTATCGGGCGCGGGCGCCGGTGCCGGGGCCGGAGTCGGTGCCGAGGCGGTCGCCGGCTTGGGCTTGGCTCCGTTAGGCCCGGACCCGTTGCGCTCGGCAGGCGTGTGCGCAGCCGTCCCCGCCCCGTCCGCCGGCTTCTGCGGCGTGGCAGGCACCGCGGCGGCCCGGTCTGCGTGCGGATCGGGCTGTGCGGCGGCGAGTGGCTGGGCCTCGTCTGGCAAGAGCGCTCCTCGTGCGTTTCCGGGTCCCCCGGTCAGGTCCGGAACGGCCATGGTAACGACCTCGTGGCGCGACTGCTCACGAGACCGCTGCCCGCACGGGCGGGCGGTGGCCGCCCGGCGCCGCTCCGGGGCCCGTCACGGCGCCTCCGGAGGGGCGCGCAGGGATTCCCGGGCAGTGACATGAGAACGCGGACGCCCCGGGTGGAATTCCCGGAGCGTCCACTTTCGTCATACTTCGTCACGCGTGACTGGCGTCGCGTGACTGGTGCCATGTGACTGACAGAGTCAGACCTTGATCAGGGCCTCCAGCGGAACGCCCCGCAGGTGCGGCTCCAGGCGTGCCCTGCCGTCGAGGAAGCCCAGCTCCAGCAGGACGGCCACGGCCACCACCTCGGCGCCGGCCCGGCGTACGAGTTCGACCGAGGCCTCGGCGGTGCCTCCGGTGGCGAGCACGTCGTCGATGACGATGACGCGGTCGCCCTCCCGCAGGTCCTCGGCGTGGACCTCCATCTCGGCGCTGCCGTACTCCAGGTCGTACGTCTGCGACAGCGTCGCACCGGGCAGCTTCCCCGCCTTGCGGACGGGGATGAAGCCGATGCCGGACCGGACCGCGACCGGCGCGGCCAGGATGAAGCCGCGCGCCTCCAGGCCGACGATCTTCGTGGCACCGTGCCGTACGGCCAGCTCGGCGAGCGCGTCGGTGAGCGCCGTGAACGCCTTCGGATCCGCGAGCAGCGGCGTGATGTCCTTGAACATCACGCCCGGCTTCGGATAGTCGGGCACATCACGGATACGGCTGAGGAGCAGTTCCCTCGTGCTGTCGTCCGTCATCGACGCTTCCCCGACGGACGGCCCCGGCCACGGCCGCCGTGGCTCCGGGGACCCGCGACCGCCGCGGCGGGCGAGGTGTCCTGTACCGGGGCCTCGTCGTCGCCGTCGTCCGGCTCCGCGTCCCTGGGCTCGTCGGAGCCCTCATGCGCGTACACGGGCGACTCGCCCTTGGCCGCGGCGGCCTTCCGCTTGGCCAGTACGCGCTTCTTCAGTGCCTTTATCTGCGGCTCGCGCTCCTTGAGGTCGGCGACCAGCGGAGTGGCGATGAAGATCGACGAGTACGCACCGGCGGCGAGGCCGACGAACAGCGACAGCGAGATGTCGTTCAGCATGCCGGCGCCGAGGACACCGCCACCGATGAACAGCAGACCGGCGACCGGCAGCAGCGCGACCACCGTGGTGTTGATGGAACGCACCAGGGTCGAGTTGATGCTGCGGTTGGCGATCTCGCTGTAGGTGAAGCGCGTCTGCTTGGTGATGTCCTTCGACCCCTCCTTGAGGCTGTCGAAGACCACGACCGTGTCGTAGAGGGAGTAACCGAGAATGGTCAACAGACCGATCACCGTGCCCGGGGTGACCTCGAAGCCGACCAGCGCGTACACACCGACCGTGATCGTGAGGTCGTGGATCAGGGCGATCAGCGCGGCGACCGCCATTCTCCATTCGAAGGCGATCGCCAGATAGATCACGACCAGGACCATGAAGATCCCGAGACCTGTCCACGCCTTGTTGGCGATCTGATTGCCCCAGCTCGGCCCTACCAGGTCGGCGTTGATCTTCTCCTGGGGGATGTCCAGCTCCTTGGAGAGCTGGGTCTGCACCTTGTCGGCCTGCGCCGTGTTCAGCTCGGTGACCTGAATACGCAGGCCGCCGTTGCCGAGCTTCTGGACGATCGCGTCGTGGCCGGAGGCCTCTTCCGCGTGCTCCTGCGCCGCCGCCACGGAGACGCTCGTCTTGGGGGTGTTGAAGACGGCGCCCCCCTTGAACTCGATGCCCATGTTGAGCCCCTGCACCGCCAGGCCCGCGATGGCCGCGATGGTGATGAGGATCGAGAGGCCGTACCAGAACTTGCGCTTCCCTACGAAGTCGTAGCCGACGTCGCCGCGGTAGAGCCGGGCGCCGAGATCTCCGAGTCGCGACATCTCACGCCTCCTTCGGGTCGGTGGGAGCGCTGAGACGACGGGGACCGCGGCGCAACGGTGGTTTGGCTCCGAGGCGCTTCGGGTCGAGACCGGACCACGAGCCGCCGCCCGAGAAGAACTTCGTACGGGCGACCAGAGTCATGATCGGCTTCGTGAAGAAGAACACCACGACGACGTCGAGGACCGTGGTCAGGCCGAGCGTGAAGGCGAAGCCCTGCACCTTGCCGACGGTGACGGTGAACAGCACGGCCGCGGCGAGGAACGACACGAAGTCGGACACCAGGATCGTGCGCCGGGCACGCGGCCAGGCCCGTTCGACGGCGGGCTTGAGCGTACGGCCCTCTCTGATCTCGTCACGGATTCGTTCGAAGTACACGATGAACGAGTCCGCGGTAATACCGATCGCAACGATCGCACCACACACCGCGGGCAGGTTGAGGGCGAAACCGATACCTGGACCGAGCAGGGTCATGATCGCGTACGTCATGACCGCCGAGGCCAGGAGGCTGATGATGGCGATCAGCGCGAGACCCCGGTAGTAGAGCACCAGGTAGATGATCACCAGCGCGAGGCCGATGGCACCGGCGATCAGACCGGCGTGCAGCTGCTCACCGCCGAGCGCGGCGGTGACCGTGGTGACGGTCTCCTCGCGGAAGGTGAGGGGCAGCGCGCCGTACGACAGGATGTTGCCCAGGTCCTGCGCGGACTCCTGGGTGAAGTTGCCGGAGATCTCGGCGTTGGCGCTCAGGGTCTGGCGCACCGAGGGCGCCGAGACGACCTCACCGTCGAGGACGATGGCGAACTGGTTCTGCGGGGCCTGCTGCTGCGAGAGCTTGCTGGTGATCGACTGGAACTTCTTCGAGCCGCCGCCCGTGAAGTCCATCTGGACGATCCACTGGCCGGTCTGCTGGTTGATGGTGGCGTTGGCGTCGTCGACGTCCTTGCCGCCCACCTCGGCCGGGCCGAGGATGTACTTCTCCCACACGCCGTCGTTCTCGCCGCAGGCGAGCGTCGGCTGGCTCGGCTTCGCGGTGTCGCCGAGGGCGCCCCTGGCCTTCTCGTTCGTGCAGTCGAGCGCCACGAAGTCGGCCTGGAGCTTCTCCGTCGCCGGGTCCGCGGGCGGCGCCGCGGAGTCGCTCGGCGCCGGGGTCTCGGAGGCGTCGGGCTTGTCGGAGGCGCCCGGAGTGGGCGTCGCGTCGGCCTTCAGGTCCTCCGTGAGGGCACGGCCCTGGGTGGTCTCCGAGGCGCTGGGAGCACCGGCGGCCGGCGGCTCGGCCGACTCCTTCGGCTTGCCGCTCTCGGAGGCACTCGGGCTCGGGCTCTCGCTCGAACCGGCGCTCGGGGTCGCGTCCGGGGGCGGCTGCTGCTGGGCGGGGTCGCCCGGTCCGAGCGTCAGGACCGGCCGGAAGTACAGCTGAGCGGTGGTGCCGACCTGCTCACGAGCCTGCTGGGAGTTCGTGCCCTTGGGGATGTTGACAATGATGTTGTCGGATCCCTGGGTCTGAACCTCGGCCTCCTGAACGCCGAGACCATTCACACGACGCTCGATGATGCCGACCGCGGTGTTCATGTTGGTCTCGTTGACCGCGTTCGCCTGGCCCGGCGAGCTCTTGGCCTTGAGCGTGATGGTCGTGCCGCCGGCGAGGTCGATACCGAGGCGCGGCGTGAGCTCGCCCGCCCCGAACATCCCGCCGACAAGGGCGATCATCGCGATCAGGAACAGGATCAGGGTGCGCCCCGGCTTTCCCGGGGCCCCTGTCTGCCTTCGGCCCTTCTGAGGTGCTGCCACCTTTTCGTTTCTCCCTGTCCGACCGCTCCACGCCGGGTGAGCGACGGAGCGGCAACGAAGTGTTGTGGGGACCTGCCCAAGCGAATGCCGACGTCGTCCGGGGACCGCGGTGCGCCTACGGGCGCGGCGCGGTGCCGGACGGGACTACTTCGCGCCGCTCTCGCCGTCGGCCTTGGCGTCCTTGGGCTCGGCGGCCTTCTCGGCGTCGACCTTGGGGGCGTCGGCGTCGGCCGTGGCGTCCACCGTGGCCTCGGCGTCGTCGCCGTCCTTCTTGCCCAGGTCGATCTTCGCCACGTCGTCGTCCCCGGTCAGGGAGGAGGCGTCGTCGGGGACGACGGGAGCGTCGTCCTCAAGCTCCTCCTCGTCGCCGTGGACGATGTGGTTGTACTCCGCGTCGGTGAGGACCGCGCCGATGGAGTTCTTCGCGTACACGGCGTGGACGGCCGGCGCGACCTCAAGGAGGACCGTGTCGTCGTGAACTTCCTTGACGGTGGCGTACATGCCGCCGATCGTCCGGACGCCGGTGCCGGGCTGCATCTCATTGCGCATCTGCGCAGCCGCCTGCTGCTTCTTCTTGGCGGACCGGGTCATCAGGAACATGGCCCCGATGAGCACGATGAAGGGGAGGAGGGTCACGAGACTCACGGGAGGGAACTTCCTTCGCACGACCGCGCTGTCGGGCGGCCTGATATACGGGGGCGGGTTAGCCGACTTTTAAGGGCGGCATCGGCGGAGTCTAAGCGAGTCCGCATCATTGGAACAACGCCCAGCATGGCACCGGGGTTCCTGCTGGAACGAATGCCTGTGCGGTCACGCCCCGAACAGACCCGGTTGTCCGCTTGCGCCCGGGCTCCGCGGGGGCGGGGTGAGCCCCAGATGCGCCCAGGCGGCCGGGGTCGCGACGCGGCCGCGCGGTGTACGGGCGAGCAGTCCCTCCCGTACGAGGAAGGGCTCCGCGACCTCCTCGACCGTCTCGCGCTCCTCCCCCACCGCGACGGCGAGGGTCGACAGACCGACCGGGCCGCCGCCGAAGAGCTTGAGCAGGGCCTGGAGCACGGCCCGGTCGAGGCGGTCGAGGCCCCGTTCGTCGACCTCGTACACCCGAAGGGCTACCGCGGCGATGTCGCGGTTGATGTAACCCTCCGCCTTGACCTGCGCGTAGTCGCGGACCCGGCGCAGCAGACGGTTGGCGATACGGGGCGTGCCCCGGGAGCGCCCGGCGATCTCGGCGGCCCCGTCCGCGTCGATCTCCAGGTCGAGGAGGTGCGCGGAGCGGTGGATCACCCGTTCCAGCTCGACGGGCTCGTAGAACTCCATCTGCGCGGTGAAGCCGAAGCGGTCGCGCAGCGGGGGCGGCAGCAGACCGGCCCTGGTGGTGGCGCCGACCAGGGTGAACGGCGGCAGCTCCAGCGGGATGGCGGTGGCGCCGGGGCCCTTGCCGACGATGACGTCGACGCGGAAGTCCTCCATGGCCATGTAGAGCATTTCCTCGGCGGGCCGGGACATCCGGTGGATCTCGTCGAGGAAGAGGACCTCGCCCTCCTGGAGGGAGGAGAGGATCGCGGCGAGGTCGCCCGCGTGCTGGATGGCGGGGCCCGAGGTGATGCGGATCGGGGCGCCCATCTCGGCGGCGATGATCATGGAGAGGGTGGTCTTGCCGAGGCCGGGCGCGCCCGACAGCAGGACGTGGTCGGCGGTGGCGCCCCGGGCGAGGGCCGCCTTCAGGACGAGGTCGAGCTGTTCGCGTACGCGCTCCTGCCCGACGAACTCGTCCAGCGACTTGGGCCGCAGCGCCGCCTCGACCGCCTGGTCCTCGCCGTCGGCCGACGCGGCGACGAGCCGGTCGGGCCCGTCGAGTCCGTCGGTGTCGTCCGTCGGCGGGGGGCCGCCTCCCGGCGTCCCGCTGCTGCTGTCGTCCCAGTTCACTGTGATTCACCTCGTGGAATCGGGACGTCCCTGGACGGTCCCGTGGAGTTCGGCCCCGGCGCGGGCCTGCCGGCGCGTGCGGGTGAGCCCGTGCCCGTGCTCATGCCCGTGCTCATGCCCGTCAGCGTGTCCGGTTCAGCGACTGGAGCGCGGCCCTCAGCAGTCGCGGTACGGCGGGTGCCTCGCCGGCCTTGATCGCGTCCTCGGCCTGGGGCGTGACCAGCGCGACCGCCTCGTCGGCCTCCCTCGTCGCGTAACCGAGGCCGATCAGGGCCGAGTGCAGCTGATCGTTCCAGGAGGCGGAGACGGGGGTGCCGATGCCCTGCCTGCCGATATGGGTGCCGACGGGCTCGCCGAGCCGGTCCTTCAGCTCCAGCAGCAGCTTCTGGGCGCCCTTCTTACCGATGCCGGGGACGGCGGTCAGTGTCTTCTCGTCACCCGTGGCGACGGCGAGACGCAGGGTGTCGGGCGCGTGCACCGCGATCATCGCCTGGGCCAGCCGGGGACCGACGCCGCTCGCGGTCTGGAGCAGCTCGAACGTCTGGCGCTCGTCGTCGTCGGCGAAGCCGTACAGCGTGAGCGAGTCCTCCCGGACGACCAGCGATGTGGCGATCTTCGCCTCCTGGCCGATCCGCAGCCCGGCGAGGGTGGCCGGGGTGCACTGGACCAGCATGCCGACGCCGCCGACCTCGATCACCGCGGAGGTCGGGGCGAGGGCGGCTACCGGGCCGCTGACGAAGGCGATCATCGGGGGACCTTCCGTACGGGTACGTGGCTGGTGGAGCGGGACGCCTTGGCTGCGGCGTGCGCCTGCTGGAGACGGTTGACGG
Source organism: Streptomyces sp. NPDC057137 (assembly GCF_042670825.1). Classification (NCBI taxonomy): domain Bacteria; kingdom Bacillati; phylum Actinomycetota; class Actinomycetes; order Kitasatosporales; family Streptomycetaceae; genus Streptomyces; species Streptomyces sp. NPDC057137. Next base: position 598 of record NZ_JBHUUW010000124.1, on the reverse strand, counting down.
CGGGGGCGCGCCAGATGTGGCAGATGGCCAGGGCGAGGGCGTCGGCGGCGTCGGCCGGTTTGGGCGGGGCGTCCAGCCGCAGCAGCCGGGTCACCATGGCGCCGACCTGTGCCTTGTCGGCGCGCCCGCTGCCCGTGACGGCGGCCTTGACCTCGCTGGGGGTGTGCAGGGCGACGGGGATGCCGCGGCGCGCGGCGCAGAGCATGGCGACGGCGCTGGCCTGGGCCGTCCCCATCACCGTACGGACGTTGTGCTGGCTGAACACCCGCTCCACGGCGACCAGTTCGGGCCGGTGCTCGTCCAGCCAGGCTTCCACGCCCTGCTCGATGGCGACCAGGCGTGAGCCGAGGTCCGCGTCGGCGGGCGTCCGCACCACACCGACGCCGAGCATCGTCAACGGGCGTCCGGCGACGCCCTCGACGACGCCGACACCGCACCGCGTCAGTCCGGGGTCCACGCCCAGTACCCGCATCGCGCCCCTCCCCCTCACACTCTCGGTCCCGCTCGATCACACGTTCTGCCGGAGTGTCAGAACCCCTGATCAGCACAGTATCGGTCGGCACCGACAACGCGGCGGGCCGACGGGGGGTGTGTCCCG
>NZ_JBHUUW010000123.1:0-9969 GCF_042670825.1 Streptomyces sp. NPDC057137 | reverse complement strand
ATTCCAGGAATCGCGCGCCGGGGCCGGCTGTCGGATCAGGTCTCGTACAGCATTCGCTGCGAGGCGTTGTTGTTGTACGTGCCGTTCAGATTGCCGTACCACTTGGCGGAACCCTGGTACCCGTAGCCCGGGAAGGAGTCCCAGGTGCCGCCCCAGCCGCTGTTGTAGTAGATGCGGACGACGTACGCCGAATAGTTGTAGGCGGACGCCGCGTTGTTCTTGAGGTAGGTGCCCTGGCCGTTCCGGCCGTCCAGCTCGAAGGAGTAGCGGGCGCAACCCTGGGACGAGCAGTTGGTCGGGTTGGCGTCGTAGTTGTGCACGTCACCGAATATGCAGCGCTTCGAGCCCGCGTTGTCCGAGTTGTAGTAGAGGCCCAGACCCTGGCCCGCGGTGCCGCACGTGACCTGCGTTCCGTCCGGCGGGAGCGCGCTGGCGGGCATGGCGCCGGCGAGCACGAACCCGCACGCGGCGACAGCCGCGATCAGCAGGGTTTTCAGTGATCTCAGAGACTTCATTTTCCCCTCCTCTTTGATGTCGGGAAGGAGACGCGGCACGCGGAACCGCATGCCCGCGCCCCTCCTCCCCCCTGTCCTGCCACGCGTCGAGCGACCTCGGGCAGGCACAACTGTGGTGTCCTCCGGTGCTTTCCTCACCGGAAGCGGGCGGCGCGGCGCCGCCGCGAGGGCTCCGTCACGTCGGGTACGGCCCCGGCGCCCGCGCCCGGCGTCTGGTCCCAGACCCGGATCTTGGCCGCGACCCGCCGCAGACGCGCGTCGCCCGGACGCGCCGTGAGGTAGAACAGGCCCTCGTACGGGCGCCGGTCCTCGCCGCCCCACCGCACGAGACCCTCGGTGTCGGCGACGATGTCCCGGATCGTCAGCTCCTGGCCCGCGGTGAACCCGCCCCCCACGCCGGGCGGGTAGAAGTCCGGCCGGATGACGACGGCGGTGCCCGACGCCTGGTTCGACTCGGGGAGGCGGCTGTCGCGGACCGCCGACGGCGCCAACCAGCCCTTGACGGGGTTCGGTTCGCCGGGCAGACCGAGGGCGTCGACCTCGTAGTGGAAGCGGCGGATCACATGGACCAGCACCGTTTCGGTGTCTCCCATGCGTACGGCGACTTTCAGGCCGGTGCCCGGCACGTCCCGGGTCACGATGTCGCCGCCGTCGTCGACGGCCTTCTGCATCTCCCACCGGTTGGCGGAGGGCCGACCGGTGAGCAGCCGGCGCTGCCGGGCCTTGACGCGGCGCAGCGCCTCCTTGAGTTCGTCGTTGCCGACGGGCGGGGCCGGTGCGGCGGCGGCCGGGGTCGCGAGGAGGCCGGTGGAGGCGAGGCTCGCGGCGGTGGTGACGCCGGCCGCGGCGGTGAGAGCGTGTCTGCGGGTCATGTCGATGGAGCTCAACAGGTCAGCCTTTCTTCTCCGCTGCCGAGCGCCGCTGGCGGTGGAGTACGCCGGAGACCAGGGCGCAGCCGAGCGCGAGCAGCAGCAGGACAGCGAGGGACGGGTTGATGGAGTCGGGGATGACGACGGTGTAGTCATGGCCGTTCGCGGCCTCGCACACGAGACGCAGCGGGATGAAGTCGCCCCTGCGGCCGACCAGGGCCGGTGTTCCCTCGGGGCGCTGTCGCTCGCACTCCTCGGCCTGCTCCTGGTCCTCCAGGAACAGGACGTGGAGACACCCCCAGAGGTAGAGGGCGAGCGTCATGGCGACAGCCGCCAGCGACATGTCCCGCCACACGGCGGACGCGGTGCGCCGGAGCCGGGCCCGCCGGGAGAACCGTGAGAGCAGATACACGGTGAGCCCCAGCACGGTCGTCGCGCCCGAGATCAGGACGGCGAACAGCACCGCGAAGTCGTGCCCCTGCCAAGGGCCGGAAGCCGTGACCATGAGTGCTCAGGACTCCCGGACGATCCGGTTGTACTTCTCGAAGATCGCGTAGAGCGGCATCCGAAGCTGCGCGTCGGATTCCGCCTCGCCACCGAAGCCCTGATAGCGGCGGAGGATCTCGAAGGTCTCCGTGTCGGTGTAGTCGAGGTCCGGGAGGCGGATCGGTGTCTCGGCGTGGTCGCCCGCCTTGCCGTCGGCCGCCCACATGTGCAGGTGCGGGACGGTGCTCAGGTTGAAGACGTTGTCCTGGTTGACCTTCTGCCACATCGCCCAACGGTCGCCGTCGGCGGTCGAGTCGAGGATCGTGCCCTCCAGGCGCCCCGCGCGGATCGAGTTGTTGCGCGACAGGATGCACGTACGTCCCGAGACCTTGGCGACGCCCGTGCTGGAGTCGACCAGCTTGCTGACGCCCGGAAGGTCCTTGCCCCAGTCCGGTATGGAACCCGTGTGGTAGAGGACCACACCGGCGTCCTCCACCACGTCCTTGTAGCTGTAGTGGCAGAACTCCCAGAAGGCCGAGGTCTGGATGAGGGCCTTGCGCATGCGGTACCTGCGGGCCGCCGACGTGATCATGGCGTCGTAGTTCATGATCGTTTCGAAGCACTCCTGCCGGCTGTAGACGTACCCCGTGCTGCCGGGCCGGCCGATCGACTCCATGTACTCCTCGAGGTCCGTCAGCAGGGCCAGCAGGTAGGAGGGGTGGATACCGATGTCGAGCTTCTGCGCCGGAGCGGTGTGGAAGTCGCCCTGGGCGGTGTCCCGTCCGGACGCGATGTTGTTGTCGATCTCGATCCGGCCGTCACCCGAGCCGACCGCCTTGGTGACGATCTGGTCGTAGGCCCAGTTCTCCGGCATCGCATAGCCGAGATTGCCGGAGAAGCCGGACGACATGTCGGACACGAAGCTGGCGTCCGCGTAACCCTCCGCGGAGACCCTGGAGCACGCGTTGCGCGGGCCGTACACCCCGATCTTGTACGGGTTGCCCAGCTGTGCCATCTCCTCCTTGATCTTCTGGAAGTACGGCAGGATGTGGGAGGTGACCTCGTCGTTCACCGCGTCGTAGTCGACCGCGAAGTAGATGCGTGAGTCCTGCTTGAAGCCGTGTTCCTCCGCCTTGAACGCGGCGTTCCGGCAGTCCGCGAAACCCTGATCGGGGCTGTAGTAGTCGACCGAGCGCGCCCATGTCTGGTAGATCGGGAAGCAGCGCAGCCCGTACTCCTTGATGGTGGCCAGCTCGCCGGGCTGGATCTCCTTCTCCGGCAGATCGGTGGTGGAGGGGTTGTACAGGTAGCGGCCGATGTACTTGTAGCCGGCGGCCTTCAGGGCCTGCGCACGGGCGGGAGTCACCTTCGTGACGCCGTCGCACGCCTCACCCTGGCGGGTCTGGTCGCCGTAGGACACCAGCAGGGAGGACCAGGTCCGGAAGTCCCCCTGCCCGTTGACGGCCAGTTTCATGAACGACTGGAAGGTGCTGACGCTGCCGGCCAGCGAGGAGGTGAACGAGGACGAGAAGGACACCGGGCGCTTGTTGAGCACCATGGCGGCGGTGAAGAGCTGCACCCACACCCCGGACGAGCCGGTGGACAGGGTGTGTTCCTTCAGACCGGCCTGAGTGCCGGGGCCGAACGCCCCGTTCGCGACACCGTCGGCCATGCCGATCTCGTACTGGACGGCCAGGAGCATCGACTTGGCGACGTCGCGGGAGTGGTGACCGTCGCAGGGGATGACGTAGTAGTCCTTGCGCAGGACGTAACGGCCGTTGAGCCACTGCTGGATGGAGCGGACGCTGTCCGAGCCGCCGTTGACGGTGACGTACGCGTCCATGTTGAACAGGCCCTTGACCGCCTTGGGCCACAGGGAACTGTCCGGGTAGACGGTGTCCACGCCCATGTTCTGGTGGAGCTTCACCACCGCGGCCTTGACGCGGGAGTTGTACGTGCCGTCGAGGTCACCGCCGTCGTAGCCCTTGCAGTACAGGGCGGACTGGATGATCCGGCAGAAGTTCGCCGACGGGATCGTGGTCTCGTCGAGCTTGCCGTACTTCTCCCCGATGGCGGCCAGCGTGGCCGGGCCGAAGCTGTCGGACAGGGAGCTGATGCCCATCTCGTACTGCAGGGCACGGGTGAGGGCGTACATGACGGTCCAGCCGGTCTGGCCGTTCTCGTTCAGCTTGGATATGCCGAGGGTGGCGCCGTTCCCGTAGGTGGTGTTGATGAATCTCTGGGCGAGACGGACCATTTCGTCAGCCATCGAGTTCCTGATTCGTGAGAGGGCGCACCGGATCAGCTCATGGGTGAGCGGTCGGTGGCCTGTTTCGGGCAGGGGATCGCGCACGACCGGGTACGGACGCGGGCGGATGTCCGGCGAGGAGTCGCCGGTCGGACGGTGTGCGGGAGTAGGTGCGCGCGGATCAGCGGCGCCCGGCCCGTTACGGCCGGGTTCGGGCCCGGGTTCAGACGGAGGCGAACATCCCGGACGGTCGAATCAGGGCTTCGGGGCCGGTCTCCGGGAAGGCGGAGGAGGCCTGGAAGCCGGCCGGCTCAGGTGTGTCCGCGGAAACGGTGGCAGGCCGGCGGCCGTGCGTCGCACGGTGGTTCACGGCGTGTGCGGATTGTTCGGCGTCGCTGACCTGCATCACGAGAAGTCCCCCCTGGATCCTGGCTGTTGCTCTTCCGCGAGGGTCCCTCCCCAGGGCCCGTCGCGACGAGCAGAAACCTAAGCCAGGCGGGGCGTCGGCGAGAAGCCTCTTTCAACGGCGCGGCCACATCGGGCGGTTGCCGGAAGTGACCGAAAGTGATGGGCAGTGTCGGAATGCTCAACCTATGTGCAGGAATTTCACCGCACCTGCACTCTCTCGCAACTTCTTCACTTATGGCGAGGGCGGCGCGTGGAGTATCGGTCACGAGTTCGATGAATGGTCTGTACCTTTGACGTGCTTCGTTCAACTCCGCCGCACCCGGACCCCCCAAGGCGACCGGGTCGTCGAAGATCACCGCCGAGGCGTCCTGCCGTGGGAGCCGTTCAACCGTGCTGGTCAGTGGCCGTGCGAGTACATGTTTACGGGCCCACTTGAGCGCAGAGTCATCGCCGGGCATATGCATGTGGCCTTGATCACAGTCGTCCCGCAGCCGCCGCGAGGGCCCGGCGCTCCACGCGCGCCGCGCGCGTCCCGAACAGCGTCACGGAGACCACACCGAGCACCGCGAGCAGTCCGAGCGCCACCGTCGCGCCCCAGCCACCCGTGTGGAACGCCACGGCGCCCAGCGTGCCGCCGGCGCTGCTGCCCAGGTAGTACGCGCTCTGGTAGAGCGCCGACGCCTGCGCGCGGCCCGTCTTCGCCGTCCGGCTCACCGCCGACGAGGCGACCGCGTGGCCGGCGAAGAAGCCCGCCGTGATCAGGACCAGGCCGAGCAGTACGGCGCCGAGCGAATCCGCCAGCGACAGCAGCAGACCCGCCGCCGTCGTCCCGACCGCCAGATACAGCGCGCCGCGCCGGCCCAGCCGGGCCACCAGCTTCCCGGCCGCCGCCGAGGAGACCGTACCGACGAGATAGACCAGGAAGATCGAACCGATGACGCCCTGCGGGAGGTTGAACGGCGCCTCCACGAGCCGGAATCCGATCGCCGTGTAGACCGCGCCGAACACGGTCATGAAGAGCGCGCCGATCGCGTACAGCCTGCGCAGCAGCGGGTCGGCCAGATGAGCGCCGACCGTCTTCGCCAGCGAGCGCGGAGTCAGCGTCCCCGGGTGGAAGTTGCGGGCCTTGGGGAGCAGTACGCGGAAGACCACGGCGCACACCAGGGCGATCAGCCCGACCGCCGCGAGCGCGGCCCGCCAGCCCCACAGCTGGCTGATCCAGCCGGCCACGATGCGCCCGCTCATGCCGCCGATGCTGTTGCCCGCGACGAACAGCCCGATCGCACCGACCAGCGCCTTGGGCCGTACCTCCTCCGCGAGATACGCCATCGCGGAGGCGGGCAGCCCGGCCAGCGCCGCGCCCTGGACCGCGCGCAGCGCGATCAGCCACTCCAGGTTCGGCGCGAACGGTACGAGCAGGCCGACGATCACCGCGACCGTCAGCGAGACGGTCATCAGCGTGCGCCGTCCGAAGCGCTCGGACAGCGCGCTGAGCGGCAGGACGAACAGCGCCAGCGCGCCCGTCGCGGCCGACACCGTCCAACTGGCCTGTCCCGCCGTCACACCGAGGTCGGCGGTGATGGCGGGCAGCAGCGCCTGCGTCGAGTAGAGCAGCGCGAAGGCCGCGACCCCGGCGGCGAAGAGACCGAAGCTCATACGGCGGTAGCCGGGGCGGCCGGGGGTCAGGGGTTCGACGGGCGGAGACGGTACGGACGCGGAGGCGGAGGTGAGGGCGAGGGCACCCGTGGTGACGGGCGCCTCTGTACTGACGTGGGGCATACGAGGAACGTAACGACGCCGATCTCATGCGTCCAATGCATGGAATCGTCATAATCGTTCCCATGGAGCATCAACGCAGGCCCAGGCCCCGGCTGTCATCAAGCAGTTACGTACAAGACACCGCACCGTCGAACCCGGCACCCACCGCCGAGCTCGACCCCGAGTCCTGGTCCGCGCTGCTGGCCCCCCGCCTCGCCCAGTTCGCCGGCGTCGCGCGCCACGAACACGTCACCCGCGCCGCGCAGGACATGAACGTCCCGCAGTCCACGCTCTCGCGCGCGATGGTCCGCCTCGAACAGGACCTGGGCGTGGCCCTGTTCGCCCGCAAGGGCCGTACCGTCTCGCTCACCCCGGCCGGCCGCGCCTTCCTCACCTCAGTAGAAGGCGCGCTCGCCGAGGTGGAGAGGGCGGCCGAATCCGTACGGGCCGACGCCGACCCCGCGTCGGGCAAGGTCGCCTTCGGCTTTCTGCACACGATGGGCTCCGAGACCGTCCCCGAACTGATCCGCGCCTTCCGCGCCGACCACCCCCGCGTCCGCTTCCAGCTCGTCCAGAACTACGGCGAGGCGATGCTGGAACGCCTCCGCGCGGGCGAGCTGGACCTCTGCCTCACCTCCCCGATCCCCGAGGCCCCCGACCTGGTGGCCCGCCGCCTGGACGAACAGCGGCTGCGCCTCGTCGTCCCCGACGACCACCGCCTCGCCGGCCGCAGACGTATCCGCCTCGCCGAGGCGGCCGACGAGACGTTCGTGACCCTCGAACCGGGCTACGGGCTGCGCCGCATCACCGACGACCTCTGCGAGGCCGCCGGGTTCCGGCCCCGCGTCGCCTTCGAGGGCGAGGAGGCCGAGACCCTGCGCGGCCTGGTCGCGGCGGGCCTCGGCGTCGCGCTGCTGCCGCCCCCGGCGGTGGCCCGCCCCGGCGTCGTGGAGCTGACGGTCACCGCGCCCCGCGCCGTACGCGAGGTCGGCGTCGCCTGGCTCGACGGCCACCCCGACACCCCGCCGGTGGCGGCCTTCAAGCGCTTCCTGCTCTCCCGCCGGGGCCATCTGCTCCCCGACTGAGGCCAGTTGGCGTCGCTACGGCCGCAGGGACCGCCCGAAGCCCGCCGCGAGCGGCATCCGCAGCCCCAGCGGCGGCGGCGCGGCCAGCGCGTCGGCGACGGGCCGCGAGTACGTACGGGAGAGCAGCGCGCCCAGCACGAAGTCCACCGCCAGCGCGAGGACTTCACCGTGATGCTGGCGCAGCGCGTGCCCGTCGGAGTGGACCTCGAAGCGGCAGGTGTGCCGGTTCGCCTTCCTGGCGCGCTCCGCCAGCCGGAGGGACAACTCGGGGTCGCTGCGCTCGTCGTTGGTGCCGTGCACGATCAGCACCTCCCGGCCCGACAGCTGGGTCACCGGCTCCGGCTCCACCCCCGCCGCCCCGTCCGGCAGCCAAGGGGCCATCGCCAGCACCGAGTTGACGGCCGGGTGCCCGGCGGCCCGCAGGGCGGCGCGTCCGCCCATGCCGTGCCCGGCCAGACAGACCGGCACGTCGCCGTAGCGCCGTACGACCTCCTCCACCGCCCACCCGGCGTCGGCCGAGAGCTGAGCGTCGGCGCCGTTCCAGCCGCGCGAGCGGTAGCGCACCATGTGCACCAGCAGCCCCTCGCCCGCGCCCGCGCGGGCCAGCGTCCGCGCCAGCGGCAGCATCGACGCGTAGGCGACGGTGGAGGGCCCACGTGCGGATATGGGTTCGCCCGGCGGCAGCACGAGAACCACCCCGCCCACCTCCGGTGGAGAGGCCGGTGCGGAGACCGCCCGCCCCAGCCGTGCCTGTGACTCCGTACGACGCCCACGCACCCCCGTGCCACGCCCCGGCGTGCGCCCGCCGGGGCCGGGAACTGCCCGCTGTCCCATAGCAGAACAGTCTCAGAAGGTGAGGTGTACGCCACCCGTACGCACGGTCACTGTTACGTATCGGCGAGGGGTGCTCTACGCGCGTAGGCGGTAGGGTGCGGAGATGACGAGCCAGACCTACCGACCGCCTACGGCCGACCAGATCCGCCGCGCCCCCAAGGTGCTCCTCCACGACCATCTCGACGGGGGCCTGCGCCCCGGGACGATCGTCGAACTCGCCCGTGAGACGGGCTACGAGGGCCTTCCCGAGACCGAGCCGGACAAGCTCGGCCTCTGGTTCCGCGAAGCGGCCGACTCGGGTTCGCTGGAGCGGTATCTGGAGACCTTCGCGCACACCTGCGCCGTCATGCAGACCCGCGACGCTCTCTTCCGGGTCGCCGCCGAGTGCGCCGAGGACCTGGCGGGGGACGGTGTCGTCTACGCGGAGGTGCGGTACGCCCCCGAGCAGCACCTGGAGGGCGGCCTCAGCCTCGAAGAGGTCGTGGAGGCCGTCAACGAGGGCTTCAAGGAGGGCGAGCGCCGCGCCCGCCGGGCCGGCTTCCGTATCCGCGTCGGCGCCCTGCTGACCGCGATGCGGCACGCGGCCCGCGCCCTGGAGATCGCCGAACTGGCCAACCGCTACCGGGACTCGGGCGTCGTCGGCTTCGACATCGCCGGCGCGGAGGCGGGCTTCCCGCCCACCCGCCACCTCGACGCGTTCGAGTTCCTGAAGCGCGAGAACAACCACTTCACCATCCACGCGGGCGAGGCCTTCGGCCTCCCGTCGATCTGGCAGGCCCTCCAGTGGTGCGGCGCCGACCGGCTCGGCCACGGCGTGCGCATCATCGACGACATCGAGGTCGCCGACGACGGCTCGGTGACACTGGGCCGGCTCGCCTCCTACGTACGCGACAAGCGCATCCCGCTGGAGCTGTGCCCCAGCTCCAACCTGCAGACCGGCGCCGCCGCGTCGATCGCCGAACACCCCATCGGCCTGCTGCGCAAGCTGCATTTCCGGGCGACCGTGAACACGGACAACCGGCTCATGAGCGGCACGAGCATGAGCCGTGAATTCGAGCTGCTGACCGAGGCGTTCGACTACACGCTCGACGACATGCAGTGGTTCTCGGTCAATGCGATGAAATCAGCATTCATTCCTTTCGATGAACGACTGGCCATGATCAACGACGTGATCAAGCCCGGATACGCCGAATTGAAATCCGAATGGCTGTTCACGCAAACCGCTACGACCAGCGAGTCTCTGGGCTGAGCAGGTCGATCACCGCTCCATGGAAGCGGGCCGGGACACGCCGTCCGGCCCGTTTCCGGGTGTTTGCGGGCAGTGTGCGGCGATGGCTAACTTGCAGGGCCGCTCATATTCCCCATTCCCCAAGGGACGTAACTCCTCATGAAGCAGTCCGCTGCCAAGACTCTCGGCGTCGCCGCCCTCGGTGCCGCTTTCGCCGCCACCGCCGCCGGTAGCGCATCCGCCGCCGCGCCCGCCGTTCCGGACGCCGGTGCCACCCTGGACAGCGTCACCAAGAACCTGCCGACGGAGTCCCTCACCAAGAACCTCCCCGACGGCACCGCCGAGGGCGTGACCGCGGCCCGCAGCGGCGTCGGCAGCGGCGTCGGTACGATCCAGCAGACCGCCCCCGTGGCCCTCTCCGCCCTCACGGCCGCCAACCCCCTCACGGGCCTGCTGGGCGGCCTCCCGGTCGGCACACTCGGCAAGTAGCCCTCCGCACGCACGACGGCGGGGCCCCACCCGGCAATCCGGGTGGGGC
>NZ_JBHUUW010000122.1:0-12558 GCF_042670825.1 Streptomyces sp. NPDC057137 | reverse complement strand
ATCGCAAGGCGGAGGAGGGAGGCATGGCGGAGCCATGCCGACCGACGACAACGCGGCGGGCGTGCGTGCCAGGGACCGCGAGCCCGGCAAGATCCGAAAGACACGCCCTAGATCCTGTCCTGCCTGTCCTCAATCGCCGGACGGGCCCTTCGAGCCCGTCCGGCGATTGAGGACGAACCGGCCACCGGGCGGACCCGGCGGGATCGAACCGGCCACCGGGCGGGAGGGGGCGAGGGTGCCGACACGCGCCAGGGCCGTCGGCGTCGGCGGCGCCGTGCTCGCGCTGCTCGTCGTGCTGTACGGCGCGGGCCTCGCCTCGCGCGGCACCGGCGAGCTGCGCATACCCGCCGCCGGCACCACCTCCCTCCTGCGCGCCGCGGTCTTCACCGCGCTCGCGCTGCACCTCGGTGAACTGGCCGGCGCCGCACTCGCCCGCACCGGCCCGCTGCCCCGCTCCCTGGCGCTCCCCGCCGCGCTCACCGGAGCCGCCGCGTCCGCCGGGCAGATCGTGGTCCTCGCGGTGGTCAGCGACCTCGACATCCCGGCGACGTACGGCACCCGCGAGGGCGGCCTGCTGCTCGTCATGGCCAACGGCTTCCTGCTCGCCGCCGGATGCGTCGGCATCGGCCGCCCGCGCTGGGCGCTCGTCGCGCTCGCCGGGGTCGTCCTCGCGGAGGCGCTGCGCGCCCACCCGGAGCCGTACACACCGGAGTGGGGCACCGCCCTCACCGTCGTCCATCTGACCGCCGCGTCCCTGTGGGCCGGCGGCCTCTGCCATGTCCTGCGCACCATGTGGCTGCGGCGCGCCGCCCCGGCGGACGCCCGCGCCGTGCTGACCCGCTACGCGCGCGGCGCCGTCTGGCTGCTGGTCGTGCTGGCCGCCACCGGCACCCTGTCCACGCTGCGCCGGCTGCCCGCCGACGTGGTGCTGACGTCGGCGTACGGCCGCGTCCTGATCGCCAAGCTCGTCCTCGTCGCGGTGGCGAGCACGCTCGCCCTGGCGGCGCGGCGGCGTCTCCTCCGCAGCCGCGACGCGCACGTGGCGACCCGCGTCGAACTGGCCGTGCTGGCAGCCGTGGTGCTGCTCTCCGCCGTCCTCACGGTGGTCCCGGATCCGCACTGGCTCAGCACGCGCTGAGCGGGGGGGAGGGGGGAGAGCGGGACGGAGCGCGTGCCGACCGCTACCTCGGTGCGGCATCCTCTGTTGGAAGACGTGGACCGGTAAGAGAGACGCAGCACGGCGAGGGATCCGGAACGTGAAAGCAGACAACACGAACATGCTGGCCTTTGTTCGGGCACGCCTGGACGAGGAGGAGCAGGTCGCGCGGGCGGCCGGCGGGGAGCGCTGGCGGTGCCCGCCCGAGGCGCCGGGCGAGGTCCACGACCGTTCCGGCGGGATCTCGTTCAGCGTGCGGACACAGGGGTACGACCGCCACATCGCCCTCCAGGACCCGGCCCGCACACTGCGGCGTATCGAGACGAGCAGAGTGCTTCTGGGCGAGTACGCGGAGGTCGCGCACCTGGACGTCGACCGCCCCGAGCACGACTTCCCCTCCGGCCGCGCCGTGGGACTGGGCTTCGTCGTCCGGCAGATGGCGGCCGAGCACGCCGGGCACGCCGACTACCAGGCGAAGTGGCTGCCGCGTTTCGCGCAGTAGCCCGTGGCTCCGGACCGGTGGTCCGTACGGGCCGTGCCGAGAGGGTTCGCGGTGCGGAACGGGCACGTCACCGCCCGTGTTCGAGAAGTGACCGTCCCCTATGCCGATCGGATATACGATCACTCAACAATGTCCGGCACGGGGGTAGTTGACGAGTCACCCGCACACATGCCCAGCCACCAGCCGCCGCGGCCGACTCACCGCCGGACATCGACTTCAGCCAACTCGAAGGTTCCCCATGGTCCGATCTCCCGCCGCCCCCGCCCCCGCATCCGCGCCGCAAGCCCGCGGGGCACGGCGCCTGTGGCCGGTCGCGCAGCTGCTGGCCCTTCTCACCTTCGCCGCGGGCGTGGTTCCTCTGGCCGAGGTGAACATCGGGGCGGCGGTGGCGTACGGCGCGGCCGCCCTGCTGGTCCTCGTGGCTCTGGAATCCCTGCGCAGACAGCACCGTGACGCCGCGTCGGACGCGGCCGAACAGCGGGCCGAGGCCGAGCGCGTACGGGCCGAGTCGGGCAGCCGCGAAGCGCACTGGCACAGCTACGTGCGGAACCGCGGCGAACTGGTGCGCTCGGAGGTCGAGTTCATCGTCACGAAGCGACTGCCCGCCGCGCTCTCCCGCACCGAGATCCCGCAACCGCACCACAGCGCGGACGAGTTGGGCGCGGGCGTCGCCGAGTGGTTCGACCGGCTGCTGACCGCCGTCACCGAGGCGGCCGACGACCGCGAGGAGTCGCAGCGGCTCTCGCTGGTCGAGCTGGCGAGCCGGGTGCAGACGTCGGCGCACCGGATCCAGGCGACCGTGACCGGTCTGGCCGACCGTTATCCGGGCGACGCGGACCTGCTGGAGACCACCATGCTGGTGGACCACGCGGCGACCCAGCAGGCGAGGCACGCGCAGAGCCTCAAGGTGCTCTGCGGCGAGTGGCCCGGCCAGCAGTGGCAGCGACCGCTCGCGCTGGTGGACGTCGTGCGCGCCGCGTCCGGCCGTATCGTCGCCTTCAAGCGCGTCGAGGTCAGCGGTGACCCCGACGTGGGCGTCACCCCGTCCGTCGTGGAACCGCTGATCCACCTCATGGCCGAACTCCTCGCCAACGCCACCGAGTACTCGCCGCCGAAGACCGGCGTGCCCGTGACGGTCCGTACGGTGCAGCGCGGCGCGGTCATCGAGGTGGACGACGGCGGACTCGGCCTGGACGAGTACCGGCTCGCCGAGGCGCGCGAGATCGTCTCGGGCCGGCGGCTCCTCGGTGTCGGCGACGTGGGCGAGATTCCGCAGACCGGCCTCGCGGTCGTGGGCCGCTTCGCCGAACGGCACGGCTTCCAGGTCGACCTCGGGCCCTCGCCGTACGGCGGTGTCCGGGCCGTGGTCCTGGTGCCGGTGGACGTACTGGAAACGCTCGCGCCCGCCGGTACGCCGACGGGGCGGGTCCTGCCCGCCGCGCAGCCCGTCCCGGAGGTTCCCGCGCCCGCGGCCGCCCCGCAGCGGGAGACGCGGCAGGAGACGGCGCCGGGTGAGGCGCCCGGCGAGGCATCGCACGACGTGGCGCGGACCGCACCCGAGGCAGCCCTCGCACCCTCCGAACCGGCCCAGGCCCAGGCCCAGGCCCAGGCCGAGGCTCAGGTCCAGGTCCAGGTCCAGGCCCAGACTCAGGCCGAGGCCGAGGCCGCCGCCGAAGTCCCCGCCGAAGTCCCCGCTCCCGCACCGGTGATCCCCCCTCCGGCGTCCGCCCCCACCCTGCCGCGCACCGGCCGACGGCTCCCGCAGCGCCGTTCACGGCGCGACGAGTACGCGCCCGGCGCCGAGGCCGTGGAGCCCGCCCCCACCGCCGTCACCCCGCCCGGCACACCGGAAGAGGCCGGCGACTGGATGGAGCAGTTCTTCGAGGGCGGCCGGACCCTGCCGCCCCCGGACGGGTCCACCGCCGCGGACTCCGCCACCGACGAGGGCCGGCCCGGCCCGTCTTCCTCCGCCAACCCCCTCCCCCCAGAAGGACAGACGTGAGTATGAGCTACGTGGAGAACCCGGAGCAGCGCAGCTGGATGATCGCCGAGGTCGCCGTCGTACCGGGGGTCGAGCGAGTGATCGTCTTCAGCGCCGACGGACTGCTGCTGGCCAGTTCCGAGGGAATGGACCGCGATTCCGCCGAGCGTCTGTCGGCAAGTTGTTCCGGTCTGCAGTCCCTCGGCCGCAGCCTCGGCAAGGAGTTCGGCGAGGACGGCGGGGTCGTACACCAGCAGATGGTGGAGTTCAACGGCGGTTTCCTCTTCATGCGCAGCGCCAACGGAGCCCATCTCGCCGTCGTGACGGGCCCCGTGGTCGACCCGAAGCTCGTCGCCCGGCAGATGCAGGCGCAGGTGATCAAGATCGGGGCGGGCAACCTGAGCAGTCCGCCGCGGCAGGACTCCGTATGAGTGGGCCGGGAGAGCCGTACGACGAACACGCCCACGCCGGCGCGTTACGTCCGTACGTGATCACCAAAGGGCGCTCCCGGCCGACCCGCAACACCATAAGTATTGAGACCCTCCTCGTGGCGATCAGCCCTCCACGTGCCCTGCCGGTCTCGGCGACCAGGGAAGAACGCGCCCTGGTGCGGATGTGTGAGCGGCTGCTGTCCGTCGTGGAGGCGGCCGCCCACCTCGAACTGCCGGTCAGCCTGGTGAAGGTGCTGGCGTCCGATCTCGTCGACAGCGGTCATCTCTCCGCCCGTTCCGGTGTGCCCAAGGCCGCCCTGCCCGACCCGCAACTCCTCCAGGAGGTACTGGATGGTCTCCGTCGGCTCCGCTGACCGCTATTTGCCCGACACTGTCCAGCAGGCCGTCAAGATTCTCGTCGTGGGCGCGTTCGGCGTCGGCAAGACCACGCTGGTCGGCTCGGTCAGCGAGATCGAACCGCTGCGCACCGAGGAGGTCATGACGCAGGCGAGTGTCGGCGTCGACGACCTGGCCGGCATGAGTACGAAGACCACGACCACCGTCGCCATGGACTTCGGCCGGATCACCCTCAACTCCCGCCTCGTGATGTACCTGTTCGGGACTCCCGGACAGCGCCGCTTCTGGGATCTGTGGGAGGGGCTGGCGGAGGGCGCGCTCGGCGTCCTCGTCATCGTGGACACCCGGCGGCTGGAGGACAGCTTCGACGTCCTCGAACAACTGGAGCTGCGCGGACTGCCGTTCGCGGTCGCCGTGAACCATTTCCCCGACAGCGAGCAATACGGCGCGGACGAACTGCGCGGCGCGCTCGACCTGTTGCCCGAGACGCCGGTGATGATGTGCGACGCGCGTGACCACGCGTCGTCCGTCGACGCCCTGATCAGCCTCGTCGAGTATGTGTCGGCGAGCTCGGCACGTACCCCGGAGACCACCTCATGAGTTCCGCCCCACAGCCCGCCGCCGAGCCCGCGTCCGAGCCCGTCTCCGCCTCGCCCGCCTCCCCCTCCCCCTCCGCCTCCGAGCCGTCACCCCCGCCGCAGTGCCCGGCGCACCGTTCCCACGGCGGCGGTACGGGGCTGCTCCCGCTGTCCGCCGCGGTCGGCGCGCCCGATCCGCGCGCCGTCTACCGCCGACTCCGCGCGGAGTGGGGCAACGTGGCCAAGGTGGAACTCGAACCGGGCGTCCCCGCCTGGCTCGTGATGGGCTACCGCGAGCTGCTGACCATCACCCGCCAGGAGCAGATCTACTCCCGCGACGGCCGCAAGTGGCGCCACATGTACGACGGTGTCGTCGCGGCCGACTCGGGGCTGCTGCCGATGATGGGCTGGCGTGCCAGTGTCATCGGGTCCGACGGCCCCGAGCACCGGCGGCTGCGCAAGCCGCTCGACGACGGCATCGCCAAGATCGACCAGCGCAAGGTGCGCCGCCATGTCGAGGAGATCTGCACCGACCTGATCGCGAAGTTCTCCGAACGCGGCAGCGCGGATCTGGTGAACGAGTACGCCACGATCGTGCCGATGCTCTCCCTGGCCTCGCTGTTCGGTCTGGACGCCATCGAGGGACGGGAGTTGCTGGACGCGCTCATCGCCCTGTTCGGCAGCGCGGACGACTCGCAGGCCGGCAACCGGCACTTCGAGCAGATCCTGCTCGACACGGTGCGCGAGCGGCGGCGCAACCCGACCGACGACATGACGACGGTCTTCATCAACCACCCGAACCTCCTCAACGAGGCCGAGCGCCTCCAGTCGATCGTGGTGATGATCTCCGCGGGCAACGAGACCGTCACCGCGTGGATCGCGCACACGCTGCGCCTGATGCTCACGGACCCGCGGTTCGCCGCCCGGCTGCACGGCGGCAGGCTCGGGGTGGACGACGCGCTCGACCAGGCGCTCTGGCGCGACCCGCCGATGAACAACATGCCGGCCCGGTACGCCCTGCACGACACCGAGTTGGGCGGCCGGTTCATCCAGCGCGGCGACTGCCTCATCCTCGGGCACGCCGCCGCCAACGACGACCCGGCGATCCGCCCCGACGAGGGCGACGAGGAGCCGGGCAACCGCGCGCACCTCGCCTTCTCGGCCGGACCGCACGTCTGCCCGGCGCAGGTACCGGCGCGGCTCATCACCCGTACGGCGGTGAACACCGCGCTGAACCTGCTGCCGGACATGAAACTCGCCGTCCCCGCCGAGGAGGTGACGTGGCGCCCCTCACCCTGGACGCGCATCCCCGTCGCCCTCCCGGCACGGTTCTCGGCGGCGCGGATTCCGATCCGCACCGGCCGGGGCCAGTCGCAGACGGCTTGACACAGCCCGAAGGCGGACGGAACTTCCCAGAGATCCGCACACCCGAGACCGAGTTCTGGAGAAGCAACATGACCCTGCAAGCGGCAGCCTCCTCCGAGGCGGAGATACCGGTCGTGACCCTCGACCCGCACGGCAACGACCACCACGGCGAGGCGGCCCGGCTCCGCGAACTCGGTCCCGTGGTCCGTATCAAGCTGCCCGGCGACGTCATGGCGTGGTCGGTGACCGACCATGCCCTGCTGAACGACATGATCGCCGACCCGCGCTTCAGCAAGGACTGGCGCAACTGGAACGCCATCCTGCGCGGCGAGATATCCGACGGCTGGCCGCTCATAGGCATGGTGAAGGTCACCAACATGGTCACCTCGGACGGCCAGGAACACCGCAGGCTGCGGAAGTTGGTCACCCAGACCTTCACGCCCCGCCGGGTCCAGGAAATGCGCCCGCGTATCGAACGGATCGTCAGCGACCTGCTGGACGCGCTCCCTTCGCACGCGGATGCCGACGGCAGCGTCGACCTCCGCCGCCACTTCGCCCACCCGGTGCCGATGCAGGTGATCTGCGAACTGTTCGGCGTGCCCGAGCACGAGCGGCCCCGGCTCAAGGAGTTGATGGACAACATCTTCCGCTCCGACCTGGGTCCCGAAGATGTGATGGCCAGTCAGATCGAGCAGTACCAGCTGCTCGCCCGGGTCGTCGACAACTGCCGTAAGCACCCCGGTGACGACCTGACCAGCGCGCTCATCGCCGCCCGCGACGCGGACCCCGACTCGCTCAGCGAGGAGGAACTGGTCGGCACGCTCCTGCTGATGCTCGCCGCCGGGCAGGAGACCACGCTCGGCCTGATCACCAACGCGGTACGCGCCCTGCTCACCCACCCCGACCAGCGCACCGCCGCCGAACAGGGCGACGAGGCGGTCTGGGCGAACGTGGTCGAGGAGACCCTGCGCTGGGACGCGCCGATCGGCAACTTCCCCTTCCGGTACCCCCTGGAGGACGTCGAGATCGCGGGCGTACGCATCCCCAAGGGCGAGGCGATCATGGCCCCGTACAGCGCAGTCGGCCGCGACAAGGCCCAACACGGCGAGGCCGCCGACGAGTTCGACATCACCAGGGAACAGCGCAAGCACCTGGCCTTCAGCCACGGCCCGCACTTCTGCCTCGGCGCCCCGCTCGCCAGGCTCGAAGCGGCGCTGGCCATACCGGCGGTGTTCAAGCGGTACCCGGAGCTGACGCTGGCCGTCGACCCGGACGACCTGATCCCCGTGCCCTCGCTGTTCTCCAACAGCTCCGCCACACTTCCGGTACGTCTCCGAGCCTGACAGTGACATGCTCGTCACATGACGTGGACAGAGTGCGGGCGGGGGCGGAAGCACGTAACGGCCCCTGACGCGACACGACTTCGCGACGATCTCGATCAACTGGGCATCGACGCGACGATATCGACGCGGATACAGGTCGCCCTACGCACGCGGCAGCGGTACCGGCGCGCCGCCCTGCGGTGGAGAGCCGCGTCCTGTCTCGCGGCCCTGCTGCTGATCCGCCCGGTGGTGTCCGGCTGGGGCGACTTCCTGACGGGGCTGGTCGGGCCGGAGAGCCCGGGCCCCGTCGTCGCCGCGATCGACTCGTGGGTGGGCGTCCTGCCGTACGGCCTGGACACGCCGGTGGTGATCGTCCTCGCCGTCCTCGTGTCGGCGGCGGTGTTCGCCCTGCTGGTCGGCACCGTCGTCGCGTTCTCGCTGCTGCTGATGCCGCTGCTCGGCCCGCCGTGGGCGGGCGGCGGCCCCGTGGTGGTCGTACGCCGCTACGCGCCCGTGTACGTGCTGGTGCGAGCCGTGCGGGCGTGCGCCACCGCGCACGGGGCGGGCGGTCAGCGGCAGGTGACGGAGCGGGCACGCGTCGGGGTGCACCTCCGGGAAGTCACGAAGGTCCTCCAGAACGCGCACGCGACGCGCGGCACCATCCCCTGGCGCTCGCGCCGCCGCCGCGACCTGAAACGGCACGCCGGCCAGGTCGTCGCCGCACTGCGGGAGGCCGAGGCACGCCTCGACAGCGAACCGCGCGCCGCCCTGACCGATCTCGCGCGACTGCTGCTGACGATCGCCGACCGGTACGCGGAGGGCCGCGTCGGGGCCCTCCTGGACCAGGACAGGCTCGACGGCGTCAGGCCGGTGCGCGACCGGGGAGCGGTCCGGCTGATCACGGCGACCGTGCTGACGCTGCTCGGCGTCGTCGCCGTCGCCTTCCTCCAACTGCCGCCGATGGGTGAGCCGTTCGCGCTCGGCGCGGCGGGAATCGGCGTCCTGGCCCTGGTCTACGGCAGAGGCACCCGGCGCGCCCTGGACATCGCGGACGCCGTCCGGCTGAAGGCGACGGGACTGCGTCCGCGCCGCCGTTGACAGCCGGTTTCAGCCCGGGGCGGAACGCGTGGTCCTGCCCCGGCGCCGGGGCAGGTAAGGGAGTGCGCGAGGCGGAACACACCGCGGCGGCAGCGGAGCGGAAGGCGACCCCATGGCGAAGACGGCGGCGTACGACGAGATCGCGGACTGGTACGAGCACGAATTCCTCGGGGCGAGCGACACCGGGCACGCGGACCCGCTCGGACTCGGCGACCTCATCACCGACCTGCTCGGCGAGGGCACCGGCCCCTGCCTGGAGATCGGCTGCGGCACCGGCGTCCACGCCGCCCGCGTCCGGGAGCTGGGCCGGACGCCCGTCGGCGTGGACCTCGCGGCCGGAATGCTGCGCCACGCGCGCGGCCGGCTGCCGGTGGCGCGCGCCGACGCCGAGCGGCTGCCGTTCCGCGACGGATCGGTCCCCGCGGTCCTCGCCGTGATGGTGCACACCGACATGCCCGGCTACCCGGCCGTGCTCCGCGAGGTGGCCCGGGTGCTGCGCCCCGGCGGGGTGTTCGTACACATCGGCGTCCACCCCTGTTTCTGCGGAGGCTTCGCCGACCGCAGCGACCCGGACGTGGTCGTCGTCCGGCCCGGCTATCTCGACGGCCACTGGACGACGGACTCCTGGACGGACCAGGGCCTGCGCGACAAGGTCGGCGCGACGCACCGTCCGCTGCCCGAGCTGCTCCACGCGTTCCTGGACGCGGGCCTGACGCCGGAACGGTTCGCCGAGTCCGGCGGCACGACGCCCCTGGTGCTGGCGGCCAGGACCAGGTCCGCCGACCGGCGGTAGTAATAAAGATCATCATGCGTACATGGTCGACGTGCGCACCGGCGTGCCCCACGAACGTGTGAAAGAGCGCCCGATGCTCCCTTCTTCGTCAGTTCGCGCAACCGGCATGGAATACATTGCGGGTGTAATCATCGTTTGTCTGGGTTTGCCCTGCCGACATATATGCGGGTTCGCGTCGGTGGTCGGTGACTGAACTGGAGTTGGTGTGGCAGCACAGCCCGGATCCGAGGTCGACGCGCCGCAGGAGAGTGACGACGCCTCGTACGCGAACGAGTTGCCGGTACGGCGCAAGAGGCCCGGCACCGTCATCATCACGTGGCTGACCACCACCGACCACAAGACGATCGGGACGCTCTATCTGGTCACGTCGTTCGCGTTCTTCGTGATCGGCGGAGTGATGGCGCTGGTCATGCGCGCCGAACTGGCCCGTCCCGGACTGCAGATCGTGTCGAACGAGCAGTTCAACCAGGCGTTCACGATGCACGGCACGATCATGCTGCTGATGTTCGCGACGCCGCTGTTCGCCGGATTCACCAACTGGATCATGCCGCTGCAGATCGGCGCCCCCGATGTGGCGTTCCCGCGGCTGAACATGTTCGCCTACTGGCTCTATCTGTTCGGCTCGATCATCGCGGTGTCCGGCTTCATCACCCCGCAGGGCGCCGCGGACTTCGGCTGGACCGCCTATTCGCCGCTGACGGACCCGGTCCGTTCACCGCTCATCGGCGCCGACCTGTGGATCATGGGTCTGGCCTTCTCCGGCTTCGGGACCATTCTGGGTTCGGTCAACTTCATCACCACGATCGTCTGCATGCGCGCGCCCGGCATGACGATGTTCCGGATGCCGATCTTCTGCTGGAACGTGCTGCTGACCGCCGTGCTGGTCCTGCTCGCCTTCCCGGTGCTGGCCGGTGCGTTGCTCGCGCTGGAGGCCGACCGGAAATTCGGGGCGCACATCTTCGACGCGGCCAACGGCGGCGCGTTGCTGTGGCAGCACCTGTTCTGGTTCTTCGGGCATCCGGAGGTGTACATCATCGCCCTGCCGTTCTTCGGGATCGTCTCCGAGATCTTCCCGGTGTTCAGCCGGAAGCCGATGTTCGGCTACATCGGGCTCATCGGCGCGACGATCGCCATCGCCGGTCTGTCGGTGACGGTCTGGGCGCACCACATGTTCGTCACCGGCGCGGTGCTGCTGCCGTTCTTCTCGTTCATGACGTTCCTGATCGCGGTGCCGACCGGGGTGAAGTTCTTCAACTGGATCGGCACGATGTGGAAGGGCTCGTTGTCCTTCGAGACACCGATGCTGTGGTCGGTCGGGTTTCTCGTCACGTTCCTCTTCGGCGGGCTGACCGGCGTGATCCTCGCGTCGCCGCCGATGGACTTCCACGTCTCCGACTCGTACTTCGTCGTCGCGCACTTCCACTACGTCGTCTTCGGCACGGTGGTGTTCGCGATGTTCGCCGGCTTCCACTTCTGGTGGCCGAAGATGACGGGCAAGATGCTGGACGAACGGCTCGGGAAGATCACCTTCTGGACGCTGTTCATCGGCTTCCACGGCACGTTCCTGGTGCAGCACTGGCTCGGTGCGGAAGGAATGCCCCGCCGTTACGCGGACTACCTCTCCGTCGACGGCTTCACCACGCTGAACACCATCTCCACGATCAGCTCGTTCCTGCTGGGCATGTCCATGCTGCCGTTCTTCTACAACGTCTGGAAGACCGCCAAGTACGGGAAGAAGATCGAGGAGGACGACCCGTGGGGCTACGGCCGCTCCCTCGAATGGGCGACCTCCTGCCCGCCGCCCCGGCACAACTTCCTCACGCTGCCCCGTATCCGCTCCGAATCCCCGGCGTTCGACCTGCACCACCCGGAGGTCTCCGCCCTCGACGACGGGCACAACGCGGGCCGGCGGGACGTCGTGGAGCCCGGAAAGGGCGTCGCCGCTCCGCTGGGGGACGACGAGGGCCGGTCGTGACCGGCGAGTCCGCACCGTCGTCGGGCGAGGCGTCCGCCGGCATCCAGCAGCTGGAGGGCTATCTGCTGGCCCAGAGCCGGGTGCGGGAAGCCCGTACGCACGCCGTGGTCTTCGCCGACCGCATGCCGTGGCTGACGACCGCTCAGCACGAAGAGGTCGTCAGCCTCTACACCCAGGACCACATCGCCATGTCCCGCCGGGCGCTGGAAGCGGTCGTGGCGCGCGCCGGTGAACTGCGCGAGGAGTACAGCGCGCGCTACGAGCTGCTGAGGCGGCGCCTGGTGTGCGCGAGCCTCACCGCGCTGATCGGTGCCTGCTCCGTGGTCCTGTGGCACCTTCCACGCTGACGACGGCGAGAGCGGGCGCGCGCTCGACACGGGGCGCGCTCAGTGGAGGGAGTGGACGACGGCGTGGCCCTTGCCGCGGCCGATCATCCACTTGTTGACCGGAGTGGTGATCAGGAACGCGACGGCGAAGCCGCCGAGGAGCGCGTACCAGAACAGCCCGTCGGACAGGTGCGCGTCCATCGCTCCGGGAGTGAGCGCGATGATGCCGTTGTCGACGAGTTCCATGACCGCGATGGACACGGTGTCGGCGGCCAGTGCGATCTTGACGGCGGATTTCCAGTCGAGGCCGGCCCTGCGGACCGCGAACAGGGTGAACGAGTAGCCGAAGACGAACGCCAGGGAGATCGCCAGCACCATGGTCGGCACATTGCCCCACAGCAGGGCGGTGCCGATGACCATGCCGAGGATCTCGCCGATGGCGCACCCGGTCAGACAGTGCAGCGTCGCCTTGGCCGCCATCTCCCAGGACGCCCCGCCCGTGCCGCCCGGCAGATGTGCCGCGTGGTCGGTGTGGTCGGTGTGGTCCATGGATCTCGACCCTCTTTCCGGTTCCGTAGACGGCCTGATGGTGGTCCGACACAGAGAAGGGTATACCCCCTAGGGGTATATCGAAAGTGGTAGGGATCGGCGGGCCGGTCCGGGCGCCCCGGACC
>NZ_JBHUUW010000121.1:0-13069 GCF_042670825.1 Streptomyces sp. NPDC057137 | reverse complement strand
CTGGAGGACGGCCGGAGCTTCCGCGGCCGTCCTGTCTCTCCAGCATATGGACGCGGGGGAGGTTCCAGACGCCGGCTGCGGCCTGCCAGCTACCGACCGGATTGTTCAGTTTGCCGGCCGCGGTCGCGGTCCAGGTCCACATCCTGACCTCGCCGGTGTCGTAGCCGTACATGGCGCCGAGGTCGTCCCTGCCGTCACCGTTGTAGTCGCCGGTCACGATCTGCATGTGGTCACGCCACATGGCTCCGGCGGGGGTGGTCCAGGCTTCGTCCGGCGAGCCGAAGGCACCGCTCGCGCCGCTACGGAAGACCTGGACGGCGTCGTGGCCGTCGGCGTAGTCGTACCAGGCCCCGATGTCGTCCCGGCCGTCCCCGTCGAAGTCACCGGCGTGGATGGTGGTCCGCTCCCAGTCGCCCCACCCGGTGCTGGTCCACGAACCCACGGGGTTCTTGAACGCTCCGGTCGGCGCGGTGTTGAAGGTCCAGAACTTCTCGCTTCCGTCGGCGTAGGTGTGGAAGACGGCCAGGTCGTCGCGGCCGTCCCCGTTGAAGTCGCCGACGGCGGGCTTGTCGGCGGCGGTGTTCCAGCTGCCCGAGGGGGAGCTCCAGGAGCTGAGCGGTGAGCCGAAGCCGCCCTTGACGTTGGCGGCGAAGGTCCACAGGGCGTCGTGGCCGTCGGCGTAGTCGTACCAGGCCCCGATGTCGTCCCTCCCGTCGCCGTTGAAGTCACCGCTGTAGAGGGTCGTCCGGTCCCAGTTCCAGCTGCCGGACGTGGACCAGGAAGAGAAGGGTTTGTCGAACGAGCCGTCCCCCTTGCCCGGCCAGGTCCAGAACGCCACGCTGCCGTCGTCGTAGCCGTAGAACGCGGCCACGTCGCTGATGCCGTCGCCGTTGAAGTCTCCGGTGACGCGCTTCATGTTCTTGACCCACCACTGGTCCGGACCCACGGTCCATCCCGTCATCGGCGCCTTGAAGGTGCCGTCGGAGTTGGTCAGGAAGCTGTGGATCGAGTCGTGGCCGTCGGCGTAGTCGTACCAGTCGCCCATGTCACTGCGGCCATCCGCGTTGTAGTCGTGCCGGATCGCCGTGCCGCTGCTCCACAGCGACTGGCCCTTGACGTTGTAGACCACCAGATTGCCGCGGTCCTGGAGCAGGGCGAAGCCCTCCGGTGCCGTCGTCTTCGACTCCCACAGCACCGTGCTGCCGTCCGCCTTGTAGACGACGAGGTTTCCGCCGGTCTGCATGATCGCCCTGGCGCCGACGTTGCCCGCCGTCTTCGTCTCCCACAGGGTCTTGCCCGCGTTGGAGGTGATGACGAGGTTGCCGTCGTCCTGCATCGTGAGCTTGGCCGAGCGGGACGTGAACGACTGGCCGCCGGTCAGCGTCGTGCCCGCCGGGATGCGGGAGCCGCCGGTGATGCCGTCGATGACGAACGAGGCACCGAAGGAGACGTTGTCCGCGCCCGGGGTCTTGCCCGGCCAGCCCAGCATCGTGTTGTCCGTCTTGCGGGCCCAGAGGTCCGGCTTGCCGTCGCCCGTGACATCGCCCACAGAGCCCACGGCGGGGTACGCGGCGGTGGTGTAGCCGGTGGCGATCTTCACGCGGCCGGCGCTGTTGCCCCACGTCGTGGGGTCGAGCAGGCCGTCCGGTCCCTTCTTGCCGTACGAGCGCCAGATCGTGCCGTTGGCGTTCTCGCGCAGCCACAGGTCGGCGATCTGGTCGCCGTTGAGGTCGCCGGGGGCGACGACGGTGAACTTGTCCCAGTCGCCGTTGCCGACCAGGACCGGCTCGCGCGCGACGTCGAGGGAGTACGTGGCGCGGTTGCCGTAGTACGCCCAGAGCTGCTTGCCCTGCTTGACCAGCAGGTCGGGCTCGGTGTCGCCGTTGATGTCACCGGCGGACACGACCTGTTCGGCGTTGTGCCAGTGGTCGTCGCCCGTCCACTCCTCGCCGTAGTCGCAGCCGAGGTCCGGGTCCTTCACCGGGCAGGCGACGCTCAGTTCTTTGAAGTCGTCGCTGATGACACCGGCGCCGTCGTTGGGATACGTCCAGAGCTTCTGCTTCTTGTCGACGTCGTCGTACTCCAGCGAGACGAGGTCGTTGTAGCCGTCCTGGCCCCAGTCACCGCGGGAGTCGACCTGGCTGCCCGCGAAGGACTTGCCGCCGCCGTTGGTGGCGGCGGAGAAGTTGCCGTCGCCCTGACCCGCGTACGTCAGCAGGGTGCCGTTGGAGTCGATGCTCCAGATGTCGCGGTTGGCGTCGCCGTTCAGATCACCCGGTCCGTCACGCTCCTGCGACCGCGTCGCGTAGTAGACGTAGGTGGCCGTGTCGGAGCGGTTGCCCGCCTTGTCGACGCTGAAGGCGTAGATGAAGTGCGGCCCGTAGCCGGGCGGCTTCACCGTGATGGGGACGCCGGGCTTCGCGTCACGAACCTCGGGGTTGTAGTCGGTGTACCAGCTGTACTGGGCCACGTCGGTGACACCGTTGGCCGCGAAGGTGAACTTGCCCGATTCACGGGCCTTGCCGGTCACGGCGGGCCAGCCGTTCTCGCCGGGCGGGAACTTGTTGCCCTCCGAGGCGATCACCGGGGGTTTGCTCGGCCGCGTCCGGTCGAGGGTGAACTTGCAGGTGGTCGACCACCCGGAGTACGCGCCGTCCTGGTCCTTCGTCCGGGTCTTCCAGGTGTAACTGCCGGTGGGCAGGTCGACGTCGGGCACGACCAGGGTGGAGATCTTGTTCTTGGCCGCCGGGATCGACTTGTTCACGACCGCCGTGCTCGAACCGGACTTGAAGACCTGGAACTCGGCGGTGAGATTGCCGGCGTCCTTGTCGTCGTACTTCGCGTACAGGCTGACCCGGGTGTTGCCGATCAGGCCGCCGCTCGCGCAGGAGGTCTTGGGGTTGGTGCCCAGACCGGTCGGTGTCTTGGGCGGGTTGTTGTACTTCGTCTCCAGCACCGCGGTCTTCGCGTCGAACTTCTTCCAGCCGAACGTGTCGCTCTCGTTCGACGCGTACAGACCGAAGTTGACGCTGGACCACTTCTTCGACGCGGCCTCACGGATCTTGCTGGTGGCGTCGAACTCCAGGTTCCCGGCCGCGCAGTCCTTGCTCCAGCCCTTGGAGTCGTCGACGGTGTAGAGCTTGGTGTGCTGCGCGGGCTGCTTGTTCCAGGTGGTCTTGGACGAGATGGCGCCGACGTGCCACAGCTCGACCGGCCTGTCCTGGCAGGACCAGGACCAGGTGTTCCTGACCCGGAAGGTGGACGACTTGACCTGGGCGCCCTTGATGTTGCTGGTGTCCAGCTGGAAGAAGGACCGCGAGAGGCCGTCGGTCTCCGCCTCGTAGCCGACGCGCACCACCTCCTTGGTGTTCCAGAAGGAGGTGTTCGGGTACTTCTTGTAGACCCGGGTCCAGTTCTGCCGCTTGCCCCAGGCCCACGACGGGTCGATGTAGACGGGATACGCGGTCTTCGCGCCGGTCAGCAGCGCCTGGTCGGGCTTGATCTCCAGGGTGTCACCGCTGACGGTGGTGGGCATCTGCGCGTCCTTCGCGCCGGGAGCCGGCTCGAAGAGATCGCCGGGCGTCTCCAGCTCGCCGGCCGCCGTCGCGGTACGCGCCGTGGTGCGGGCGGCGGGGGGTGTGGTGCCCTCCGAGCTGATCGACGTGGAGTCCCACATCAGCGGCGACGGGCTGGTGAAGACCGTCTCACCGGCCGGG
Organism: Streptomyces sp. NPDC057137; assembly: GCF_042670825.1. Taxonomy (NCBI): domain Bacteria; kingdom Bacillati; phylum Actinomycetota; class Actinomycetes; order Kitasatosporales; family Streptomycetaceae; genus Streptomyces; species Streptomyces sp. NPDC057137. Next base: position 9,353 of record NZ_JBHUUW010000121.1, on the reverse strand, counting down.
TTGACCGCGGTGACGCTGCCGGTGTCGGAGTCGGTCGACACGCTCAGCCCGACCGTGTCCAACTTGAACTTCAGCGAGGCGAGTTCGGGGTTGGCCGCGGCGGTGGCCGTCTTGACGACCAGGAGCTGCGAGAAGCCCTCGACCTCGGCCTTGAGCTGCAGGTCGACGCCGGGCAGTACCTCGGCGTACGTGGCGACATTGCCGTCCAGAGTGGGCGCGGGCAGCGGCTTCGGCCAGGTCAGCGACAGCGTCCGGCCGTCCTTGACGCCGGTGAGCAGGGCGCCGGATCCGCCACCCGAGAAGGTCACGGCCACGGTGGAGGCCTTTGGCGCGATCCGGCCTTCGGCGGCGGGGGCGAGCGACGGATCGGTCGCGATCCAGGCGCCGTTCCTCAGCATCCGTATCGGCGTGCCGTAACGCTTCACCGAGAACGAGCCGTCGGGCTGCGCCCAGGTGTCGGACGACTCCGTGCGTGCCGACACCAACTCGTAGGGCTGGCCGGTTATTTGGGCCTGCTGGAGTGCGTAGTCCTCTTCGCTCGTCGAACCGTCGGCGACGGGGTCCGCGGCAGCGGACTTCGAGGACGCGGATGCGGTGGACGTCGGAGCGGCCGCCGCCGGCATCGCTGTCACGGCCGGGGCAACGATGGCCCCGGCGAGAATAATTGGTAGAACGCGTTTCGGCCAGTATCTCTTTTTCGGCCCGTTGATTGTCGTGTGCACGACACCTTCCCCTCTGTTTCGGCATTGCCGCGCGGTGACTCTATAGCGACGCGGCGTAATCCTCGTTCATTGCACAGCCTTTACATCTGCAAGAGGATCAAGTGACTTGATTCTCCCGCAAATTGGACAGAGGGGATCTTTTAACTCCCTTCCATCTCGGCCTGGTTGAGCTGCGCAGAGTGATCCAGGCAACAGTGGGTGGTGAATGTCGGGAAAACAACAGCTTTACGCCGCACCCGACTTGTGAAGAAGCTGTTGACACCACCTTTACCTGTGCTGTTACTGTCCGTCGGTCATTACTGACAATATGCAAGGGGTGGGGCGTGAGCCGTTTCGGCATGCGGGGTTGGGTGGTCGTACTGGCCACCTCGGTGATGGCCGGAATGCTGTCCGCGGCACCGGCAGTTGTGGCGGAGCCGAATTCCGGCGCGTCACTTTCCGGCCCGAAGCAGCCCGCTGCCGTCCCCGTGACGAAGGCAGGAATCGGCGGCACCAAGCGCGCCGACGCCGCGGCGTCGAACCGCTGGAAAACCCCGAAGGTCGACTGGCCGGGAGCCGGGTCGGCGACCGTCGACCTGACCGGGACCGCGGCCAAGGGCGCCGTACGCGAGGCGGGTTCGCTCCCCGTGTCGGTCGCTTCTGCCTCCGGCACCGCCTCCGCCTCCGGCACCGCCTCCGGCAAGGCGGCCGAGCTCACCAAGGTGAAGGTCGCCGTCGCCGACCGCGCCGCCACCGGCGCGGCGGGCGTCGACGGCCTGCTGCTCAGCGTCGGCCGCGCAGACGGCGCCGCCGGAACGGCCAAGGCGCGCGTCGCGGTCGACTACTCGTCCTTCCGCGGTGCTTACGGCGGTGACTGGGCGTCCCGACTGCGGCTGACCGAGCTGCCCGCCTGCGCGCTGACGACCCCGGAGAAACCTTCCTGCCGCATCGGCAAGCCGCTGGCCACGGACAACGACACCAAGTCCGGCAGCCTCACGGCCACCGTCGGCGTCTCAGGTGCCGGGGGTGCCGGGGCCACCGTCCTCGCCGCCGCCGCTGCCGCCGCCGGTCCCTCCGGCGACTACAAGGCCACCTCGCTCCAGCCGTCCGGCTCCTGGAGCGCCGGCGGCTCGACCGGCGCCTTCAACTGGTCGTACCCCATCGGCGTACCCGCCGTCCCCGGCGGACTCCAGCCCTCCGTCGGCCTCGGCTACAACTCCCAGACGGTCGACGGCCGTACGGCGGCGTCGAACAACCAGCCCTCCTGGATAGGCGACGGCTGGTCGTACGAGCCCGGCTTCATCGAGCGCCGCTACAAGGCGTGCAACGACGACAAGACGGACAGCACCAACACCACCAAGGTCGGCGACCTCTGCTGGTACAACGACAACGCCGTCCTCAACCTCGGCGGCAAGTCCACCGAACTCGTCCACGACAGCGAGAAGGGCTGGCACCCCGCCCAGGACGCGGGCGAGAAGGTCGAGAAGCTCACCGGCGCGGACAACGCCGACAAGGGCACCGCCGGCTCCAAGGGCGAGGGCGGCTCGGGCGAGCACTGGAAGATCACCACCACCGACGGCACCCAGTACTTCTTCGGGCTGAACAAGCTGCCCGGCTGGAGCGACAACGGCACCGCCGCCGACGACCCGCTCACCAACTCCGTACTCACCACACCCGTGTTCGGCAACCAGACCGGCGAGCCCTGCTACGACGCCTCCTTCGCGTCCGCGTGGTGCCAGCAGGCGTGGCGCTGGCAGCTCGACTATGTCGTCGACGTACGCGGCAACGCGATGACGTACACCTGGAAGACCGAGCAGAACAACTACGGCCGCAACGTCTCCGAGACCACCGGCAAGTCGACCGCCACCAGCTATCTGCGCGACGGTTACCTCGACCACATCGACTACGGTCTGCGCGCCGGCAGCCTCTTCTCCGGCAAGGCCGCCGGCCGGGTCGACTTCGGCGTGGAGGAGCGGTGCCTCGCCGACTGCGGAACGTTCGACGCGGCGAACGCCAAGAACTGGCCCGACGTCCCGTTCGACCAGTACTGCAAGGACGACGCCGAGTGCAAGGACAAGTACTCGCCCACCTTCTGGTCGAAGAAGCGCCTGGCCACCATCACTACGAAGGTGCTCACGGGCGGCGAGTACAAGGACGTCGACTCCTGGTCGCTCAAGCAGGGCTTCCCCGCCGCCGGTGACGGCATCTCCACCCCCATGTGGCTGGAGTCCCTCACCCGCACCGGCAAGGCGGGCGGCAGCAGCGCGCTGCCGCCGGTGACCTTCGCCGGCCAGCAGAAGCCCAACCGCGTCGACAAACTCGGCGACGCCCTGGCCCCGTTCATCCGGCTGCGGCTCTACCAGATCACCACCGAGTCCGGCGGCACCATAGCCGTCGACTACCGGGACCCCGACTGCACCGCCACCTCACTGCCGCCGACGGACGACTCCAACAGCACGCGCTGCTACCCGGTCAAGTGGGCCTTCGAAGGTGAGACCGCCAAGCAGGACTGGTTCAACTCCTACGTCGTCCAGCGCGTCTCCGAGGGCGACAACCTGGCCGCGACCCCGGACACCGTCACCGAGTACGACTACCTCGGCGGCGCCGAATGGGCCAAGAGCACGGACGAGTTCACCAAGGCCGCCGACCGCGCCTACTCCCTCTCCCGCGGATACGAGCGGGTGCAGACCCGCAAGGGCGCCGGCGCCGACACCCGGATCCTCAGCGAGACGCGCTACTTCCGCGGCATCGACGGCGCCGAGGTGAAGAACTCCGCGGGCACCGCCGTCACCGACCGCGAGCAGTTCGCCGGAGTGCAGCGCGAGAGCGCCACCTACAACGGGGACGGCGGCCCGCTGGTCAGCGCGGTGTCGTACACCCCCTGGCGCTCGGCGAAGACCGCCACCCGCGCCCGCACGGGTCTACCGGACCTGGAGGCGTACCTCTCCGGGACGGAGGCGGAGGAGACCCGCACCACCGTCGCGGGCGGCACCCGCACCACCCGCACCACGCGCGACTTCGACTCGTACGGCATGGTCACCACCGTCTCCGCGCTCGGCGACACGGCCAAGACCGGCGACGAGCAGTGCACCACCACGACGTACGCGCGCAACACCACGACCAGGGTGCTGGACAAGGTGTCGCGCTCGGAGACCGTGGCCGCCGCCTGCGGAGCGACCGTCAGCCGCCCGGACGACGTGATCGACGACGTACGCACGTACTACGACTCGCTCGCGCTGGGCGCCGCCCCCACGAAGGGCGATCTCACCAGGACGGAGCGGATCAACGGCAAGGGCGACGGGTACGACACCGTGACGTCCACGCCCAGCACCTGCGGGACGGCGAAGAACGAGCTGTGTTTCGACAGTTACGGCCGCCAACTGGCGGAAGCCGACGCGTACGGCAAGGTCACCACCACCGTCCACACGCCCGCCACCGGTGAGGTGCCCACCAGCGTCGCTGTCACGAACGCGCTCGGCCACACCGTCACCACCACCCTGGACCCGCTGCGCGCCCAGGCCCTGACGGTCACCGACGCGAACGACCGCGTCACCACCAGCGCCTACGACCCGCTGGGCCGCGTCACCAAGACCTGGCTGCCCAACCGCCCGGCGGCCGCCAACCCCGACTCCCCGAACTACTCCTTCGCGTATCTGATCCGCCGTGACAACGTCAACGTCGTCACCACCACGAACCTCACCCACGACGCCAAGTACGCCACCAGCTACGCTTTCTACGACGGACTGCTGCGCCCGCGGCAGAGCCAGCAGGAGTCGCCGGACCGCTCGGGCCGGCTGATCACCGAGACGTTCCACGACACCCGCGGCCTCGCGGACCGCTCCTCCGGTACGTACTACGCGGACGGGCCGGCCGAACCCGTCCTGGTCACCGGCCAGGAGACGAAGTACCCGGCGCACACCGAGACGCTGTTCGACGGCGCGGGACGCCCGACCGCCGTCATCTCCAAGAAGTTCACGGACGAGACGAAGCGCACCACCACGTCGTACACGGGTGACACCACCACGGTCGTCCCGCCGAAGGGCGCCACGGCGACCACGACGGTCGTCGACGCGCTGGGCCGTACGACGGAGCTGAAGCAGTACACGGACGCGGACCGCACGGCCTCGCAGACCACCGCCTACCGCCACGACAAGAAGGGCCGCCTGGCGGAGGTCACGGACCCGTCCGGCGCCAAGTGGACGTACGGCTACGACATCCGGGGCCGCCAGACCGCCAACGGCGACCCGGACAAGGGCAGTTCCACCACGACGTACGACAAGGGCGACCGCGCCACCGACACGCTCGACGCGCGTGGCATCAGCCTGCACACCGACTACGACGACCTCGGACGCCAGACGGCGCTCAAGAAGGGCGCGACCACGCTGGCGGCGTGGACGTACGACACCGCGTCCAGGGGCAAGGGCCAGGCCGCGAAGGCAACGCGCTACGTCGGCGCCAACGCCTACGAGACCGCCGTCACCTCGTACGACCCCTTGTACCAGCCGATCAACACCCAGGTGACGATCCCGGCGAGCGAGGGCGCGCTGCAGGGCACGTACAAGTGGACCACCGGCTACAACCCCATCAGCGGGCAGGTGGCGCGCACCGAGCAGCCCGCGATGGGCGGGCTGTCGGCGGAGCGGGTCGCCAACACCTACACGCCGGTCCACGGCCAGTTGGACACCGTCGGTGCCGGCCTGGACACGCTGGTCTCGGACAGCACGTACGACCACTACGGCCGCCCCATCATCCAGAAGATGGGCGCGTTCGGCCGGTCCATCTCGGTGGCGAGCGAGTACGACGAACACACCAGCGAGCTGAAGCGCAGCTACATCGACCGCGAGGTCGCGCCGCAGCGCGTCGAGGACACGGCGTACACGTACGACCCGGCGGGCAACATCAAGCAGATCGCCACGGCGTACGGCCAGGACGCGACGCGCACGACGGACACGCAGTGCTTCGCCCTCGACGCGTTGCGCCGTATCACCGAGGCGTGGACGAACACGGGCACGGCGTGTGCGGCGGCCCCGTCCTCCTCGGTGGTCGGCGGGCCGGACGCGTACTGGAGCACGTACGCGTACGACGCGGTGGGCAACCGCAAGACGGAGACCCAGCACAAGACGGCCTCGGGCCCGTCCGCCGACACGCTCCGCACGTACGCCCCGCCCGCGACGGGCAAGCACAACCTCCCGTCGGTGGCCCAGACGGGCACGGCGCCGCGCACGGAGACGTACACCTACGACGCGGCGGGCAATACGGAGACCCGCAAGATCGGCAACGCGGACAAGCAGACCTTCGTGTGGGACGACGAGGGCCACCTGGGCTCGGTCACCAAGGTCACGGACACCACGTCGTACGTCTACGACACGGCCGGCGAGCGGATGATCCGCCGTGACGCGTCCGGCTCCACGCTCTACCTCCCGGGCGGCAACGAACTCCACCTGGACAAGGCCGGCAAGGTCACGGGCACCCGCTACTACACGGCGGGCGACCAGACGGTCGCGATGCGCACGGCGGGCAAGCTGACGTTCCTGCTCAGCGACCACCACGGCACGGCGACGACCCAGATCACCTCGGACGCGACGCAGGCGGTCACCCGCCGCAAAACGACGATCTTCGGCGCCCCACGCGGCACGCAGCCCACGAACTGGGCGGGCGACAAGGGCTTCGTCGGCGGCACGATCGACAAGACGACGGACCTGACGCATCTGGGCGCCCGCGAATACGACCCGTCGATCGGCCGCTTCATCAGCGTCGACCCGATCCTCGACCTCGCGGACCCGCAACAGACGCACGGCTACACGTACGGGAACAACAACCCGGTGTCGTTCTCGGACGCGACGGGGCTGCGGCCGGACGGGCCGGCGGGTGGGGCCGGTTACAACGATCAGTACGACAAGTACGGCAATTTCAAGGAATACGACTCCAGTCGCTGGTTTATTGATTCGGCCGGCGGGTGGAGTTACGCGAGCCAGAAATTCCACACAAATGGATATGGCACAGGTGGACCCACGGTAACCATTTGGTCCTGGAAGGCGCAGGCCAAGGGATACGGTTACAAACAAGGCTGGTCCAACAACGTAGTCAAAAGCAAACCCCCAGTTAATTTCTACACGAAATACATAGCGCCCGTACTCGCGACGCTCATTCTTCCCGACCCCGAGGCTTGGGGGGAGTGCTTCGGCTCCGGCTCTGTGTCCGGCTGCGCCGAGGCAAGCACGGATCTCCCCTTCCTCAAGATGTTCAAGGCATTGAAGGCCGCCAAGGGGGCAGCCAAGGGCGAGAAGAAACTCGACAACGCCGACGCGCCTTCCTGTCCGAGTCCGCACAGCTTCCTGCCCGGCACCAAGGTGCTGCTCGCGGACGGCAGTACCAAGAACATCGAAGACATCAAGAAGGGCGACAAGGTAGTCGCCTCCGACCCGGACACGGGTGAGACCAAGTCGAAGGAAGTCATTGACACCATCCTCACCGAGGATGACAAGGACTTCACCGAACTCACGGTCGACGTGGATGGTAAGCAGGCGACGATTGTCGCCACCGACACCCACCCGTTCTGGTCGCTCGACCAGAAGAAGTGGATCGACGCCGGCGACATTCGCCCCGGCACGGAGCTGCGCACGCCCGCCAAGGCGGCCGTCGAAGTCGACGAGGTTCGCCACTACAAGAAGCGGCAGCGCACCTACGACCTCACGGTCAACGGAATCCACACGTACTATGTGCTAGCGGGCGAGACGCCGGTACTTGTTCACAACAGCAACTGTTCTCCATTCACCGACGGAGATATCTGGGACGGTTCATTCGATGTTGGAGGGCAGACGGTTGAGGCCATGGCGACCGTCAGAGCGGCCGGAGACACCGTGCATCTGGACGGATTGATGGTCTTTCCGAAGGGAACTCAAGGGCTGAGTCGCGCCCCGATTGGGCCAGATGCAATCCGGCAGATGAAGAGCTCCATCGCCGAGCAGGCGAGATCCCAGGGGTATAGCACCGTCGTGTTGAACTATGAGCGGCATATCCCGAAACCGGACGGCAGCATCTACAAGCGCCCAGGGTCGATGACCTTGGACGTCGCAAAGATCCTAGGAGATTAGAGAATGGATCGGTCTCGACTGGATGGGTTGGTATCGAGCATCGCGGGTCGAGGGCAAGTGGAGCGGGAACCGGTATTCCGGGAACTGCGAGAACTGGGCCTATCGCCGATCGAAGCAATCTACGTAGCTTCTCGTGTACTTGGCCTGTCTTTGCCCGAGGCGAAGATCGCGATCTATGCGAGCGCCGCCTGGCGTGATCAGCAGGAGGATTGGCAGCGGCTTCAGTCTGGCCTTGAGGAGTGAGGATGCTCGCCAGCCTAAAGTCGCGGTAGCAAATTCGAAGCCCCGTCAGGTGTCTCCTGGCGGGGCTTCAGTGTGCTCTGACGGCAGTAGTTGACGGCAACGTCAACGGACGGGTGCCGCACACAATGGTGGGCCGTCGCCGTCGTCGGGCTGGCTGGTGGTCTCTGCGGAGTGACGGAGGGCCTGGCCGAGGAGATCGATAGCGTTGCGCTGGAGGCGCAGTCGGACGTGGGCGTAGACGGTGGCGGTGACGCCGATGTGGGCGTGGCCGAGGAGTTCACTGAATTTTCGAAGCGGATCACTGGGCCGCCTCCACCGTCACCAGCTCCAAGAGGGCGGCGCGGTAGGCGACGCCGTCGGAGAGCTGCCCGTTGAAGATCCGCGCCCACGGGGTCGCGAACAGCTCCACGGGCCGCACCATTACACCCGGCTTGAGCCCGGCGGCCAGCCCGGTCTCAGGGACGGTGATCTTCAGGACCTCGGCCCGGCCGTCCTCCATGAGCATCACGGTCGGCGAGTACCGCTCCGGCGAGCGCCTGCCCTCGGCCAACGTGCTGGGTGATCGGTTCGGTGTCTCCAGTTCCACCGTCCAGAACGCCCTGCGCGTGCTCAAGCAGGAAGGCTTGGTCTACTCCCAGCTCGGCGGGGCAGCTACGTCAGCGACTCCGCCGGCGGGAGCACCGAAGAGGCCGACGGCGATCATGAGGAAACCGACGCCGAGGGGCCGGACTGGCCGGTCGACGTCATCTACAACGGCGATCCCCGACCGCCGTACGCTCAGGTCGCCGATATCCTCCGCCGGGAAATCGTGGAAGGCACCTACCCTCCAGGCTCCCAGCTTCCTCCCGCCCCTCCATGACGACGACGCCGAGCCGGACATGTCGCCGAGCGAGAAGCTGAAGACCGCGCTGGCCGAATCGACGAAGCGCCGGCAGCAGCGACCCTGACCAGCGGCCGGGCAGCTCGACCAGTGGGTGAGTTGTTCAGAGTTTCTTTACTGGATCAAGGCGGCCCGCTGACGCGGGCCGCGCGCGCTCCGGCCCTGCGGGGCCGACGCCCGCTTCTGTCTCCGCCCCGCTTGCCGACGACCCCGCCGGTCCGGGCGCGCAACAACCAGCACAGCGAACCACTTCCGGGGCTCCGCCCCAGACCCCGGCCCTCCCTCTGAGGGGCAGGGGGACGACTTACGTGTGCGGCTTCGTCGTGGTGTGGGGTCGCGGGTCGCGGGAGGGGTCCCTCACCGCCCGGTCACCGGAGGCGTACCAGGAACCCCCGGGGGCCGCCAAGGCCGAGCGCACGCGTCACGGTGTGAGCC
>NZ_JBHUUW010000120.1:0-13231 GCF_042670825.1 Streptomyces sp. NPDC057137 | reverse complement strand
CCGCGAAGGGGTGCCGCCCACCGGCGTCTCTGCGTGTCCTGCGGGTCTTACGTGTCGTGCCGGGGTGCGGGGGTGCGGGGTCGTACGGCGGCAGCGGCTCAGTACGCGCTGTCGACGTTGTCGATCGAGCCGTAACGGTCGGCGGCGTAGTTGGCCGCGGCCACGATGTTGGCGACCGGGTGGTACTGGCTCTTGGGCGTGCCCTTGACGTGGTACGTGTCGAAGGTCGGCTTGATCACCTGGAGCAGGCCGATCGACGGGACGCCGTTCTTGGCGTTGATGTCCCAGTTGTTGATCGCACGCGGGTTGCCGCTGGACTCACGGATGATGTTGCGGTGCAGACCCTCGTACGTGCCGGGGATCTTCTCCTTCTTCATGATGGACAGGGCTTCCTTGATCCATCCGTTCAGGTTGTTCGCGTAGGTGGGCTTGCGGTCGGCGGAGCGGCTGGCCTTGGTCTTCTCGGCAGCGCGCTTCTTCGCCTTCGCAGCGGCTGTTTCCTTGGCGTCGGCCTTGGCCTTCGCCTTCGCCGCCGACTGCTGCTTCGCGTGAATCTCCGCGACGCGGTCGGCGATGGTGTGCTGCTTGGTCAGGCTCTCCTGGACGGATGAGGCCTGGCCGCTGTTGCTCGTGGTGTTCCATGCCACCGGGGCGGTGGACACGGAGCCGGCCACGGCCTTGCCCTCGGCTTCGGCGGACGCGTTGCCCGGGACCAAGGAGAGAGAGACGGCCGCGGCGGCGACGACTGTCACGCCGGCGATCGAGAGCTTGTGGCTCTTGTTCAGACGGTTGCCAGGGGTGCTGGACGCGGTCATACGACATACCTCTTCGAATAGCGGGAGTCGCGGAGGCCGGTCGGCCAGATGCCTTTCTTCGGCGGCGACGGCTGCAATTCTTAGCGGCAGCAAAAACATGTGGCAAAGGTGGGATGTACGACCCGTGGTAGTTGAAAGAGGTGCAAAAGAGACACCCCACTACCCACTCACGCCACGCTTATGCCGGTCAATATGTCCACTACATACCTTCGTAAGTGATCTGCGTCCTATGTGCGGCGTCACATTGGCCCGGTGGCGTTCTTACCGGAAGTTGCTGGCGCAACCCGGAGAGTGAGCGGTCTCATCCGGGAGGACGAGGTGGACGTCGCCGAACTCGTGCCAGAGGTAGAGATGGCCTACGGCCTCGGTATAACCGCGCTCCAGCGCCTCTCGTCCGGCGATCGCCTCCAGCATCAGCAGATGCGAGGCCGCCGGCTCGTGCAGCCCGGTCAGCAGCCCGTCGACGACGCGCACCCCGCGCCGCGGCGTGACCACCAGATCCGTCCAGCCCGACGCCGCCCGCACGGTCCCGCCGGGACCGGCCGCCGACTCCAGCGCCCGTACGGCCGTCGTCCCGACGGCGACGATCCGCCCGCCGCCCGCGGCGGCGGCGTTCACCAGCCGGGCCGTCGTCGCCGGTACCTCGAAGCGCTCCGGGTACGGCGGCTCGTGCGCCTCCGCCGACGCCACCCCCGTGTCCAGCCTGATCGGCGCGAACTGCACGCCCCGGCTCACCAGCTCCGCCACCAGCCGCGCGGTGAACGGCCGGCCCGCGCTCGGCATCTCCGCCGAGCCCGACCCGTCGGGGGAGGGGAGCGCGAAGACCGTCTGGTACGCCGAGAGCGGCTGGTCCCGCTCCGTGTACCCGTACCGGATGGGCCTGCCGTGGCGGCGCAGCAGCCCCGCCACGTCCCCGCCGGCCACCCGCGCCCACCACAGCCGGGTGCCCGCCGGGTCCAGCGGCTCCTCCAGTACGAGGTGCCCGCCGCCCGGCAGCCGTACGACCGCCCCGGCCGGACCCCCGGCGCGCGCCCGCGTCGCCCCCTCGCGCCCGCCCTTGCGCCCGCCCCCGCCCGTTCCCGGCGTCCGCAGCTCCACCGCCCACCGGCCGTCGTCCCCCCGCGTGGAGAAGTGGACGACCAGCCGCTCACCGCGGAGCCGCCCGTCGACAGCCGCCGCCAGGGTCCGCGAGGTGTTCACCACCAGCACGTCCCCGGCCCGCAGCTGCCCCGCCAGCTCCCGGAAGGCGTGGTGCGACACCTCCGTGCCCCGGGACACCAGCAGCCGTACGTCGTCCCGCCCCGCGCCCCGCTGCTCGGCGGGCACCCGCGCGGAGAGCGCGTCGGGCACCCGCAGCCCCTCCAGCCCCGTCCGCCCCACAGCCGCCCCGGTCATCAGGCCACCCCCAGCAACGACGTGGCCGAATAACGGCCGCTCGTCGGCCGCTGCCGGATCAGCCGTAGGAAGCCCGGCACCACGGACCGGGGATCCGGCCGCGTATCACCGTCGTCCGGCACGGCCGCCGCGTACAGATCCGTCTGCATGTCACCCGGGTCGACCGTCCACACCCGCAGCCCCGGCTCCTCCACGGCGAGCACGGCGGCCAGGTGGTCGAGCGCGGCCTTGGACGCCCCGTACCCGCCCCAGGTCTCGTACGCCTCCGCCGCCGCGTCCGAGCTGACGGCGATCACCGTCCCCGCGCCGCCGGCCCGCAGCAGCGGCAGCGCCTCCTGCACCAGCCCCAGCGCCGCCACGACATTCGTCTCCAGCGCGGCGCGCAGCCCGTCGAGCGCCAGCGTGTCCAGCCGTACGAGCGGCTCGGCGCCCAGCGCGCTCGCGTTGCTCACCAGCAGATCGAGCCCGCCCAGCGCACCCGCCGCCGCGACCAGCTCCGCGCGGTGGACGGGATCGGTCACATCCCCGGGGATCGCCGTCACCCGCGTCCCGTGCGCCCGGATCTCCGTCGCGGCGTCCGCCAGCGCGCCGGGCGTCCTGGCGTCGAGCACCAGGTCCCACCCGTCCCGCGCGAGCGCCCCGCCCAGCGCGCGCCCCAGTCCCTTGGAAGCCCCCGTGATGATCGCTACCGACATGACGTCCGCTCCTTCTCGCCTCGCGTCGGCCCCGGACGCCGCCGAGGGCGTTGTCCTCGACGCCGAGGGCCGTTGTCCTCAACATAGAAAGGACAAGAGCCCCGCCGGATCGGCCGCGGGTCCCGCCGCCCCGAGGCACTTGGGCCTAGGCCATCGGCCCTCGGCCACTGCGTCCCAGGTCCGATCCGGCCCGTCCCACCCGCCGGTACGGTGAGGCCATGAGCCATCGACCCAGCTCCGGGCTCGCCGCCGTGAGCACCGCACTCCTCGCGATGAGCAGGCATCTGGAAGTGAGGGACGTACTCAAGACGATCGTCGCCTCCGCCCGCGAACTGCTCGACGCCGAGTACGCCGCGCTCGGTGTGCCCGACGACCACGGCGGCTTCGCCCAGTTCGTGGTCGACGGCGTCAGCGACGCGCAGTGGAAGGCCATCGGCCCGCTCCCGCGCCAGCACGGCGTCCTCGCGGCGATGCTGCACGACGCGCGCCCCGAGCGGCTCGCCGACGTGAAGAAGGACCCCCGCTTCGGCGGCTGGCCCACCGCCCACCCCGACATGTCCGACTTCCTCGGCCTGCCCATCCGCGACGGCGACGAGACGATCGGCACACTCTTCCTCGCCAACAAGCGCTGCCCCAAGCCGGCCGGCGGCTGCGGATTCACCGAGGAGGACGAGGAGCTTCTCGGCATCCTCGCCCAGCACGCGGCGATCGCCCTCACCAACGCCAGGCTGTACGAGCGCAGCCGCGAGCTGACCATCGCCGAGGAACGCTCCCGGCTCGCCCACGAACTCCACGACGCCGTCAGCCAGAAACTCTTCTCGCTGCGGCTGACCGCCCAGGCCGTCTCCAGCCTCATCGACCGCGACCCGGCACGCGCCAAGGGCGAACTGCAGCAGGTCGCCGACCTCGCCGCCGAGGCCGCCGACGAGCTGCGCGCCGCCGTCGTCGAGCTGCGCCCCGCGGCCCTCGACGAGGACGGCCTGGTGCACACCCTGCGTACCCATATCCAGGTCCTCGACCGCGCGCACTCCGCGCAGGTCACCTTCGACAGCTGCGGGGTACGTGCCCTGCCCGCCGCACAGGAGGAGGCGATGCTCCGCGTGGCCCAGGAAGCGCTCCACAACGCGCTGCGCCACTCCGGCGCGGAGCGCGTCGACGTGACCGTCGCCCGCCGGGGGCAGGGCGCGGTCCTCAGCGTCACCGACAACGGCAAGGGCTTCGAACCGAGAACGGTCCGCAGGGCCGGCCGCCACCTCGGGCTCGTCTCGATGCGGGACAGGTCGAGCGGTGTGGGCGGCAGGCTGACGGTGCAATCGGCGCCCGGACAGGGCACCACGATCGAGATGGAAGTGCCCGGTGGCTGACGACAAGAGAATCCGTGTGCTGCTGGTGGACGACCACCAGGTGGTCCGCCGCGGTCTGCGCACCTTCCTGGAGATCCAGGACGACATAGAGGTCGTGGGCGAGGCGTCCGACGGTGACGAGGGCGTGGCCGGCGCGGAGGAGCTGCGCCCGGACGTCGTCCTGATGGACATCAAGATGCCGGGCACCGACGGCATCGAGGCGCTGCGCAAGCTCCGCGAACTCGCCAACCCGGCCAAGGTGCTGATCGTGACGAGCTTCACCGAGCAGCGCACGGTGGTGCCCGCGCTGCGCGCCGGTGCGGCCGGTTACGTGTACAAGGACGTCGACCCGGAGGCGCTGGCCGGCGCCATCCGCTCCGTACACGCCGGTCATGTCCTGCTGCAGCCGGAGGTGGCGGGCGCGCTGCTGGCCCAGGACGACCCCGGCACCGGACACGGCAGGGGCTCCTCGCTCACCGACCGGGAGCGCGAAGTGCTCACCCTGATCGCGGACGGGCGTTCCAACCGGGAGATCGCCCGTGCGCTCGTCCTCTCGGAGAAGACCGTCAAGACGCATGTCTCGAACATTCTGATGAAGCTGGATCTCGCGGACCGCACGCAGGCGGCGCTGTGGGCCGTACGGCATGGGATCACCGGGTGAACGGCGGGCCGGGGCGGGTCCCGGCCGGTGATACGGAACGTCGTATTCCGATCTGAGATTCATACCGTCGGGTGTATGTCCCCCACACGGCGTATCCCCGGCGGGGTCCAGGCGTTCTCCATGGCGTGCCGCGGATTACCGCCGCGGCCCTTGCGATGGAGGATCCTGAAAATGAACAACCTTAAGAAGGCCGCTGCCCTCACCATGATCGCCGGTGGCCTCGTCGCCGCGGGTTCCGGTGCCGCCTTCGCCACCGGCGGCCCGCACGCCGACGCCACCGGCAAGGCCGTGCACTCGCCGGGCGTCGGCTCCGGCAACCTCGTTCAGGTCCCGGTGCAGATCCCCGTGAACGCGGTCGGCAACACGGTCAACGTGATCGGCGTCCTCAACCCGGCGTTCGCCAACAGCGGCCTCAACGCCTGACACACGGCCTGGGGCGTGTCCGCGAAGTAGCGCCGTCCGCCCGTAGGGCGGGGCCTGCGGCGTCTGGTGCGGTGCATCGCAAGGCGGAGGGTCGGCCTCGTACTGGGCGTACTTGGTCGATTCCGACAACGCGGCGAGGTGCCGTGCCAGGCGTCGCGGGCCAGGCGGGACTTCGCGGACACGTCCCAGGCGCCGCGGCCCCGGTACCCGTCCTCAGCGACGGGTACCGGGGCCGTGCCACATCTCACACACCTGGGTGCTGTGGCCGCGCTCGTCCTCAATCGCCGGACGAGCTGCCATCGCGGCACGTCCGGCAGGCATTTCAAGCCCGTCCGGCGATCGAGGACGAACCGGCCACCGGACGGACCCGGTCGACCAACCCCGGACACGGCCTAGGGCGGACACTGCCTAGCGCGGACCCCGCTCCAGCTCCTCCACATACGCGTTGTACGCGGCCACCTGCGCCCGCCGCGACACCCGCTCCACCGGCCGCAGCGCCTCACCGCGCGCCGCCATCTCCGACGCGCTCACCGCCCCGCCGTGCCCGTGCTCCCGCGCCAGCGCGACCAGCAGCCCCACCCGCTGCGCCAGCTCCAGCACCCGTACGGCGCGCGGCGGATAGCCCGGAGCCAGCACCTCCCGCCCCCGCTCCGCCCGCGCCCGGTAGGCGTCCAGCGCGGCCTCGGCCACCGGCCCCGACCCCGCGACATCCAGCCGCGACAGCACGTCCGTCGCGTCCCGCAGCGCCTCCGCCAGCTCCCGCTCCGCCTCCCCGAGCGACGGCACGTCCGCCGGCGGCGCCTCACGCACCGGCAGACAGTCCCAGACCACCTCCACATGAAGGTCGCCCTCGGGCCCCACCGCGGACACCTCGGGCACCAGCCCGTACGGCGCCCCCGAGGCGACCACCGCCTCCTCGGCCTCCAGCGCGCGGGCGTTGAACTCCGGCGGCCCGCTGAGCCCCAGCGGATGACCCGGCGCCGGCAGCGCCACCCGGTACCCGGTCACCCCCAGCGCGCGCAGCCGGCCGAGCGCCAGGGTCAGCCCGACCGGCCCCGCCTCACCCGGCAGCCCCGCCACCCGGTGCACCGCGTCCGGCCCGACGATCGCGAGAGCCGCGTCGTCCGGCGATACGAAACCGGCAAGGAGGGCATTTCCCCAGGCCGCCAACAGTCCTGAGCGTGGTTCGGAAAGCATGGCCCCAGCCTAGGGAACGGACCTAAGGAGTTGACCGCCGGACCGGTGGCGTAGGTTTTCCCTGTGGAGCTGCGCCCGCAGGCGCATGCCAGATCTCAAGACTGCATGGGGAGACAACGCGCTCATGAGCGATGTACTGGAGCTGGTGGACGTATCCGTGGTCCGCGACGGACGCGCTCTGGTGGACGATGTCTCCTGGTCCGTCAAGGAAGGCGAACGCTGGGTGATTCTCGGCCCCAACGGCGCCGGCAAGACGACCCTGCTCAACCTCGCGTCCAGCTACCTCTTCCCCTCCACCGGCAAGGTGAAGATCCTCGGCGACAAGCTCGGCAAGGTGGACGTCTTCGAACTCCGCCCCCGCATCGGCATGGCGGGCGTCGCCATGGCCGAGAAGCTGCCCAAGCGCCAGACCGTGCTCCAGACGGTCCTCACCGCCGCGTACGGCATGACCGCCACCTGGCACGAGAACTACGACGAGGTCGACGAGCGGCGCGCCCGCGCCTTCCTCGACCGGCTCGGCATGACCGAGTACCTGGACCGCAGGTTCGGCACCCTCTCCGAGGGTGAGCGCAAGCGCACCCTGATCGCCCGCGCGATGATGACCGACCCCGAACTGCTCCTCCTCGACGAGCCCGCCGCCGGTCTCGACCTCGGCGGCCGCGAGGACCTCGTACGCCGCCTCGGCCGGCTCGCCCGGGACCCGTACGCCCCCTCCATGATCATGGTCACCCACCATGTCGAGGAGATCGCCCCCGGCTTCACGCACGTCCTCATGATCCGCCAGGGCAAGGTCCTCGCCGCGGGCCCCATGGAGACCGAGCTGACGTCCCGTAACCTCTCCCTCTGCTTCGGTCTCCCGCTCGTCGTCGAGCAGGCCAACGAGCGCTGGTCGGCCCGCGGTTTGCCGCTGCGCTGACCTCGCCCGCCCCGATGACCCCGACAGCGCCCCCGCACCGCCGATGACCTGATCGCACCCCCTGTCCGGACCGGACCCGCCCACCTACCATGATGATGTGGAAATCGAAGCATGGGTGTGGTGGCTGATCGCGGCCGTAGGACTGGGAATTCCGCTTGTCCTGACGGCGATGCCCGAATTCGGGATGTTCTCCGCGGGCGCGGTGGCCGGTGCCGTCGTCGCCGCGCTGGGCGGCGGAATCGTGGCACAGGTCCTTGTCTTCGTGGCGGTCTCGGTCGCCCTCATCGCCGTCGTACGGCCCCTGGCAGCCAGACAAGGCGCCCGAACTCCCCGACTGGCCACGGGAATCGACGCCCTGAAAGGGCGTCAGGCCGTCGTACTCGAACGGGTCGACGGCAGCGGCGGCCGGATCAAACTCGCCGGAGAGATCTGGTCGGCACGCACCCTCGACGCCGAACAGACCTTTGAACCGGGGGAGAAGGTCGACGTCGCCGACATCGACGGCGCGACCGCCGTGGTGATGTGAACGCCCCTCCGGGCGCCCGCGCACGCCGAGCGAAGTAAGACAACCAGGCCGAACGCCCCGCACACACAGGCGTGTTCTGCGAAACTCGATCATCTGACAGTCCGCCAGTCCGGCAGCGAAGGGCAGTAGGAACGCGATGCCATCAATCATCATCGTCCTGGTCATCCTGGTGGTGCTTGTATTCATCGCCCTGATCAAGACGATCCAGGTCATCCCGCAGGCGAGCGCCGCCATCGTGGAGCGCTTCGGGCGCTACACCCGCACGCTCAACGCGGGCCTGAACATCGTGGTCCCGTTCATCGACTCGATCCGCAACCGCATCGACCTCCGTGAACAGGTCGTCCCCTTCCCGCCCCAGCCGGTGATCACCCAGGACAACCTGGTCGTCAACATCGACACGGTCATCTACTACCAGGTCACCGACGCCCGCGCCGCGACGTACGAAGTCGCCAGCTACATCCAGGCGATCGAACAGCTCACCGTCACCACACTGCGCAACATCATCGGCGGCATGGACCTGGAGCGGACCCTCACCTCACGCGAGGAGATCAACGCGGCCCTGCGCGGCGTCCTCGACGAAGCCACCGGCAAGTGGGGCATCCGCGTCAACCGCGTCGAGCTCAAGGCCATCGAGCCGCCGACCTCCATCCAGGACTCGATGGAGAAGCAGATGCGCGCGGACCGCGACAAGCGCGCCGCGATCCTCACCGCCGAGGGCATTCGGCAATCGGCGATCCTGACCGCCGAGGGCGAGAAGCAGTCCGCGATCCTGCGCGCCGAAGGCGAGGCCAAGGCCGCCGCCCTGCGCGCCGAGGGCGAGGCCCAGGCGATCCGTACGGTCTTCGAGTCCATCCACGCCGGAGACCCCGACCAGAAGCTGCTCGCGTACCAGTACCTCCAGATGCTCCCCAAGATCGCCGAGGGCGACGCCAACAAGCTCTGGATCGTTCCCAGCGAGATCGGCGACGCGCTCAAGGGACTCAGCGGCGCGTTCGACAACCTCGGCGCCGGCGTACCGGGCTTCAACACCGGCAAGGACCGGCGCCAGCAGCCGCCGCTCGACTAGCCGCCAAGCCTGTCCGTCAGGGCTTGAGCCGCACGTCACGGTCCCGTACGACGCACCAGACGCCCCACCCGTCGTACGGGACCCCGCCCGCCGTCGGGCATGATCGGTGCCACCACCACCGATCACCGAGGGACGTGTTGCGTGACCATCTGGGAGATGCTCGCCGTGTTCGTGGCGGGCACCTGCGCCGGCACCATCAACGCCATCGTCGGATCAGGGACGTTGATCACCTTCCCGGTGCTGCTCGCGACCGGCCTGCCACCCGTCACCGCCACCGTCTCCAACGCACTCGGCCTGATACCGGGCGCCGTCAGCGGCGCCATCGGCTACCGCGCGGAACTCGCCGGACAGCGCCGCCGCATCATGCGCCTGGGCACCGCCTCCGTCTGCGGCGGGCTCGGCGGAGCGATCCTGCTCGTCTCACTGCCCTCGACGGCCTTCGAGACGATCGTGCCGATCCTCGTCAGCCTCGCCCTCGTCCTCGTGATCCTCCAGCCCCGGCTCTCCAAGACCGTCCGGCGCCACCGCGAGCGCCGAGGCGTCGCCACCAAGACCGACGGCGGACCGCTCCTCTTCGGCGGCGTCCTGGCCGCCAGCGTCTACGGCGGCTACTTCACAGCCGCCCAGGGGATCATCTACATGTCCCTCATGGGCATGTTGATCGACGAGGAGATGCAGCGCCTCAACGCCGTCAAGAACGTCCTCGCCGCCATCGTGAACACCATCGCCGCGATCTTCTTCCTCTTCGTGGCCGAGTTCGACTGGACGGCCGTCGTCCTCATCGCCGTGGGCTCCGCGATCGGCGGCCAGTTGGGCGCGAAGGTCGGCCGACGACTGTCACCCGCGGTGATGCGCGCGACGATCGTGGTCGTCGGCACGGTGGCCATCGTCCAGCTGGTCACGCGCTGACCGGTCCGCACAAGCGAAAGCCCGCCTCCGACGTACGGAGACGGGCTGTCCGGTGACAACAGGGAAGCCTCACGGCCTACGCGGCGGTACCGACCCCCGCCAGCCACTGCGGCAGCGCCGACCGCTCACCGGCCCGCAGCGCCAACAGCATCGCGTCGGCCGGAGACGGCACGAACGGCTCGTACAGCAACGGCATTCCCGCCTGCTCCGGCGTCCGGTCGGCCTTGCGGTGATTGTCCTCGGCACACGAGGCGACCGTATTGATCCAGCTGTCCGCACCGCCACGCGACCGCGGCACCACATGGTCCACGGTCGTCGCGCGCCGACCGCAGTACGCGCACCGGTGCTGGTCGCGTATCAGCACTCCACGTCTCGACCACGGCGCCTGTCTTCGGAAGGGCACCCGCACATACCTGCAGAGCCTGATCACCCGGGGCACCGGGAGATCCACCGCGGCCGCACGCACCCGCAGAGCCGGGTGGGACTGCTCGACGACGGCCTTGTCCTGAAGGACCAGCACCACCGCACGGTTGAGTGTCACCGTCGACAGCGGCTCGAAGCTCGCATTCAGTACCAGCGTGTCCCGCATCCCGCCCACCTCCCGTGTGCCGCCCCGCCGGACGGCGGGCTGGGATCAACTTTGGCCGGGCGCGCCAAGATGGACAACGCAATATCCGCCGATCCGAGTTCCGGGGACGACCCCAATAACCCCCGCAACGAAAAAATGCCCTGCTCTGATCTCTCCAAGACCAGGGCAGGGCAAACAACAGCTGAACGGTCAGCTCTCCGCAGGAGCGGCGTACTCACCGATCAGCTGCGCACGCGCGAGCGTGTGGAACCGCAGATTGAAGCCGACAAAGGCGGGTGAGGCATCCGAATCCGGCCCCAGCGTGTCGCTGTCCACCGCGTACACGGTGAACACATAACGGTGCGCGGGATCACCCGCCGGGGGAGCGGCACCCCCGAAGTCCTTCGACCCGTAGTCGCTACGCGCGTGCACGGCGCCCTTCGGCAGCCCCTCGAACAAGCCGGAGCCCGCGCCCGCCGGCAGCTCGGTGACCGACGCCGGGATGTCGAACACCACCCAGTGCCAGAAACCGCTGCCGGTCGGCGCGTCGGGGTCGAAGCACGTCACGGCAAAGCTCTTGGTCTCCGCGGGGAACCCCTCCCACCGCAGCTGCGGTGAGGTGTTCCCCGCCGCGAAGACCTGGGCGTCCTTCAGGACCGCACCGGGCGCGATGTCGTCGCTCACCACGGTGAAGGACGGCACCGGCGGGTGGAAGTCATGAGGGAGTGGAGCCCTCTTCGCCTCGGTCACTACTGAACCTCCGGATTCGGCTACGCGCCGCCGGGCCTCGCGGGACCCGGCGGCCTTCCGAAGCCGAGACTATGGCCGGACAGACGTCAGGCCCAGTTACGACGTCCGCCGACGTCGGCGATCCACTGGTTGAGGTAGGCGGACCAGTCGGTTCCCTGGAAGTCGTTGAGACCCACCTTGAACGCGCGGAAGGAGTCGCTGCCCTCGCTGAAGAGGCCCGGCTTCTTGTCCATCTCCAGGATGACGTCCATCTCGCGGTCGTCGGCGACGAACGTCAGCTCGACCTGGTTCAGCCCGCGGTACCGCTGCGGCGGGACGAACTCGATCTCCTGGTAGAACGGCAGACGCTGACGCGTCCCGCGGATGTGCCCACGCTCCATGTCCGCGCTCTTGAAGCGGAAGTCCAGGCTGATGAAGGCGTCCAGGATGGCCTGCTGCGCCGGCAGCGGGTGCACGTTGATCGGGTCCAGGTCGCCGGAGTCCAGCGCGCGGGCGATCTCCAGCTCCGTCGTCACACCGATGTTCATGCCGTGCAGCTGCTGCCCGGCGATGCTCGTCACCGGCGTCTCCCACGGGATCTCCAGGCCGAAGGGCACGACGTGCACCGCGCCGGCCTTCACCTCGAAGGCACCACCGAGACGCTGCTTGACGAACTCCAGGTCCTGCTTGACCTCCTGGTCACCGCCCTCGACCTCGACGCGCGCCTGGAGACCGACGGAGAGCCCCTCGATCTGCTGGTCGACCGACCCGCCCTGGATGCGCACCTCGCCCTGGACGACCCCGCCCGGCACGACGTTCTGCTCGGTCAGCTCGGTCTCGACGGACGCACCGCCGGCGCCCATGCTCGCGAGCAGCCTCTTGAAGCCCATAGTCACTCCTCCTAGATCCTGACCTCTACATACGCGTCACGACCGCGGGCGGTTCCCCCGCTACGCTCGGACGACATGATCGAGCGCCCCGACCGTACGCCGCTGCCCCGCGACTTCTTCAACCGGCCCGTGCTGGAAGTCGCCCCGGACCTGCTGGGCCGAACTCTCCTACGCCGCACGGCGCAAGGAACGACAGAACTCCGCCTCACGGAGGTGGAGGCGTACGCGGGCGACATCGACCCCGGCTCCCACGCCTTCCGCGGCCGTACGCCCCGCAACGACGTGATGTTCGGCCCGCCCGGCCACGCGTACGTCTACTTCACGTACGGCATGTGGCACTGCCTCAACCTGGTGTGCGGCCCGGTGGGCCGGGCGAGCGGTGTACTGCTGCGCGCCGGCGAGGTCCTGGAGGGAGCGGAGCAGGTACGGAAACGACGCCTCTCGGCCCGCAACGACAAGGAACTGGCCAAAGGCCCGGCCCGGTTGGCCACCGGCCTGTCCGTCGACCGCGCCCTGAACGGCACGGACGTCTGCTCCGGCGACGACGCGCCCCTGTCGATACTCACGGGCACACCACCCCCAACTGACCTGGTACGCAACGGCCCCCGCACCGGGGTGGGCGGCGACGGCGCCCCGCACCCCTGGCGCTACTGGATCGACGGCGACCCCACGGTGAGCCCGTACCGGGCACACACTCCCCGCCGCCGGGCAACTTGACGCGCCGGGTCGGGGGCCCTAATGTAGTCCGAGCCGCTTTGAACGGGTCTTGCTCTTCAGCAGCCCGGAGCGGCCACCCACTACCTACGATTTGCCCCTGACGGGTTCTATTTCGGCATGCCGAAATTCGAACTTCTCGGCTCGATTATGAGTCGCCAGGGGAATCGGTTAACGTAGTGGACACGCCGAAAGGGAAACGCGAAAGCGGATAACTGAAAGCGGCCCCCGTCGACTGGGAATCAGGCGCCGAAAGGTTCTGATAGAGTCGGAAACGCAGGACAGCAGGACCGAAGGGAAGCCCGGAGGAAAGCCCGAGAGGGTGAGTACAAAGGAAGCGTCCGTTCCTTGAGAACTCAACAGCGTGCCAAAAGTCAACGCCAG
>NZ_JBHUUW010000119.1:0-13542 GCF_042670825.1 Streptomyces sp. NPDC057137 | reverse complement strand
GTCCGGCCGGTCCGGCCAGGGGGCCGGAGGGTCAGAGCGCCGGCGGATCCACCGGCCCGCGCCCGCGGTCCACCGGGCCCCGGCCCGACAGCACCTCGCCGTACGCCTGCATCAGATCCGGCAGCCGCAGCGTGGCCAGATCGGCGCGTCCCGGTGTGGTGCTGTAGCCGGAGAGCCGCAGATCGCGGTACGCGCAGCTCTTCTCGTACAGCGTGCGCAGGAAGCGGCCGTTGCCCAGCTCGTCGATCCATCCCTGGTCGACCACATGGCCGCTGATGCTGCGCAGCTCGTCCAGCGCCTCGTCGTCCCACACGTCGTCGTTCTCGGCGGCCAGCACCTGGCCGATCGCGGTCAGTTCGAGGGGGCGGTAGCTGGGGAAGTCGACGCGCGTCGTGAAGCGGGACGAGAGTCCGGGGTTGGTGGCGAGCAGCCGGTCCATGCCCTCCGGATAGCCGGCGAGTATCACCACGAGATGGTTCCGGTTGTCCTCGGCGCGCTTCAGCAGCACCTGGAGGGCTTCGTCGCCGTACGCGTCGCCCTTGCTGTAGCCGGAGTTGGCGAGGCTGTACGCCTCGTCGACGAACAGCACGCCACCGATGGCCGAGTCGATCAGCTCGTTCGCCTTCACCGCGGTCTGGCCCAGGAACTCGCCGACCAGATCGGCCCGTTGGGCCTCGACCAGATGGTCGCCGCCGAGCAGGCCGAGCGCGTAGAAGACCCGGCCGAGGATGCGCGCGACGGTTGTCTTGCCGGTGCCCGAGGGACCGGAGAAGACGAAGTGGCGTTTGGGCGGCTGTACGGGCAGCCCCTGACCGGCCCGTAACCGCGCCATGTTGAGCTGCGCGGACAACGCCTTGACCTGCCGCTTGACCGGTTCCAGGCCGACCATCCGCTCCAGCTCCGCCAGTGCCTCGGCCAGGAGGACCGGATCCGTCGGGCGGTCGGGGAACTGCGGGGGAGCGGGCTGCGCCGGTACGCGGGCCTTCTCCCGTATCCCGTCCGCCGGATCGGCCGCGTCCGTCGGGTTCGCCGGGACACCCGCCCCGAACGGGGACTGCGCGTCGACTCCCGGCCGTGGGTCGGGCCCCTGCGGATACTCGCCGTCGGCCGCCGCGTCCACCGTGTCCTGGCCGAAGCCGGCCAGCGCGACCGAGGCGAGCCCCGCCGAGTCGTCCGCCCCGTCGTACCCGTCGGAGTCGGTGATCGCCGCGAGCCGGGCCGCGGTGTCCATGAAGGTGGGGTCGATACGGTGCACGGCCCGGTACAGCGGCAGCGCGGCCGCGCTGCGCCCGGTCCCCTCGTGCGCGCGGGCCAGCCAGTAGCGCAGCTCCTTGCGCTGCGGCTGCTCGCTGCGACAGCGCATCAGGGACGTCGAGAGCAGTGGCTCGGCCTGTCCGTACATCTCAAGACGGACGCGTGCCATCCCGCCGAAGAGGCCCGCCTCGATGCCCAACAGCGGGTCGTTGACGAGGGATTCGGTGTGGCGCACCAACTGGTCCCAGTCCTTGACCAGATAGGCGCGGCAGGCGTGCAGGAAGCGCACATGCGGATCGGCGTCCACGGGCGGCAGCCCGGCGAGTGCCCGGTCCAGCTCGGGGACGTGCCGGCCGTCGAGCCAGTGCGAGGCGTGCGCGAGCAGCAGATCGCGCCGGCTCTCCAGCACGGGCTGCACCCACCAGCCCAGCCAGTACCAGGAGTTGAGGGTGCGGCGATGGCGGGAGCGCTGCTCGCCGAAGCGGTCACGGTGGCGGTACATGTGCAGCAGCGCGGTCGTGGTGTCGACCCGGAGCGCGTGCAACCCGAGCCAGCCGTCGGCCATTCCGGGATCGAGCCGTACGGCCTCCCGGAACTCTTCCTCCGCCTGTGGATACGCCCCCATCGTGTAGGCATCCACAGCACGCACCCACGCGAGATCGGCCGGGGCTTGAGCGCCCTGCGTGCCGATGTCCATCAGGCCCCCCACAAACCATGACCCCGTGATGTCCCGCCGGGCGGGCGCCCGTCGGCAGAAGCGTGCTGAACCACCTTGTCGTGGACGGGAATTGACCCCACCGAGAAGCATCGTACCTGCGTAGAGGGTGCGCGACTAAGGGCGCAGCCGTCCCGCGCGCACCGGTGACCCAGGGTGATCGCTGGGTGCGGGGCGGCGCCGGGGAGACGGCGAAGAGGGCAGAACGAAGCCCCCGATCACGGGGGAACAACCGGGGGCTTCGCGTCTGCGGCGGCTCCGAAAAGCCGCACATTGAGAACGTAAGACCTGTCCCACCCCTTGGTCAAGCCGAGTTGAGGCACCTTCGAGGCTGATTTCCGACTGCTCAGTACGGAGGGAATGTCCCGTCACGGTGGGTGACAGGTTCAACCTGTGGCGCTATCGCAGGAGTTCCGGGCAGCCACTTGTATCCCTCCTGCCACTCACGTACCAGAACATCGGCGAAAGGACGCGACGGATCGGCCGCGAAATGGCGCGTCTCCGCCCGCGTCCAGCCGTCCCAGAAGGCCGAAAGACTCGATCCGTCGCGCTCGCGGCCCCGTTGCCAGGACTCCTCGGCGCCCCGGTCCATCCACAACAGCCGCGCGAGCCACGGCCGCACCGCCGCCCGGCCCGCGCCCACCCCCTCGATCAGGACGACCGGCGCGGGGGGCAGCGGGCGGGGCGCACGGAAGCGCCGCAGGGTCCAGTCGTACGGCGCGTACCGCGCGGTCGCGCCGCGCGAGAGCGGTCCGAGCACATCGTCGGCGAGGCGCTGCGTCCAGTCGAAGAACGCGTCGTGCGTGGCCAGGTCGTCCAGCCGCAGCACGGGCGCCCCGCCGAGCGCGGCGGCGAGCCGCGAGGCGAAGGTGCTCTTGCCGGAACCGGCGTGGCCGTCGACCGCGACCAGCCGTACCGGGCCGCAGGAGGGCGGCAGGGCGCGCAGTGCGATGGCGGCTTCGGTGAGGTCGTCCACCCGGCCACCCTATGCGCGGGCGGCCGGGCGCGACCGGGGCCGGGCGCGGGTTCCGGCGCGGTGCCGTGCGAGGCCGGCGCGGATCCGGAGGGCGTTGTTCACGTCACTGGTACAGACCAATATTGGTGCGCCGACGCGGGACGAATCGCTGGCAGAAGCCGTGCGGGACCCGCGATAGTTGACGAACTGTTGTGCACCAGACCACTGACCCGGGGGTCCCATGAACAACCCAGCTCCTTCCCGGAACGGCCCGGCGTCGCGCCGTACGGTGCTTGCCACCGCCCTCGCCGCGGCCGGCGCCGGCGCGCTCTCCGCCGCCGCGCCCGCCATGGCCGCCACTCCCTCCGCGCCGTCCGCCCGCTCCGGCCGGCCGGCCGGTCACCACCGGGCGGACACTCCCGTGGACAACCGCTTCTGGAGTTCGTCGGGCGACTGGCGCGGCGGCAAGGGCAACGGCACCAAGGTCCTCTCCGGCAGCCGGTCCGGCCTGGTCGTCGCCACCCCCGCGGGCAGCACCGACTACGCGGACCCGCACACCGGGAAGACCAGCACCTGGGAGTACGCGACCTGGACCTCGCCCGTCCACCGCTCCACGGTCCCGGCCACCGAGGCGATCGCCTCCTGGAACGCCGACACCCCCGCGGGCACCTGGATCCAGACTGAGCTGCGCGGCACCTACTCCGACGGTACGGCGACCCCCTGGTACGTGATGGGCCGCTGGGCGGCCGGGGACGGCGACATCCGCCGTACGTCCGTCGACGACCAGACGGACGACCGCAGCACCGTCTGGACCGACACCTTCGCCATCGACGACCCGGCGAGCGGCCTGCGGCTGGCGTCGTACCAGCTCCGCCTCACGCTCTACCGCAAGCCGGGCACGACGCTCACACCCACGGTCCGGCGGGTCGGCGCGATGGCGTCGGACATCCCGGACCGGTTCACCGTCCCGGCGGCCGGGCACGAGGTGGCGCGCGAGCTGACCGTGCCGCGCTACTCGCAGAACACGCACATCGGCCAGTACCCGGAGTACGACAACGGCGGCGAGGCCTGGTGCAGCCCCACCTCCTCGCAGATGATCATCGAGTACTGGGGCCGTAAGCCCACGGCCGCCGACCTGGCCTGGGTGAACCCGGACTTCGCCGATCCGCAGGTCTGCCACGCTGCGCGGTACACCTTCGACTACCAGTACGACGGCTGCGGCAACTGGCCGTTCAACGCGGCGTACGCGACGAGCTACCGGGACATGAACGCCGTCGTCACCCGGCTCGGCTCGCTCACCGACGTCGAGCGGCTGATCCGCGCGGGCATTCCGGTCATCACCTCGCAGTCCTTCCTGGAGAAGGAGCTGACCGGCGCGGGCTACGGCACCTCCGGCCATCTGATGACCGTGATCGGCTTCACGGCCGCCGGCGACGTGATCGCCAACGACCCGGCCTCGCCGAGCAACGCGGCCGTACGGCGGGTCTACAAGCGGCGTGAGTGGGAGAACATCTGGCTGCGGACGAAGCGGTACAACGCGTCGGGCGCCGTGGTCTCGGGCACGGGCGGCGTCTGCTACCTCTACTGGCCCGTGGAGCCCACCGCCGCCCAGCGGAAGGCACTGGAGGCCGTCGGCGTGCGCTGAGCCGCCCTGCGGGCCATGGACGGCGCCGGGGACAGCGGTCCAGGTCCCCGGCGCCGCCCGCGCCCGCGTCGTGCGTGGCCGGGCCTCCGCAGCCGGGCCCGGCCCTCGACAGGGGGTCTGCAATACTGCGGATCTCCTGTGACAGCCGAGACTGGGAAGCGCGGACTTGAACACCAGGCAGCAGCGTGGCGAGAGCGAGCGGGCGCAGTTGCGCCGCTCCGAACTCATCGCCACCGGCCGGAAGTTGTTCGCCGACACGTCGTACGACGCCCTGTCGATGGACGACATCGCCCAGCACGCCGGTGTCGCCAAGGGGCTGATCTACTACTACTTCAAGAACAAGCGCGGCTACTACCTCGCCATCATCGAGGACTCGGTGATGGAGCTGGTCTCGCTCGCGTCGGGCGGCGTCGACCTGCCGAACACCCAGCGGGTCCAGCGCACCGTCGAGGCGTACCTCCGGTTCGCCGAGTTCAACGAGGCCGCCTACCGCACGATCATCACGGGCGGCGTGGGCTTCGACACCCAGGTGCAGGCGATCCGCGACGCGGTGCGTACGGGACTGGTCTCCACCGTCGCCGAGGGCGCGTACGGCCGCCAGGACATCCCGCCCATCGCCAGGCTCGCCCTGCTGGGCTGGCTCAGCAGCGTCGAGTGGCTGACCCTCGAATGGCTGGAGCACCGCGAGGAGCTGACGCGGGAGATCCCGCGCGATCTGCTGGTGCGGATGCTGCGGCACACGTTCGACACGATCGAGGAGTTCGCGCCGGAGTGCCCGGCGCCGCCGCCGGACCCGGACTTCAGCCCGTACACCGGCCGCTGACCCGTACACACCCGAGGGCCGGACAGACCGCGTACGCGGCTTGTCCGGCCCTCGGGGACAGACCTAGTTGATCGCCTTGATCAGCTCACCGTCGGTCGTGTCGCCGCTCAGCTCCCAGAAGAAGGTGCCTCCCAGGCCCTGCGCGTTCTTGTAGTCCATCTTGGTGCCGATGGTGGCGGGGGTGTCGTAGCTCCACCAGTTGTTGCCGCAGTGCGCGTACGCCGTACCGGCCACCGTGCCGTTGGCCGGGCAGGTGTTTTTCAGGACCTTGTAGTCCTCGATGCCCGCCTCGTACGTGCCGGCCGCCGCGCCCGTCGCGCTGCCGCCCGGCTCGGCCTGGGTGACCCCGGTCCAGCCGCGCCCGTAGAAGCCGATGCCGAGCAGCAGCTTCTCCGCGGGAACGCCCTTGGCCTTCAGCTTGGTGATCGCCGCGTCGGAGTTGAAGCCCTCCTGCGGGATGCCGTCGTACGACGTGAGCGGCGAGTGCGGAGCCGTGGGGCCCTGCGCCGCGAACGCGCCGAAGAAGTCGTACGTCATCGGCAGGTACCAGTCGAGGTACTGGGCCGCCGCGCCGTAGTCGGTGGCGTCGATCTTGCCGCCCTCGGACGCGTCGGCGGTGATGGCCGACGTGATGAGGCTGTCGCCGCCGAATTCCGTACGGAGCGCCGACACCATGTTCGTGAAGGCGTCGGGCCCGCTGGTGTCGCAGGTCAGACCGCAGGCGTTGGGGTACTCCCAGTCGATGTCGATGCCGTCGAAGACATCGGCCCAGCGGGGGTCCTCGACCAGGTCGTGGCAGGACTTGGCGAACGCGGCCGGGTTCTGCGCCGCCTCACCGAAGCCGCCCGACCAGGACCAGCCGCCGAACGACCAGATCACCTTGAGGCCGGGGTGGAGCGCCTTGAGCTTGCGCAGCTGGTTGAAGTTGCCGCGCAGCGGCTGGTCCCAGGCGTCGGCGACACCGTCGACGCTCTGGTCGGCGGTGTAGGACTTCTCGTAGTCGGCGAAGGCGTCACCGATGGTGCACTTGCCGCCCTGGACGTTGCCGAACGCGTAGTTGATGTGCGTCAGCTTGTCGGCCGACCCGGAGGTCTCGATGTTCTTGACGTGGTAATTCCGGTCGTAGACACCCCAGTTGGCGAAGTATCCGATGACCTTCTCACCGGCGGCTGTGGGGGCCGCCGGGGCCTTCTCCTGGTCCGCCGCGGCGCTGCCGGCGCCGGCGAGCAGGGACACGCCGAGCACGGCCGTACAGGCTGCGGCGATGAGCGCCCGGAAACGGGTGCGGGATCGGTGCGGTCTGAGCATGAGGTCTCCTCGTGGGGAGGGAGATCGACGTCCATGCCGTCGACTTGGCATGGACGCGAAGTGTGTTCACCGGGACGTTAGAAGGACTAGACCAGTGGGTCAATGGTGCGGACCAACTTCCCGGAGCGCGCGACGGAAGCCCGGCGGAAGCCCGGCGGGGGCCCGACGGGGGCCCGGCGGAGGTCCGGCGGCGGGAAAACGGAACCGAAGTGGAACCGGAACAGGGGCTGACCTCCCGTGACTGCGTCCCGCCGATCAGTCATACTCAACGCGCCCACAGCCGCAGGTCAGCCACTCCCGTGATCCGGGAGGGCACCATCGGCCGGGCAGTATTCCTGTCCGGGGGGCACCCCCGGGCCTCGACCCGACCGGCGGCCGCCGCCCCACCCAGCGTGCGCGCCCGCCGTAGCGTCCCGACAGGGAGGAGAGCGCCGCCATGCCCGACCGCGCCCCGCGAACGGTGGAACGTCAGCTGCCCACCGAGGAGTCCAAGGACCTGCTCACACTCGTACGCGACATCATCGAGCGGGAGATCGTCCCCAGGGCGGCCGAAGAGGAGGAGGCGGGACACTTCCCCCGGGAGAACTTCGCCCTCCTCTCCGAATCGGGACTGCTCGGCCTCCCGTACGACTCCGAGTACGGCGGCGGCGACCAGCCGTACGAGGTCTACCTCCAGGTCCTCGAAGAACTCGCCGCGGCCCGTCTCACCATCGGCCTCGGCGTCAGCGTCCACTCCCTGGCCTGCCACGCCCTCGCCTCGTACGGCACCGCCGACCAGCAGGCCACCCACCTCCCCGCGATGCTGGGCGGCGGTCTGCTCGGCGCGTACTGCCTCTCCGAGCCCGCGTCGGGCTCCGACGCGGCCTCACTGAGCACGAAGGCCGTCAAGGACGGCGACGAATGGGTGATCACCGGCACCAAGGCCTGGATCACCCATGGCGGCGTCGCCGACTTCTACACCGTGCTCGCGCGCACCGGCGGCGCGGGCGCCGGCGGCATCTCGGCGTTCCTGGTACCCGGCGACGCCGACGGGCTGGCCGCCGCCGCGCCCGAGAAGAAGATGGGCATGAAGGGCTCGCCCACCGCC
The DNA here is from genome assembly GCF_042670825.1 of Streptomyces sp. NPDC057137. NCBI lineage: Bacteria > Bacillati > Actinomycetota > Actinomycetes > Kitasatosporales > Streptomycetaceae > Streptomyces > Streptomyces sp. NPDC057137. Next base: position 5,755 of record NZ_JBHUUW010000119.1, on the reverse strand, counting down.
CAACTCCACTTCGACGGCGTCCGGATCGGCGACGACCGGCGGATCGGCGACGAGGGGCAGGGATTCGCGATCGCCCTCTCCGCGCTCGACTCGGGCCGGCTCGGGATCGCCGCCTGCGCCGTGGGCGTCGCGCAGGCGGCCCTCGACGAGGCCGTGGAGTACGCGACGGGGCGCCGGCAGTTCGGCCGCCCCATCGCCGACTTCCAGGGGCTGCGCTTCATGCTCGCCGACATGGCCACCCGGATCGAGGCGGGGCGCGCCCTCTACCTCGCGGCGGCGCGACTGCGGGACGCGGGGCTGCCGTTCTCCCGGCAGGCCGCGATGGCGAAGCTGTTCTGCACGGACGCGGCGATGCAGGTCACCACGGACGCCGTTCAAGTACTCGGCGGCTACGGCTACACCGCCGACTTCCCCGCCGAGCGCTACATGCGCGAGGCGAAGGTGCTCCAGATCGTCGAAGGCACCAACCAGATCCAGCGCATGGTGATCGCCCGGCATCTCGCGGGACCCGAAACCCGCTGAACCGCCCACCGCACCGGGCCCGTCCGTCAGTTGTCACCAACCGGCGGACGGGACAGGCGGATTGACGAGCGGTCAGCGCGACAACTGGATCGTGACGAGGCGTCAGGCGGCGTGCCGGCGCGCATGCGGCAGCTTGACCGGACGCGAACTCGGGCCGCCCGCGTGGGAGAACGGCTGCGTGCGCCAGTCCAGTCCCTGAGGAAGCGTCAGCAGCAGCGCGGTGTCCTGCTCCTGGGCGTCGAGCGATTCGTCGGCCGGCCCGGCGTCCGTGGCCGAACGGCCCGTACCCGCGCACACGGTGAGGACGAACGGGTTCCACGGGCTGGGGCACAGCGCGTGCTCCGGCAGGCTGTCCTCGTCCGCCAGCAGGGCGATCGGCCGGGAGCAGTCCGGGCACACGACCCGGAACATCTCGAAGGTGTCGTAGAAGTCGAGCTCATCGGCCTCGACGGGATCAACAGGCTCCGGTTCGATACGTCCGGTGCGCTTCAGGCTCTGCATGCAGACACTCCCCCTCGGGTGGGCCGAACAGCCACGTGCGGCCTCGACCACAGCAAGCAATTCCCGTCGCGCGAGGCAGGTAACCGCAAGGTCTCGACGGACCCCGTGACATGCCTGTGGTGTTCGTCACATGCCCGGCGCAAGTGACGATCCGGTACGCCGTCGGCTGTGCCGGAAGCGACCTCGGGCAATAGGTTGATCCGCATGGAGGAGCTGGATCGTCAGATCGTGGAATTGCTCGTCAAGGACGGGCGGATGAGCTACACCGACCTGGGCAAGGCCACAGGTCTGTCCACCTCGGCGGTGCATCAGCGCGTCCGCAGGCTGGAGCAGCGCGGAGTCGTACGCGGCTACGCCGCCGTGGTGGACCCCGAAGCCGTCGGGCTGCCGCTGACCGCGTTCATCTCGGTCAAGCCGTTCGACCCGAGCGCGCCCGACGACATCGCGGAACGACTGGCCCCGATCCCCGAGATCGAGGCGTGCCACAGCGTGGCCGGCGAGGAGAACTACATCCTCAAGGTGCGGGTGGCGACGCCACTGGACCTGGAACACCTGCTGTCCCGCATCCGCTCCCTCGCGGGTGTCTCCACCCGTACGACGGTCGTCCTGTCCACCCCGTACGAGGCGCGGCCGCCGTATTTTTAGGGGCTCGGTTCGCCTCCGGGGCGCTTTGAGTCGATGTCGACGGTCGACCGTGCTCGGGCCCTCGTTCCTCGGGGCCTCCGCGCGCTCTCCCTTTCGACACCGACGCGCCCCTTCGGCTCACTCGCCGGGGGACCGGGCCCTTCGGCTCACTCGTCAGGGGGATTCACCGGGCGGGCAGATCCGGCCCGTCCGGCGTTCGGGGACGAAACTGCCCACCGGGCGGACCCGGTCACGTCGTACCCGGTCACGTCGTACCCCTCCGTACCCCTGCGTGCCCCGCGCGTCCCGCGAGGCGGGAGACTGGGCGGCATGAACGATCGCGCCGCCCCCCAGAGCGAACCCCGCACCGTGCTGCTGCGCGGTGGAGACGTCCACAGCCCCGCCGACCCCTTCGCCACGGCGATGGTCGTCGAGCGCGGTCATGTCGCCTGGGTCGGCTCCGAAGGCGCCGCCGACTCCTTCGCCTCCGGTGTCGACGAGACCGTCGACCTCGAAGGCGCCCTCGTCACCCCCGCGTTCACCGACGCGCACGTCCACACCACCGCCACCGGCCTCGCCCTCACCGGACTCGACCTGTCCGGCGCGGGGACCCTGGACGACGCGCTCGCGCTCGTACGCGCCCACCGCACCACGCACCCCGGCGACCGGGTGCTCCTCGGCCACGGCTGGGACGCCGCGCGCTGGCCCGAGCGCCGGGCGCCCACCCGCCAGGAACTCGACGAGGCGGCCGGCGGGCGGCCGCTGTACCTGACACGCGTCGACGTCCACTCGGCCGTGGTGACCACCGCCCTGCTCGACCTGGTGCCCGGCGTCACCGAACTGGCCGGATTCCATCCCGACGCCCCCCTGACCGGCGACGCTCACCACGCCGTACGCGCCGCCGCGTACGCCTCCGTGACCCCCGCACAGCGCACCGAGGCGCAGCGCGCCGCCCGCGCCCGCGCGGCCTCGCTCGGCATCGGCACACTCCACGAGTGCGCCGGCCCCGACATCTCCGCCGAGGACGACTTCACCGGACTGCTCCGGCTCGCCGAGGACGAGACGGGCCCGCGCGTCCACGGCTACTGGGCCGAGCGGATCAGCGACGACAAGGGCGCGGCACGCGTCCGTGAACTCGGCGCCGTCGGCGCGGCGGGTGACCTCTTCGTGGACGGCTCGCTCGGTTCGCACACCGCCTGGCTGCACGAGCCGTACGCGGACGCGCCCCACACCGGCGCCGCGCATCTCGACGCCGCCGACATCGCCGCCCATGTCACGGCCTGCACCGAGGCCGGTCTCCAGGCCGGCTTCCACGCCATCGGCGACGCCGCGATCAGCGCCGTCGTCGCCGGGACGCGCGCCGCCGCCGAGACGCTCGGCCTCGCCCGGATCCGGGCCGCCCGCCACCGGGTCGAGCACGCCGAGATGCTCACCCCCGAGACGATCGCCGCCTTCGCCGAACTCGGCCTGACCGCCTCCGTCCAGCCCGCGTTCGACGCGGCGTGGGGCGGTACGGAGGGCATGTACGCCGACCGGCTCGGCGAGGCGCGCGCCGGGACCCTCAACCCGTACGCCGCCCTGCTGCGCGCCGGTGTCCCGCTCGCCTTCGGCTCGGACAGCCCGGTGACGGCGCTCGACCCCTGGGGCACCATCAGGGCAGCCGCCTTCCACCGCACACCCGCTCACCGCGTCTCCGTACGCGCCGCCTTCACCGCCCATACGCGCGGCGGGGGCCGCGCCGCCGGCCGCGACGACACGGGGGTGCTCGTGCCCGGCGCGCCCGCCGACTACGCGGTCTGGCGCACCCAGGAACTGATCGTCCAGGCCCCCGACGACCGGGTCTCCCGCTGGTCCACCGACCCGCGTTCGGGCACACCCGGCCTGCCCGATCTCACCCCCGGCGCGGCCCTGCCGGTCTGTCTGCGGACCGTGGTGGGCGGGCGAACGGTCTTCGTGCGACCGAACGAGTGATGTACTCGCGTTTCCGTACCGCCGACCGATGCTTACCGGCCACTGTCGCGACCAGCGGATCTTCCCCGCTGACCTGCTGAAACGGGTAAATGCCGCAGGTCAAAGGAGTATTGACAGCAAGCACTCACCGGCCGGTAGGTTCGGCCGGGTCCACCAAAGGACGTCCGACCGGCAACTCCCACGCAGTCGTCGAACGCCGCTGGGTCATGGGGCGGTGTGCCGCACCGGCGCACCACCACTGGGAGCCAGGTTCAGCGCCCGCGCCTCGGGGGCGAGGGAAGGTTTCTGCCGGCCGGCGGGTGCGACCCGGGTAGGGCCCCGGCGTTCAGTAGACAACGGCTTTCGGTCGACCCGCAGCCGGCGGGTCCCAGGTCGGCCCGAAGGACGCCGGGACCCGATCCGTAGGCCCCCGGATCTCCCCGCCCGGCCACCGCGCCGCCGGATTCCGGCCGCCCGCGCCCTTTCCCGTACGACACCCCGCCACCGTGTGGACGGCGACCCCTCGCGTGCTCGCTAAGGTGGTACTTCTGCGTACGGCGATTAAGGGGCAGTTGTGAACGACGGTGGTCAGAGGCAGTACGGCCCGCTCGGCGCAGCCTTGGTGATCATCCCGACCTTCAACGAGGCGGAGAACATCAAACGGACCATCAGCCGCGTGCGCGCGGCGGTCCCGGAGGCCGACATCCTCGTGGCCGACGACAACAGCCCCGACGGCACCGGAAAGATCGCCGACGAACTCGCCGCCGACGACAGCCAGGTCCACGTCCTGCACCGCAAGGGCAAGGAAGGACTCGGCGCGGCCTATCTGGCGGGCTTCCACTGGGGCATGGAGCACGACTACGGCGTCCTGGTCGAGATGGACGCCGACGGCTCCCACCAGCCCGAGGAACTGCCCCGGCTGCTGACCGCCCTCAAGGGCGCCGACCTCGTGCTCGGCTCGCGCTGGGTGCCCGGCGGCCGGGTGGTGAACTGGCCGCGGACCCGGGAGATGATCTCCCGCGGCGGCAGCACGTACTCACGCGCGCTGCTCGGCCTCCCACTGCGCGACATCACCGGCGGATTCCGTGCCTTCCGTACGGAGACGCTCGACCGCCTCGGCCTGGACGAGGTCGCCTCGCAGGGCTACTGCTTCCAGGTCGACCTCGCGCGCCGCGCCGTGGAGGCCGGCTGCCACGTCGTGGAGGTGCCCATCACCTTCGTCGACCGCGAGCTGGGCGACTCCAAGATGAGCCGGGACATCCTCGTGGAAGCGCTCTGGCGGGTCACCGCGTGGGGCGTCGGGACGCGGACCAACCGCATGCTCGGGCGCAAGCCCCTCTGATCCGGCCGCCCCGTACGACAACCCGGGCCGCGCCCAGGCACACTGGAATCATGACGACCGGCGCACCGCCTCCCGCGGCTCCGCAGCGCTCACGCGCGCGCAAAATTGTCCCTCTGGGCATCGCCCTCTGGCTGGTGCTCGAAATCTGGCTGTTGACCGTCGTGGCCGGCGCGACGAACGCGCTGACCGTGCTGGCACTGCTGATCGGCGCCGGCATCCTGGGCTCGGTGGTGGTGAAGCGGGCAGGCCGCCGGGCCTTCCGGAATCTCACCGAGACCCTTCAGCAGGCCCAGCGGCAGCAGCAGAACCCCGACGCTCCCGAGAACGCCGACGAGAGCGCGAACGCCAGCTCCGGCAACGGCTTCCTGATGCTGGGCGGGCTGCTGATCATGCTGCCGGGGCTGATCTCCGACGCCGTCGGCCTGGTCCTGCTGATCCCGCCGGTGCGGTCGCTGCTGAGCCGCAGGGTCGAGCGGTCGCTGGAGCGCCGGATGCGCGCCGCGGGTCCTGGCGGTCTCGGCGACGCCTTCCAGCAGGCTCAGCAGGCCAGGATGTCGCGCCCGGACGGCAAGGTCGTCCAGGGCGAGGTCATCAAGAACGACGAGCCGCGGCCACCACGCGATCCCGACCAGGACGGGCCGCGCCCGCCCCTGACGCCGTGAGGCACTGACCGCCTTGGGGCGCTGACCCGGGGCACGAGACCGAACAGCCGTGGGCCGCGACACTGTGTGTGTCGCGGGCCCCCGCGTGTCGCCCGGGGGGTGTTGGGGGGTAACACACGGGAAGGGCCCAGTACCGGTGTGCCCCCGGAAGCAC
>NZ_JBHUUW010000118.1:0-13884 GCF_042670825.1 Streptomyces sp. NPDC057137 | reverse complement strand
TGTTGTTTTTATGACCCTGTTGCCCCCCCGGGGGGGGTGGGTCGGGGGGCGGGGGGGGGGCGGGCGGGGCGCCCCCCACCCCCCCTTCGGCTTACGTCCGCGGGACCTACGCCGCGAGCTTCGTCAGCGTCGCGTCGATGCGGGTGAGCGTGCGCTCCTTGCCGAGGATTTCCAGGGACTCGAAGAGCGGCAGGCCCACGGTGCGGCCCGTGACCGCGACGCGGACCGGGGCCTGGGCCTTGCCGAGTTTGAGGCCGTGCTCCTCGCCCGCCACCAGGACCGCGTTCTTCAGGGACTCGGCGCTCGACCAGTCCGCGTCCGCCAGCTTCGCGCGGGCCGTGGTCAGCAGGGCCACCGGGTCGCCCTTCATCGCCTTCGTCCAGGACGCCTCGTCCTCGACCGGCTCGGGCAGGAACAGGAAGTCGACGTTGGCCGTGATGTCCGAGAGCACCGTCACGCGGGTCTGCGCGTACGGGGCGATCGCCTCGAAGGCCGTCTGGTCGAAGTCGTCCGGCGCCCAGTTGGCGTACGGGGCCCGCAGCCAGGGCGCGCAGGCCTCCATGAAGGTCTTCACGTCCAGCTGCCGGATGTGGTCGGCGTTGATCGCCTCGGCCTTCTTCAGGTCGAAGCGGGCCGGGTTGGCGTTGACGTCGGTGATCTCGAAGGCGCCGACCATCTCCTCGCGGGAGAAGACATCCTGGTCGGCGGAGAACGACCAGCCCAGCAGGGACAGGTAGTTGAGCAGCCCGTCGGGCAGGAAGCCGCGCTCGCGGTAGAGGTTGAGCGAGGCCTGCGGGTCGCGCTTGGACAGCTTCTTGTTGCCCTCGCCCATCACATACGGCAAGTGACCGAACTGCGGCACGAAGTGGGCGACGCCCAGCCCCATCAGCGCCTGGTAGAGCGCGATCTGACGGGGCGTGGAGGAGAGCAGGTCCTCGCCGCGCAGGACGTGGGTGATCTCCATCAGCGCGTCGTCTACCGGGTTGACGAGGGTGTAGAGCGGCGCCCCGTTGGCGCGGACGATGCCGTAGTCGGGCACGTTCTCCGGCGTGAAGGTCAGCTCGCCGCGGACCAGGTCGGTGAAGGTGATCGGCTCGTCGGGCATCCGGAAGCGGACGATGGAGGTACGGCCCTCCGCCTCGTACGCCGCCTTCTGCTCGGCGGTCAGGTCGCGGCAGTGGCCGTCGTACCCGGAGGGGCGGCCCGCGGCGCGGGCGGCGTCGCGGCGGGTCTCCAGCTCCTCGGTGGTGCAGTAGCAGTGGTACGCGTGGCCGGCGGCGAGCAGCTTGTCGGCGACGTCCCGGTAGATGTCCATCCGCTGCGACTGGCGGTACGGCGCGTGCGGGCCGCCCACCTCGGGGCCCTCGTCCCAGTCGAGGCCGAGCCAGCGCAGCGAGTCGAGCAGCTGCTCGTACGACTCCTCGGAGTCGCGCGCGGCGTCGGTGTCCTCGATGCGCAGGACCAGGGTCCCGCCGTGGTGGCGGGCGAACGCCCAGTTGAAGAGGGCGGTGCGGACCAGGCCCACATGGGGGTTGCCGGTCGGCGAGGGACAGAAACGTACGCGGACGGTCGCGTTAGCCACGCTTGATCACCTTGTTGGTGAGAGTGCCGATGCCTTCGATGGTGACGGCGACCTCGTCGCCGACGTTGAGGGGGCCGACCCCCGCGGGGGTGCCCGTGAGGATGACGTCGCCCGGGAGCAGCGTCATGGCCTCGGTGATGTGCACGACGAGGTCCTCGACGGAGCGGATCATGTCGCGGGTGCTGCCCAGTTGGCGCTGCTCGCCGTTGACGGTGCACTGGACGGCGAGGCCGTCACTCACGGCCGCCAGATCGATGGAGGTCTCCACCCAGGGGCCGAGCGGGCAGGAGGTGTCGAAGCCCTTGGCGCGGGCCCACTGGTTCTCGCTCTTCTGCGTGTCGCGCGCGGTCACGTCGTTCGCGCAGGTGAATCCGAGGATCACGTCCTTGACGCGCTCGCGCGGGACCTCCCGGCACATGCGGCCGATGACCACGGCCAGTTCGGCCTCGTAATGAAGGTCCTGGGAGAACGAGGGGTACTCGACACCGTCGCCGGAGCCGATCACCGAGGTGGTCGGCTTGAAGAAGACGACCGGCGTCTCGGGCACCTCGTTGCCCAGCTCCGCCGCGTGCGCCGCGTAGTTGCGGCCGACGCCCACGACCTTGTTGGGAAGCACGGGCGGGAGCAGCCGGACCTTGCTCAGCGGGACCTTGGTGCCGGAGAGCTCGAAGTCGTTGTACGGAATGCCCTTGATGATGTCGAGGACGAGGCCGGCGGCCGTACCGCCGGTGCCGTCCTCCTCGACCGCGCCGAAGGCGACATTGCCGTCGATGGAGAATCTGGCGATGCGCACGGGAAGCTGTCGCCCCTCACTTTGCTGCTGGCTGACTGACTGGAGACTGACGTCCCAGGCTAGCTTGGTGAGGGGCGGCGGCCGACGCGGTGCGGGGCCGCCGTGGGGCGTGCCCTACTGTGCGACAGGGGCGTCGATCAGCGTCGTACGGCGCGGGTTGGCCGTGCGGAGCGGCAGGTCGACGGAGTGTTCCGGCTGTACGGGCGGAAGAAGCTCCCCGGCGTCGTCCAGGTTCGCCAGCGTGGTGCGGCGGGGGTTGGCGGTGTTGCGGAACATCTTCGTCATCTTCATCGGTTGTTCTCAGACCTTGTCGGGTACGGGTGCTCAGGAGCGCCGGTTGTCGAATGTGCCATCCATGTAAAGCGTCAGGCTAAACACGTGATTCCCTGCGAAAGCCTGGATGCCGCAACGATCTCCATGTGAGTTTGCTCACGACGTGCCGGGCAATTCACCCATCACGGACAGTGGTCGAGACCGGTGGAAACGGACATTGCGCTATCGAAGCTTGCATTCCGCTCCTGATCATCAGGACTGGGGCACCCCCCACCCGCCCCGGACTCGTTCCGGTAAGTCCGCTTCCTCCCTGAACACCTTCTACCGATCGTCACGTCGCGCTCACAACGCGTCACCCAGGTCACAGCCCGGTACGCGGCCCTTGTTGGAGATCCGGCTCTGTGCTGGAATTCCACGCACCGCCGCGGGTTCATCAGGACGGCGCGTAAGGGCGCGACGCGGCGCCGAGTGGCATGCGGGGAAGGGGAGCATCGCCGGTCACTCAACGACCACCTTGGAGCGCACTCTGTGCTCCACGACGCCGACACCGTCCCGCCGTTCTGCGGGGGGACGCCTGGTCCAGAGGTTGCGACGCTAGTGCAGGGACGTTTCAAGAGGGATAGCAGCGCTGCGGCGGAGCAGGAGCCCCGCGGCGGAACCGACCGCGGCTCCTCGCCCCAGCACACCCAGAACCCGGGTCAAGGTCCGGCCGGCGAGGGTGCTGACCGGGGTGCCCAGCCCGGTGCGGCGCCCGGTGGTGACGCCCCGAACGCCGCGCCCAAGTCGGCTTCCACCGACGCGGGTTCGCGAATAGCGCTGCGCAACTGGCGCATCAGTACCCGTCTGGTGGCACTGCTCACCCTGCCGGTGGTCGCGGCCACCACGCTGGGTGGACTGCGTATCAACGAGTCCCTGAACGACAGGCAGCAGCTGGAGCACATGCAGCTGTTGACCAAGATGACCAAGGAAGCGACCAGTCTCGCCGCCGCGCTCCAGGCGGAGCGCGACGAGTCGGCGGGACCGCTCACCAACGGCGCGAACCCCAAGGACTTCAAGGTCCAGGACCGTCGCACCAAGACGGACCGGGCCAAGAAGGCCTTCCTCGGCGCCACCGTGGACATCGGGAACACCGACGGCGACCAGGCGCTGGAGTCAATCCGCGCCAACGTCAGCCAGATCGCGACCCAGGTCAACAAGATCCAGGAAATCCGCAAGGACGCGTACGACTCGGAGACCACGCACTCCCTGACGGTCGACGCCTACAGCGGTCTCATCGACTCGCTGCTGAGCCTCTCGCAGGACATGGCGCAGGCGACCAGCAACCCGGACATGATCAAGCGGACCCGCGCCCTGGCGGCCTTCTCCTCCGCCAAGGAGTACGCGTCGATCCAGCGCGCGATCATCGCCTCCGCGCTCCCCGCCGATCCCAGGGAGGCGGGCGACCTCAACGAGAACGACCGGCTCTACGGACTGGCGGCCGCCACCAAGGGCGACAACTCCCTCGCCTCCTTCGACGCGCTGTACGAGTCGATGGGCGGCAACGCCGAGGAGCTGACGGCACCGCTCAGCGGCAAGGGCAACCCCGAGATCAACGCCGCCGACGAGTACGCGCAGCGGGTGCTCGGTATCTCCGGCGGTCTGGAGGGGCGGCCGAAGCGCTCGTACCTGGACTGGACCGACCAGGCGTCCGCCAAGATCAACGCGATGAACATCATCGAGCAGACGCTGCTCGGTGAGATGGAGAACAAGGCGCGTCAGCTGCGCGAGAAGTCGCAGCAGGACGCGCTCATCAACGGTGCGCTGATCCTCGTCGTCCTCGGTGTCTCGCTGGTCGGCGCCTTCGTCGTCGCCCGCTCCATGATCCGCTCGCTGCGGCGCCTCCAGGAGACGGCCACCAAGGTCGCCCAGGACCGGCTGCCCGAGCTGGTCAAGCAGCTCTCCGAGGCCGACCCGCAGGACGTGGACACCTCCGTCGAGTCCGTCGGTGTGCACTCCAGGGACGAGATCGGCAAGGTCGCCGCGGCGTTCGACGACGTGCACCGCGAGGCGGTCCGACTGGCCGCCGAGCAGGCGCTGCTGCGAGGCAACGTCAACGCGATGTTCACCAACCTCTCGCGCCGCAGCCAGGGCCTGATCCAGCGTCAGCTGTCGCTGATCTCCGAGCTCGAGTCCCGTGAGGCCGACCCGGACCAGCTGTCCTCGCTGTTCAAGCTGGACCACCTCGCGACCCGTATGCGCCGTAACGGTGAGAACCTGCTGGTCCTCGCCGGTGAGGAGCCGGGCCGCCGCTGGACGCGCCCCGTCCCGCTGGTCGACGTGCTCCGTGCCGCGGCCTCCGAGGTGGAGCAGTACGAGCGGATCGAACTGTCCTCGGTGCCCACGACCGAGGTCGCCGGCCGCGTCGTCAACGACCTCGTGCACCTGCTCGCCGAGCTGCTGGAGAACGCGACGTCGTTCTCCTCGCCCCAGACCAAGGTGCGCGTCACCGGTCACGCGCTGCCCGACGGGCGCGTGCTCGTCGAGATCCACGACACCGGCATCGGTCTCTCCCCCGAGGACCTGGCCGCGATCAACGAACGGCTCGCCTCGCCGCCCACCGTGGACGTCTCGGTGTCGCGCCGCATGGGTCTGTTCGTGGTCGGCCGGCTCTCCCTGCGCCACGGCATCAGGATCCAGCTGCGCCCCTCCGACTCCGGTGGCACGACCGCGCTGGTCATGCTGCCCGTCGATGTCGCCAACGGCGGCAAGAAGATGCCGCCGCGCCCCGGCGTCGGCGCGCAGAACGGTGCGGGCGGACAGGCGCCCGCCGGTCAGGGCGCCCTCGGTGGCGGCGGCCAGCAGTCCGGCCTCGCCGCCGGGCTCGCGGGCGGCGCCGCAGGAGCCGGACGTCTCGCCACCCCGCCCTCACGCGGCCAGGTCGGCGCCGGTACGGGGCCCCGCGCCGCGCTGCCGGCCAGAAACGGGATGCAGAGCGGTCTGCCCACCCGGCCGCAGTCCGGTCCGCCGCAGGATCCGCAGCGCCAGGGCGCCGGTCAGGGTTCGGGACAGCCGAGCCTGTTCGGTACGAGCCCCCGCGACCAGGCCGGCGCCGGCCGTCCGGGCGCCCCGGCGGGTCCCGGCGGGCAGCAGCCGTCGGGTCCGGTGCCGCAGGCCGGAGGCCGGCTCGCCCGGCCCGGTCAGAGCCTGTCCAGCGGCCCGAACGGACGTGGCCCCGCCAACCGCGACCGCAACGCCTTCCCGCAGGGTGCGAACGCCTCGGCCGGTGGACCTCCGCCGGTCGACCGCGGCCGTCAGCTGCCGCCGCCCGGCGGACCGCGCGCCGAGCTGCCCGGGGGCAACCCGCAGCCGCCGCAGCGCCCGCAGCGTCCCGGCACCACCGCCGGGACCACCAGCTGGGGCAGCGAGCAGCAGGCCCCGCCGCAGCGGTTCGCGCCGGACGCCCCGCGCGGCCACGAGGAGCCGGAGACCACCGGTCAGTTCGCGATGCCGTCGGCCGGACAGGGCCAGGGGCCCGGCGCCACGGCCGAGTTCGCGCGCCCCGACTTCGACGGTCCGCGACCGGATCTGAACAGCGGCGTCGGTAACGGCCGCGGCAACACCGGCGGCGGCAACGGATTCGGTGACACCGGCTCCCACCCGATCCCCAACATCCCCAACATCCCCAACGTTCCCAACTCGGGCGACGTCAACGGCGGTTGGCAGGGGCAGGGCCAGGGTCAGGACCACGGGTCCACGGCCCAGTTCCCCCGCCCCGACTTCAACGCGCCCCGTCCCCCGGCACCCGCCCCCGCGCCCGGCTCACCGAACCCCGACCTCTTCGGCCAGGTCCCGCCGCCCGGACAGGGTCGTCCGGGCGCCGACCAGGGCCAGGGCCAAGGCCAGGGCTTCGGTCAGGGTCAGCAGGGCCAGGGCCGCCCCGGCTACGGCCAGAACGGCCCGAACGGTGCCGACTTCGGCGCACCGCGCCCGCCCGTCGGCGCGCTTCCCCAGCAGCCCCAGCCGGAGGCACTGCCCCCGGCCGGTCCTGGCGACGGCCGTACGCCGCTGTTCGACACGCTGGAGACGAACTGGTTCCACGGGCAGCAGAACGGCGGCCCGGCGCAGCCCGAGGCGCCCCAGGTGCCCGAGCAGCAGCAGCCGTATCAGCAGCAGCCCCCGGAGGGCCCGCCGGACCGACCGGTGTCCCCTCCTCCCCCGATGCCGCAACGGCAGCCGGCGAACGGCAACGCCAACGGCAACGGCGCCGTCACGTCCTCCTGGCGCACGTCACCCAATGACGAGCTGGTACGCCAGGCCGAGCGGGTCAAGAAGCCCGCCGCGGGCGGAATCACCACCTCAGGTCTGCCCCGTCGCGTCCCGCGTGCCAATCTGGTGCCCGGAACCGCACAGGAGCAGAGCAACCAGACCGGTCCGCAGGTCTCGCGTGCGCCAGATGACGTACGCGGCCGGCTGACCAACCTTCGCCGGGGCATCCAGCAGGGTCGTCAGGCTGGCGGCCGTACCGCCGACAGTTCGACGACCGGCAGTTTCAACCTCGGCCCCTCTCACCAGCAGGAGCGTTAGTTGAGTCCGATGAGCCAGGCGGCGCAGAATCTGAACTGGTTGATCACCAACTTTGTGGACAACACCCCCGGGGTGTCCCACACAGTGGTCGTATCCGCCGACGGCCTGCTGCTGGCCATGTCCGAAGGTTTCCCGCGCGACCGTGCCGATCAACTCGCGGCCGTCGCCTCCGGGTTGACCTCGCTGACCGCGGGGGCGTCCCGGATCTTCGAGGGCGGTCCTGTCACCCAGACCGTCGTGGAGATGGACCGCGGGTTCCTCTTCCTCATGTCCGTATCCGACGGTTCCTCACTGGCGGTGCTCGCACACCCCGACTGCGACATCGGCCTGGTGGGCTACGAGATGGCCCTCCTGGTCGACCGGGCAGGCACGGTGCTGACACCGGACCTGCGCGCCGAGCTCCAGGGGAGCCTGCTGCACTGAGGCTTCCAGGTACCGCCCACAGCGCAACCCACCGTCAGGCCGCCAACCGGCCCCACCCCGGCCCAGTCAGACGGCACGCAGACATCTTGCTGTCACGCCCGGAGGATTCATGACCCCGCCACCCGCCTCTCACGATCCGTACGGCGCCTCAGTCGACGCGTCCTACGGACTTGAGGGCGACCAGCCGTTGGTACGTCCGTACGCCATGACCGGCGGCCGGACCAGGCCGCGGTACCAGCTCGCCATCGAGGCGCTGGTCAGCACGACGGCCGATCCGGCGCATCTCGCCGGGCTGCTCCCCGAGCACCAGCGGATCTGCCATCTCTGCCGCGAGGTGAAGTCCGTCGCCGAGGTGTCGGCACTGCTGTCCATGCCGCTCGGTGTGGCGCGCATCCTTGTGGCCGACCTGGCCGAGGCCGGCATGGTGGCCATCCACCAGCCGGGTAACGGAGAGGCCGGCGGCACGCCGGATGTGACACTGCTCGAAAGGGTGCTCAGTGGACTTCGCAAGCTCTAGCGGCGGAGCGGCACGATCGACCACCTCCGCGAAGATCGTGGTGGCGGGCGGATTCGGCGTGGGCAAGACCACGTTCGTCGGCGCCGTCTCGGAGATCAACCCGCTGCGTACCGAAGCCGTCATGACCAGCGCCTCCGCCGGCATCGACGACCTCACCCACACCGGAGACAAGACCACCACCACCGTGGCCATGGACTTCGGCCGCATCACCCTCGACCAGGACCTGATCCTGTACCTGTTCGGCACCCCCGGACAGGACCGCTTCTGGTTCATGTGGGACGACCTCGTACGCGGCGCCATCGGCGCCGTCGTCCTCGTCGACACCCGCCGCCTCGCCGACTGCTTCCCCGCCGTCGACTACTTCGAAAACTCAGGACTCCCCTTCGTCATCGCCCTCAACGGCTTCGACGGACACCAGCCCTACACCCCCGACGAAGTACGCGAGGCTCTGCAGATCGGCCCGGACGCTCCCATCATCACGACGGACGCGCGGCACCGCGCCGACGCCAAGAGCGGACTGATCACCCTCGTCGAACACGCGCTCATGGCACGACTCAAGTAGACGTATCCGTACGGCAGTTGCCGTAGCAGGGGCCGGGTGTGGGCTGTGTCTTTTGACATAGCCCACCTCGGTGTTCATAACGTTTGAGAAGAGAATTCGCGCCGTTCGGTCGCCCGCCGCGTTCGGCTGGTATCGCTGTGCTCACATCAACCTCGCCTTTTGGCGGGGCTCGTTCTTTATGCCCGTTTTATCTCCGGTATGGACCACTCGGAATGGCTGATTCCCACTGTTTGGAACGGGACCGCCTCACGTGCTGGAATTCGATGAACTCCCGAGTAGTACGGCCCTGAACGAAAAACGGCACAACGTAGGTGCCGACGCCGAGAGGTTGTTGGTCGAGTGAGGCGCAGCAAGACGAGCTCCGCGGAGCAGGCGGCGCGGGGTAACTTCACCCCGCCGCGGCGTACAGCGGCGCCGCCTGCGGATGCGCCCGGGAAGCCGCCGGCACCCGGCAGCACCAGTCGTCTGTCGCCACGCAACTGGCGCGTGCCGACCCGGCTCAACGCGATCCTCCTGATACCCGTGCTCGTCGGCCTCGTCATGGGCGGTTTCCAGGTCAAGGGCTCCATCGACACCTGGCAGGAGGCGCAGGACGCGGAGCGGACCGCGCTCGTCGTCCGGGCCGCGTCCGGGTACGGCCAGGCCCTGCTCAACGAGCGCGACCTCACCGCCCAGCCCCTGCTGACGAACAAGCGCGACGACAAGGTCGTCGTGGACGCCAGGGCCACCACGGACGCCGCCAAGGCCGAGTTCGACCGCGCCGTCAAGTCCATGCCGCAGGACCAGGGCCTGGAGCGCCGGCTGCGTCTCTTCCGCGCCGAAGAGCCCAAGCTGGAGACGATCCGCAAGACGGCGTACACCGCGGGTGTCGAGACGCCCGACAAGACCGGCCGCAACGGCGGTCCGGTGGCGACCGAAGAGGGTTACGTGCTGGTCCAGCACTCCCTCATGGAGTTCTCCAACGAACTGGGCCTCGGCACCGGCAACATCACCAGCTACGGCCGCACCGTCTACGCGATCCAGCTCTCCAAGGCCGCCTCCTCGCTCCAGCGCTCCATCGGTCTGCACCTGCTGGTGCGGCCGAGCGAGAAGCCGGTGGTCCGGGAGGGCCAGTCGATCGCGTTCTCCTCGTACGCCTACCTGGAGGACATCGCGGTCGCCGAGTACGTCTCCGGCGGCACGGACGCGGACACGGCCAAGCTCCAGAAGATCATGGGCGAGAAGACCGCCGAGGGCGCCAAGAAGCTCGCGACGGCGCGGCAGCAGGCCGCGGCGGCGGGCGAGAAGTTCATCGCCCCGCCGGCCGAGAACGGCTCGGTCGTCGACGGCATGGTCGCCGCGATCGCCACCGGTGACAGCCCCTCCCAGCTGGAGGAGCGCGGCGTCACCCCGACGGCGTGGATGGCCGCGACCACCGCCAAGTTCGACGGCTACACGATCATCGAGAAGGACCTGGTCGACAACGCCGTCAGCGACGCCGCGGAGATCTCCGGCAGCGCCAGGAACGACGCGATCATCAACGGCGCGATCGTGCTGATCGCCCTGCTGGCCGCCTTCGTGCTGGCCGGGATGATGGCGCGGCAGATGAGCCGGGCCATGCGCCAGCTCCGTACGGCCGCGTTCGGCATAGCCGAGCAGCGGCTGCCGATGCTGGTCGACCAGCTGTCCCGTACCGAGCCCGGCCGCGTCGACACCCGCGTCCAGCCCATCCCGATCGACTCCAGGGACGAGATAGGCGAGGTCGCGCGCGCCTTCGACCAGGTGCACCGCGAGGCCGTCCGGCTCGCCGCCGAGCAGGCCATGCTGCGGGGCAACGTCAACGCGATCTTCACCAACCTGTCGCGGCGCAACCAGTCGCTGATCGAGGGCCAGCTGACCCTGATCACCGAGCTGGAGAACCACGAGGCCGAGCCCGAGCAACTGGAGAACCTCTTCAAGCTGGACCATCTCGCGACCCGTATGCGCCGCAACGGTGAGAACCTGCTGGTCCTCGCCGGTGAGGAGCCGGGCCGCCGCTGGAACCAGCCGGTGCCGCTGGTCGACGTGCTGCGCGCCGCGTCCTCCGAGGTGGAGAGTTACGAGCGCATCGAGCTGACCGGTGTGCCGGAGACCGACATCCACGGCCAGGCCGTGACCGACCTCGTGCATCTGCTCGCCGAGCTGCTGGAGAACGCCACGACGTTCTCGTCGCCGCAGACCAAGGTGCGGGTGACCGCGACGCGGCTGCCCGACGGCCGCGTGATGATCGAGATCCACGACAAGGGCATCGGCCTCACCGCCGAGGACTTCGCCGACATCAACCACAAGCTGGCCAACCCGCCCACCGTGGACGCCGCGGTGTCCCAGCGCATGGGCCTGTTCGTGGTCGGCCGGCTGGCCGACCGGCACGGCGTACGGGTTCAGCTGCGGCCCTCGGGCGAGCAGGCGGGCACCACGTCGCTGGTCATGCTCCCGGACGCGATCACCCACGGTGGCGGTGGCGAGCAGCCCCCGCCGGACGACTTCACGGTCTCCCAGATCATTCCGGAGCAGCAGGCCCCGGCCTTCGAGCCGGAGCAGCAGACCTTCTCGACGCCCATGCTGACGGCGGCCGAACTCGGCTTCGACGACTCCCGGTACGACGAAGGTGCGGGGGCCGGGGCGGCGAATCCGCGCAGTCTCGATCCGGTGAACCGTTCCCTCAGGCGCGACGAGCGCCGCGCGGCGCTGGGCGGTGGCAACGGCGCCGCCGCGGCCCTGCCCGGCGGTGAGCAGCCGCTCTACGGCGATCAGGTCGACGGGCAGTACCGCGAGGAGACCGACGGGCAGTACGCGCCGCAGCAGGCGTCGTACGAGCAGAACGGCTACCCCGCCCCCGAGGCCGGGCAGACGTACGGGGGCACGGGGTACGACGCGTACGCCACCCCGGACGGCTACGGGACGGGCGGCGACGGGTACCAGACGCCCGACGGATACCCGGAGCAGCAGGATCCGCTCGGCGGCACCTATACGGAAGGGGCCTACGAGGCTCCCCGGCCGGACGGTGCGGGCTACGACAACCTCTTCGCTCCCCAGGCCAACCAGGGTGGCTGGAGTGACCAGGGTGGCTACCAGGGCGGGTACGACGCGGCGCGGCAGCCCGAATCGGAATCGTCCGACGGCGCTGCGGCCGACGCCCCGGAACGCGTAGAATTCGAACGTCCGGGGCCCTCGCCGAGCGCCAGCCACGCACTGACCGGAGCGGGACTGCCGCGCCGTGGCAGCACGTCGCAGCCTCCGAAGCCGGAGTCGTGGCAGACCACCGGTGGGGACGACGGACAGCGGAACGGGCACGACAGCGGTCAGGCCGATCTCTTCGGCCGGACCTCCCCGTCGGCCGCCCCGCCGGTGGAGCCGGCACGGGCTGCCGACCAGCAGGCACAGTCCCCCGAGGCACAGCAGACGAACGAGAGCGACGAGACGTACGCACCGACAGCCCCGCAGCCGCAGAATGGGCAGAGTGAGGCGAACGGCCCCGACGACTGGCGTTCGACGAACGACGACCGCTGGCAGCGGGCCGAGAAGCTCAAGGAGCCCAAGGCCGGCGGGATCACTCCGTCGGGGCTCCCCCGCCGCGTTCCCAAGGCCAACCTGATCGAGGGAACCGCGGAGTCGACGCCGCAGAACGGCCCCCAGGTCTCGCGCGCGCCGGAGGATGTACGTGGCAGGCTGAGCAACCTGCGGCGCGGCGTCCAGCGGGGCCGTAACGCGGGGGCGGGCAACGCGGGGAACACGGGAGCGGCGGGGACGGACACGAACGGACCGGGTCGAGGCCCGGGCAGTACCTACAACCAGGAGCGTTAGTGTGAGCCCGATGAGCCAGGCGGCGCAGAATCTCAACTGGTTGATCACCAATTTCGTGGACCACACCCCCGGGGTGTCCCACACCGTGGTGGTCTCCGCCGACGGACTCCTGCTGGCCATGTCCGAGGGTTTCCCGCGGGACCGCGCCGACCAACTGGCGGCCGTGGCCTCCGGGTTGACCTCGCTGACCGCCGGGGCCTCCAGGATCTTCGAGGGCGGTCCTGTCACCCAGACCGTCGTGGAGATGGACCGCGGGTTCCTCTTCCTCATGTCCATCTCCGACGGCTCCTCGCTGGCCGTCCTCGCACACCCCGAGGCCGACATCGGCCTGGTGGGCTATGAAATGGCTCTGCTCGTCGACCGGGCGGGGACGGTGCTGACACCGGACCTGCGCGCCGAACTCCAGGGAAGTCTTCTCAACTAACAGACAGACAGTGCGTTTCGCGCCATCGCACCATAGGGTTCGGTGGCGCGACTCCACAGAACAGTTACCGGCGACCGGAGTCGGAGGAGGAAACGGTGGCAACACCCCCAGGCGGACATCCTTACGAGGGTGGCCGACAGGTCCCGGGTGAGCATGCCCGGAACCACTTCGACTCCCCCTCCGCGCCAGGCAGGAACGGCGGTCAGGGCGGGCAGTGGGACGGCGGCGGACAGCCGTATCATCCACAGCAGCAGCCGTACCAGCAGCCTCAACAGCCGTACGGACAGCAGCAGTCGTACGGTCAGGGTCAGCAACAGCCGTACGGCTCGCAGCCGTCGTACGGCCAGGGGCAGGGCCAGGGACAGCAGCAGCCGTACGGACAACAGCCCTCGTACGGCCAGCAGCCGCCCCGTATCCAGCCGGTACAGCCGAGGCGCCATCAGGAGCCGGAGCACGCCGCGCACAACCCGTTGGTACGTCCGTACGCCATGACCGGCGGCCGGACCAGGCCGCGGTACCAGCTCGCCATCGAGGCACTGGTCAGCACGACGGCCGATCCGTCCCGGCTGCAAGGGCAGTTGCCCGAGCACCAGCGGATCTGCCGGCTCTGTTTCGAGATCAAATCGGTCGCCGAGATTTCGGCACTGCTCTCCATCCCCCTGGGCGTCGCCCGGATCCTCGTAGCCGACCTGGCGGAGGCCGGACTTGTCGCCATTCATCAACCCGGCGGCGACGAGACCGCCGGGGGCCAACCAGATGTGACACTGCTCGAAAGGGTGCTCAGTGGACTTCGCAAGCTCTAGCGGCGGTGCAGCCCGCTCAACCACCAGCGCGAAGATCGTGGTGGCGGGCGGATTCGGCGTGGGCAAGACCACGTTCGTCGGCGCCGTCTCGGAGATCAACCCGCTGCGTACCGAAGCCGTCA
>NZ_JBHUUW010000117.1:0-13923 GCF_042670825.1 Streptomyces sp. NPDC057137 | reverse complement strand
CCTGTCACGGGAGCGCGGCCCACCGGCGCGTGTCGAGATGTGTCCGGGCGTCCCCGGAGAGGCGACGAGGGCGAACCCCCGGGTCCTCGGATCAGCGCACCTCGGTGATCTCCGGGCCCCGCTGAAGCTGCCCCATGCCACCGGCGAAGCGTGAACCTTCCTGCTCCTCGGCCTGCTGGACGCCCTCGGCGACCATCTGGGCGTCGTCGGGGAGCTTCAGGACGATCGGGTCGCGGGGCGCCATCGGGCCCTCGCCGCGCACGACGACCGTGTCCTTGAAGATCTGCTCCAGCAGTCCGGCGGCCTCGGGCTGCACCGCGCCCTGTCCGGAGATCACTCCGCGCAGGAACCAGCGCGGCCCGTCGACCCCGATGAAGCGCACGAGCTGTACGCCTCCGGTGCCGTCCGGCAGCTGAACGGGCACCTGGGCCCGAAGCTCCCAGCCGAGCGGGCCCTCGACCTCGTCGATGATGCCGCCCTGCTGCGTGATGCCCGAGGCGATCTCCTCGCGCACCTCGCTCCAGATGCCCTCCTTCTTGGGAGCGGCGAAGGCCTGGAGCTGTACGGCGCTGTCGCGTACGACGACGGTCGCCGCGACGATCGCGTCACCCGCCACCTCTACACGAAGCTCCATTCCGTCGACCCCGGGGACGAAGATGCCGCCCAGGTCGACCCGGCCCTCGTCGGGCTTGGACACCTCGGAGATGTCCCACGGCCCGTCGGGCCGGGGAGCCGGGGGAAGATTCACCCGGCGGGGCTTCTCGGCCCCGTCCTCCGTGCCGTCGGCGTCGTTGTCGTCGATGTCGTCGACGACCTGCTCGGCCTCGCCCGCCGTGTCATCGGCGGCACCGCTCTTCTTGCGACGTCCGAACACGTCACTGTCCTTCCCGGTCGGATACGACCGATGCGTATCGATTCCCGCCCTGTGAACCGCCCACCGCGGCATGACCGCCGGTGGACCCGAAGCCCCCCTCGGCCCGCGCCGAGCCGGGAAGCTCCGCCACCTCGTGGAAGCGCACCTTCTCGACCTGCTGGACGACCAGTTGGGCAATCCGGTCGAACCGCTCGAACCGCACCGTCTCGCGCGGATCGAGATTGACCACGATCACCTTGATCTCCCCACGGTACCCGGCATCCACCGTCCCCGGGGCATTCACCAAGGCCACTCCACAGCGGGCGGCCAGCCCGGATCGCGGGTGCACGAAGGCGGCGTACCCGTCGGGCAGCGCGATGGAAACCCCGGTGGGCAGCACAGCGCGTTCGCCCGGAGCGAGATCGGCGGCCTCGGTGGTGACCAGATCGGCGCCGGCGTCGCCCGGGTGCCCGTACGAGGGCAGCGGCACGTCCGGGTCCGTCCGGCGGATCAGCACGTCGACAGGGTTACGGCTCATGGGTTCACCTCGAAGGCGCGGGCGCGCCTGACCTGGTCGGGATCGGCCATGGCCGCCTGGATCTCCTCCTGGCGGCCGTTGTCGATGAAGTGGTCGACCTTCACTTCGATGAAGAGGGCGCCGGCGCGCACCGCGACGGGCCCGTCGGGGCCGCCGAGCCGGCCGGTGGCGGAGCAGAAGATCTTCCGGCCGCTCACGGCGGTGGCCTCGGCGTTGAGGAAGAGCACGGTGTCGACGGGTACGGGGCGGACGAAGTCCGTCTCCAGCTTGCCGGTGACGGCGACCACGCGCAGCAGCCAGCTGAGCGCCCCGAGCGACTCGTCGAGCGCGGTGGCGAGGACGCCGCCGTGCGCGAGGCCGGGGGCGCCCTGGTGGGCGGGCCGCACCGTGAACTCGGCCGTGATCGAGACACCCTCGCCGGCCCTGGCCTGGAGATGGAGTCCGTGAGGCTGCTCGTCGCCGCAGCCGAAGCAGTGCGCGTAGTGCGAACCGAGCAACTCCCCCGGGGCCGGGGCCTCCGGGTGCCGTACCGGCGCTATGGCGTCGGCCGGCGGCGTCAGAGCCGGGGACCGGGCGGCGGAACGGGGGGTTTTCCCTCCTGAGGGCGCAGTACTCACAGGCGCAGACCTTACCCGCGCGGCTACCCGCCGGTCGCACCGTGCCAAGCTTGGCTCCATGGAGCATTCAGCGGCGCCTTACGACGAACGTCTCACCGCACCGGGGTCATGGTGGGTGATCACCGCTCTCGTCGCGCTCTCGGGCGGTCTCATCGTGTTGCCGCTGGGCACGGTGCCGATGCTCGGGGCGGTGGTCGTGACGGGGCTGCTGGCGGCCCTGGCGGTCAGTTCGTACGGCTCCGCGCGGATCCGCGTCGTGGCGGGCTCACTGGTCGCGGGCGATGCCCGGATCCCGGTGGCGGCGCTCGGCGAGGCGGAGGTGCTGGCCGGTGAGGAGGCGCGCGCCTGGCGCATGCACAAGGCCGATCCGCGTGCCTTCATGCTGCTGCGCAGCTATATCCCGACGGCGCTGCGGGTGGAGGTCACCGACACGGCCGACCCGACGCCGTACGTCTATGTGTCGACCCGCAACCCGAGGGCGCTCGCGAAGGCGCTGAACGCGGTGCGGGAGACCGAGCCGGAAACACCGGGCACGGTCTAGCGGGCCGACTGCCGGCCCTAGTGGCCCAGTTCCTTGGGAAGCTCCGGCGGCAGCACCTTCGGCTGTTCCAGCGGCGGCAGGGCGGGCAGGGCGTCCCAGGAGACCTGACGGGCGCGCAGGTCCTTACGGATGCGCTCGGCCACCTTCTGGGTGTCGCGACGGTTCATCATCGCGCCGACGGCAGCGCCGATCATGAACGGCACCAGGTTCGGCAGGCTGCGGATCGTGCGCTTCATGATCTGCTGGCGCAGTTCGCGCTTCATCCGGCCGGAGAGCGCCGAGTTGAGGGTCGCCGGCTTCGTGATGTCGACGCCGCGCTCCTCGGTCCACGAGGTCAGATACGCGGTGCTGCGCTGTTTGAGATTGCCGGGCGGACGTTGGCCGTAGACCTCGTGCAGCTCGGCGATGAGTTTCAGTTCGATCGCGGCGACGGCCGTGATCTCCGCGGCCAGTTCGGCCGGCATCGCGGGCGGTACGGGCATCATCGCGACAGCGCCGATACCGGCGCCCACCGTGGAGCTGCTGTTCGCCGCGCCCGCGACGAGTTTGTCGGCGAGTTCTTCGGGCCCCAGGCCCGGGAACTGCCTACGGAGCGTGGCCAGATCACGGACGGGAACGCGCGGAGCGTTGTCGATGATCCGGTCGGCGAGATGCGCGAGCCCTGCCCTGGCGCTCGCGCCGCCCTTCTGTATGCCCCGCTTGACCTTTCCCAGGCGCCGGGCCCCGGTCACGGGCCCGTCGTGGTCGCCCTGGGGCGCTTCGAGCGAGGCCGGGAGGCCTCGCCCGTCGTCGTCGGATACGCCGGGGTGGGGCAGGAGAGCGGAGTGCTCGGCAGCGGGCGTGACGCCTTCTGCCGGGCCCGGGCCGCTCTGGTACGCCTCCGGCGCGTTCTTGCGCCGGAAACGCCGTTTCCTGGACGGTGTGTCACCTGCCACGGCCGACCGCTCCTCAGTCGCAGTCGCGGCAGATCGGCTGACCGTTCTTCTCCCGGGACAGCTGGCTGCGGTGGTGTACGAGGAAGCAGCTCATGCAGGTGAACTCGTCGGCCTGCCTGGGCAGTACACGAACCGACAGCTCCTCGTTGGAGAGGTCGGCCCCGGGCAGTTCAAGTCCCTCGGCCTGCTCGAACTCGTCCACGTCGACCGCGGATGTCGACTTGTCGTTCCGACGGGCCTTCAGTTCCTCAAGGCTGTCGGAATCGACGTCGTCATCGGTCTTGCGTGGGGTGTCGTAATCCGTTGCCATGTCGCTTCTCCCCCTCTGGGTGTCATCGGTGTCTCAGCGCGTAACGCGTGAGAGGCCGGACTTGTGCCCGACCTGAGGCGGAGATTTTGCCTCACATCAAGGTCTGTTACTCAATCGACACCCAACCGGACTCTTTCCGAGTGATCGGCGTTGGGTGGCGAACCGGACCGTACACGGTCCGAATGTCGTACTTCACGGGCGCCACCCCGTGTACTTCCCGTGATCCCGACCCCTGGAAACCCGGATTTTCCCGGCTTTCCGCAAGGGGCTTGATCACAGAGAGTGCGAGGCTTGAATCCGCCCCTGTGATCGATCACACACGGCCCAACCGGGAACGGGTCCCGAAAATTCCGCGCAAAGCGAACTTCGCTCCGATCCGGAACGAAAACTCAGACCGGCAGAGTGACACGCATCACGAGCCCGCCTCCCTCGCGGGGCTCCGCGATGATACGGCCCCCGTGGGCCCGCGCGACCGAGCGGGCGATCGACAGGCCGAGGCCCACGCCCTTGTCGCTGCCCGTCCGCTCCGTACGGAGGCGGCGGAACGGTTCGAAGATGTTGTCGATCTCGTACGCGGGAACGACCGGCCCCGTGTTCGACACCAGCAGCACCGCCATACCGTGCTCGACCATGGTCGTGACCTCGACCCAGCCCTCCTCCTTCACGTTGTAGCGGACGGCGTTCTGTACGAGGTTGAGCGCGATCCGCTCCAGCAGGACCCCGTTGCCCTGCACGACCGCCGGCGCGCGCTCACCGCGGATCTCGACGCCCTTCGCCTCGGCCTCGCCGCGCGTCTGGTCGACGGCGCGGGTGGCGACCTCGGCGAGCTCGACGGGCTTGCGCTCCACGAGCTGGTTGTCGCTGCGGGCGAGCAGCAGCAGGCCCTCCACCAGCTGTTCGCTGCGTTCGTTGGTGGCCAGGAGCGTCCTGCCGAGCTGCTGGAGCTCCACAGGGGCCGCCGGGTCCGAGAGATGGACCTCCAGCAGTGTCCGGTTGATCGCGAGGGGCGTACGCAGCTCGTGCGAGGCGTTCGCGACGAAGCGCTGCTGCGCGGTGAAGGCCCGCTCCAGACGCTCCAGCATCTCGTCGAAGGTGTCCGCCAGCTCCTTCAGTTCGTCGTCCGGGCCGTCCAGTTCGATCCGGCGGGCCAGGTCGGAACCGACCACGCGGCGCGCGGTGCGGGTGATCCGGCCCAGCGGGGACAGGACCCGTCCGGCCATCGCGTAACCGAACGCGAAAGCGATGATGGACAGGCCGGTCAGGGCGAACAGCGAGCGGGTGAGCAGGTCGTCGAGCGCCTGCTGGCGCTGGGCGGACATGCACGCCTTGAGTGACGCGTTCAGCTGGTCGTTGTTGACGGCGTCGTTGAGACCCGGACAGGTGGGGCTCATCAGCTGGACGTTGTCCCCGGTCACCTTCAGGGCCAGTTCGCTGCCCTCGTTGATGGCCTGCGCCGCCAGCAGATAGATGATCGACAGCAGCAGGATGCCGGCGATCAGGAACATCCCGCCGTAGAGCAGCGTCAGACGTATCCGGATCGTCGGCCGGACCCAGGGCAGCGCCTGGTCGGGCCGTCTGGGGTCCCAGGTCGGTTTGGGGGGCGCCGTGGGCGGCGCCGGTGTGGTTGCCACGGGCATCAGATCCGGTAACCGGAGCCGGGCACGGTGACGATCACGGGGGGCTCGCCGAGCTTGCGGCGCAGCGTCATGACCGTGACGCGCACGACATTCGTGAAGGGGTCGGTGTTCTCGTCCCAGGCCTTCTCCAGCAGCTGCTCGGCGGAGACCACGGCGCCCTCGCTGCGCATCAGCACTTCGAGGACCGCGAACTCCTTGGGCGCGAGCTGGATCTCCTTGCCCTCCCGGAAGACCTCGCGGCGGTTCGGGTCGAGCTTGATGCCCGACCGTTCCAGGACCGGCGGCAGCGGGACGGTCGTACGGCGGCCGAGCGCCCGGACGCGGGCGGTCAGCTCGGTGAAGGCGAAGGGCTTGGGAAGATAGTCGTCGGCTCCCAGCTCCAGGCCCTCGACCCGGTCGCTGACATCGCCGGACGCCGTGAGCATCAGCACACGGGTCGGCATGCCCAGCTCGACGATCTTGCGGCAGACGTCGTCACCGTGGATCAGCGGGAGGTCACGGTCGAGCACGACGACGTCGTAGTCGTTGACCCCGATCCGCTCCAGGGCCGCGGCGCCGTCGTACACGACGTCGACGGCCATGGCCTCCCGGCGCAGCCCGGTGGCCACCGCATCGGCGAGCAGCTGCTCGTCCTCGACGACGAGTACGCGCACGTCGCTGTCCTTCCTCTGGGCCCATCGCCGGAGATCCGGGGAACCGGGCAGGTCGTAGCACTGGTTGTGCGGGCCCATCCTGCCCGCTACGCGCATAAACCGGCGGTAAGACAATGCCGACCACCGGGCATACGGAAGGAATACGCAAGATTCTTGAATGTCGGGAGGTTTCTCCCGTACACGCCCTGGGGATGACGAGTGCACACCCGAGATCACGCCCCTTACGTGGCATGCCACTACCCGCTCTGTCCCCCAGAGGGAGTGGTGCGTGATCGACCGCCGTCGGCACTTCCAGGTGCCACTTGACCACGACGTCGGCACACCCCCGTGCCATCGACCCACGCCGAGGGGGCGCAATGGACGCATTCACCGCAGGTCTTCTGCAGCGTATAAGGACCACGGAATCCGATCTCACACGAGCTCGCGAGACGGGCGACGACTTCCTCGCGGAGGTCGAGCAGGAGGAGCTCGACGACCTGCACCGCCTCGCCGCGGAGCACGGCGTTCAGTTCGGCACCGCGAACGTGTGACCGCAGGAAGGACCCCGGCGCCATGGGACGGTGCCGGGGTCCTTCCCTGTCCGGGGCCGGTCGGACCGGGTGCTCGCCGGGCGCGGACCTGGTCAGTCGTGCCAGGCGCCGTACTCCTCCAGCAGTGCCTGGAGCGGTTCGAAGACGCCGGGCGTCGCCGCCACCGCGAGGTCGCCGTCGGCCGGGGCGCCGGGGCGGCCGCCGGTGAGCGCGCCCGCCTCGCGTGCGACGAGATCGCCGGCCGCGAGGTCCCAGGGGTGCAGCCCGCGCTCGTAGTAGCCGTCGAGCCGGCCCGCGGCGACGTCGCAGAGATCGACGGCCGCGGAGCCGCCGCGCCGGATGTCCCGCAGCTGCGGGATCAGCCGCGCGGCGACGGCGGCCTGGTGGGTGCGGACGGTGGTGACGTAGTTGAAGCCGGTCGAGACCAGCGCCTGTTCCAGCGGCGGTGCGGGGCGGCAGCTCACCGGCCGGTCGTTGAGGTACGCGCCACCGCCGAGCACGGCCCGGAAGGTCTCGCGGCGCATCGGGGCCTCGACGACGCCGACGAGGGTGACCCCGTCGCGTTCGGCGGCGATGGACACGGCCCAGGTCGGCAGCCCGTACAGATAGTTGACCGTGCCGTCCAGCGGGTCGATCACCCAGCGGACACCGCTGCTGCCCGCCGAACTCGCGCCCTCCTCACCGAGGAAGCCGTCGTCGGGGCGGTTCTCCGCCAGAAATCCCGTGATCAGCTTCTCCGCCGCGATGTCCATCTCCGTGACGACGTCGATGGGGCTGGACTTCGTCGCGGCCACGCCCAGGTCGGCGGGGCGGCCGTCGCGCAGCAGCGCCCCGGCCCGGCGCGCGGCCTCCAGGGCGAGGGCGAGCAGTTCGGCGGTGAGGGCGTCGGTGTCGGTGTCGGACGCGGAACCGGGGTCGGTCACTGGCAGGTCACTCCTCGGGAAGGCACCGGGTGGGACGGGCGTCAGGCGTGCGGGAGTCGGACGTACACCGAGTCGGACGTACACCGAGTGAGGCGTCGCGGACTCAGGCGTACGGGCTGTCGGCCCCGGCGGCGGCCGGGCGGGGCGTCCTGGCGGGGCAGCAGCCGATCGGGCAGACGTCGTGACTCGCGCCGAGCGTCCCGAGCACGCACCGCTCCGCCGCGCGCCCCCGCTCGGTCGCCGCGCGCTCCAGGAGCAGATCGCGTACGGCGCCGACGAACCGCTCGTCGGCCCCCACGGTGGCCGAACGCCGGACCGGCAGGCCCAGTTCGGCGGCCTTCGCCGTGGCCTCGGTGTCGAGGTCGTACAGCACCTCCATGTGGTCCGAGACGAACCCGACGGGCACCATGACGACCGCCGGGGCCCCCGCGCCGTGCACGGCCTCCAGGTGGTCGCAGATGTCCGGCTCCAGCCACGGGATGTGCGGCGCCCCGCTGCGCGACTGGTAGACGAGCTGCCAGGGGTGCTCGACGCCGGTCTCCTCGCGGACCGTGTCGGCGATCAGGCGCGCCACGTCGAGGTGCTGCGCGACGTACGCGCCACCGTCGCCGTGGTCCTCGACGGGGCCCGAGGTGTCGGCGGCGGCCAGCGGGACGGAGTGGGTCGTGAAGGCGAGGTGCGCCCCCGCGCGCACGTCCTCGGGAAGGTCGGCGAGGGACGCGAGCACTCCGTCGACCATGGGCCGTACGAAGCCGGGGTGGTTGAAGTAGTGCCGCAGCTTGTCGACGCGGGGCGGCTCCAGGCCCTCGTCCGTCAGCGTCGCGAGCGCGTCCGCGAGGTTCTCGCGGTACTGCCGGCAGCCGGAGTACGAGGCGTAGGCGCTGGTGGCCAGGACGGCGACGCGGCGTCTGCCGTCCTTGGTCATCTCCCGCAGGGTGTCGGTCAGATAGGGCGCCCAGTTGCGGTTGCCCCAGTAGACGGGCAGTTCCAGGCCGTTCTCGGCGAAGTCCTCGCGCAGCGCCTTCAGTAGGACGCGGTTCTGTTCGTTGATCGGGCTGACCCCGCCGAACAGGAAGTAGTGCTGCCCGACTTCTTTGAGCCGCTCCTTGGGGATGCCCCGGCCACGGGTCACGTTCTCAAGGAACGGAACCACGTCGTCCGGGCCTTCCGGGCCGCCGAAGGACAGCAGGAGCAAGGCGTCGTATGGAGAAGTCGCACGCTGTTCGGGCATGCCTCGATCCTGCCATCCGCGGTTGAGGGGCGATAAACCGAGGCGCGCCGGAGGACCGTCGGGCCGTAAGCTGTCTGCGCCTGTTCATTCCTTACCGCCAGTGCCCAGCGGCCGTTCGCGCCGTCACTCGCGACAGTGCCTACCGGAGCGACACGTGGCCAGTCCCTACCGCGCGATCTTCGCCGCGCCCGGCACCCGGAGTTTCAGCGCGGCCGGTCTCGTCGGCCGGATGCCGCTGTCCATGATGGGCATCGGCGTGGTGACGATGATCTCCCAGCTCACCGGGCGTTACGGGCTGGCGGGCGCGCTGGCGGCGACGCTCGCGATGTCCGCCGCCGGGATGGGGCCGCTGATCTCCCGGCTCGTGGACCGGCACGGCCAGCGGCGGGTCCTGCGGCCCGCCGCGCTGACCGCCGTGACGGCCGTCGCCGGACTCCTGCTGTGCGCCCAGCAGTCGGCCCCGGAGTGGACGCTCTTCGTCTTCGCCGCCGGCGCGGGCTGTGTGCCGAGCGTGGGGTCGATGGTCCGGGCGCGCTGGGCGGAGCTCTACCGGGGGTCGCCGCGTGAGCTGCACGCCGCGTACTCGTGGGAGTCGATCGTCGACGAGTTGTGCTTCATCTTCGGCCCGATCATCTCGATCGGTCTGTCCACGGCCTGGTTCCCCGAGGCGGGTCCGCTCCTGGCCGGGGTGTTCCTGGTGACGGGGGTCTTCTGGCTGACGGCGCAGCGGGCCACCGAGCCCGTGCCGCAGTCCCGTGAGCACCACACCGGGGGTACCGCGCTGCGCTCCCCCGGTCTCCAGGTACTCGTGGTGACGTTCGTGGCGACCGGCGCGATCTTCGGGGCCATCGACGTGGTGACCGTGGCGTTCGCGGAGGAGCGGGGGAACAAGACGGCGGCGAGCCTCGTGCTCGCCGTCTACGCGCTCGGTTCCTGCCTCGCCGGTGCCGTCTTCGGGCTGCTGCATCTGCGGGGCAGCGCGTCCAGGAGGTGGCTGGTGGGCGTCTGTGCGATGGCCGTGAGTATGATCCCCCTCCAACTGGCCGGGAGCCTGCCGATCCTGGCCGTGGCGCTCTTCGTCGCCGGCCTCTCGATCGCACCGACGATGGTGACGACGATGGCCCTCGTCGAAGCGCACGTACCTCGTACCGAACTCACCGAGGGCATGACGTGGACCAGTACCGGACTCGCCGTCGGAGTGGCGCTCGGCTCCTCCGCCGCGGGCTGGGTGGTGGACGCCTCCGGGGCGCGGGCGGGGTTCGCTGTGCCCGTCGTGGCGGGAGTGGTCGCGGCCCTGGTGGCGCTGCTGGGCCACCGCAGGCTGCGGGAGCGGCCAACGGATCGGGAGGGGCTCGGGGATGACCAACACCGGTACAGGCGCGGCGACGACGAGGAACGCGACAAGCACCTGGCGTAACTGGGCGGGGAACGTGAGCGCGCGTCCCACCCGCGTCCTGTCCCCCGCCTCCGTGGAAGAACTCGCCGAGGCGATCCGTACGGCCGCGGCGGACGGGCTGCGGGTCAAGGCGGTCGGTACGGGGCACTCGTTCACATCCGCGGCGGCCACCGACGGCCTGCTGATACGGCCCGATCTGCTCACCGGCATCCGGGAGATCGACCGGACGGCCGGCACCGTCACCGTGGCCGCGGGCACCCCGCTGAAGCGGCTGAACGAGGCCCTGGCCAGGGAGGGCCTGTCGCTCACCAACATGGGCGACATCATGGATCAGACGGTCGCCGGCGCGACGTCCACGGGCACGCACGGCACCGGCCGTGAGTCGGCCTCGATCGCGGCGCAGATCCGGGCGCTGGAACTCGTTGTGGCGGACGGCTCCGTACTGACGTGCTCGCCGACCGAGAATCCGGAGATCTTCGCGAGCGCCCGGATCGGGCTCGGCGCGCTGGGTGTCGTCACGGCGATCACCTTCGGCGTGGAGCCGGTCTTCCTGCTGACGGCGCGCGAGGAGCCGATGCCGTTCGACCGGGTGACGGCCGACTTCGACGCGCTCGTCGCGGAGAACGAGCACTTCGAGTTCTACTGGTTTCCGCACACCGGCAACTGCAACACCAAGCGCAACAACCGCAGCGCGGGCCCGGCGGCCCCTCCCGGTACGGTCAGCGGCTGGATCGAGGACGAACTCCTCTCCAACGGGCTGTTCCAGGTGGCCTGTTCGGTCGGCCGGGCGGTGCCCAGGACGATACCCACGATCGCCAGGGTCTCCAGCCGCGCCCTGTCCGCCCGCACGTACACGGACATTCCTTACAAGGTTTTCACCAGTCCGCGCCGCGTGCGCTTCGTGGAGATGGAGTACGCCCTGCCGCGCGAGGCCGCGGTCGGCGCGCTGCGCGAGGTCAAGGCCATGATCGAGCGCTCACCGCTGCGGGTGAGTTTCCCGGTGGAGGTGCGGACCGCGCCCGCCGACGACATCCCGCTGTCGACGGCGTCCGGGCGCGAGACGGCGTACATCGCGGTGCATCTGTACCGAGGCACGCCCTACCGCTCGTACTTCACGGCGGTGGAGCGGATCATGACCGCGCACGGCGGCCGGCCGCACTGGGGCAAGGTGCACACGCGGGACGCGGCGTATCTGGCCGGGGTCTATCCGCGCTTCGACGAGTTCACGGCCGTACGGGGCCGGCTGGACCCGGAGCGGCTGTTCGGGAATCCGTATCTGCGGCGGGTCATCGGCGGGTAGCGCCTCTGGTCGTCAGCCGGTCGGACCCGGCGTCGGGGCCGTGGACGGCGGGGGCGGGACGGACTGGCCCCCGGGGTCGCCGGATCCGCCGTCGGGTTGCGAGGTGTCGGGGGACGGAGCGGTCGAAGGGCCGCCGGTCTCCGGGGTGTTCGGGCTCTGCCCGTCGCCCGGTTCGGACGGGGCCGGGGTGCCGTCGGTGCCGGTACCGGGGTCCGGGTCGGTGCCCGTACCGCTTCCCGTGCCGTCGTCGGAGGGGGTCGGTCCGCCACCCCCGGGCTCGGCCGGCCGGTCGGGCCGGGAGTCGCGGTCGCTGTCCCCGCCGCGTACGACGGAGCTGAACGTCGTTCCCTTGCCGCCGCTCAGATCCTGGCCGGCGGCCAACTCGTAGCCGGTGATGCAGAGCATCGCCACGGCGAAGACGACGGCGGCCGCGACGACGGGCCGCTTCCAGCCGCGTACCCGTGTGCCGTACGTGGTGGCTCCCCCGAACTCGTCCTGGGCGGAAGGCTTCCGGGCGAAGGGCCCCTGGGCGGAAGCCTCCTTGGGAGGCCGATCGGCGCGCGCCGGATCCGGGACGGGGGCCGGCTCGGAGTCGTACACCTGGCGCGCCCTCGGCTTCACCTGGACCGAGACTTCGCGTATCTGGTCGCCGGTGCGCCGGAACAGGTGCTGGAAGACCGTGCCGCCGCAGGTCGCGATCACGCTCACCACACCGGCGCCGATGATCGTGCCGTACACCCCGAGCTTGGAGGCGAACACCGCCGCGGCGATGGCCGCGAGCGCGCTGCCCGCGACCTGCGGCACGCTCAGTTCGAGCCGTTGTGTCGCGGTCTCCTCGCCGGTCCGTATGCCCGGATTCTGCCTCTGATCCATCTCCGACCTCTGCTTGCCCATCTGTGCCACCGTGCACCAGGAAGGGACATTTGAGCGAATCGGATAGTTCCGCTTCTGGAGATTGTGTGAATTGGGACACGCGTACGGCATACGGACACCCCCTCAACTGCCGTACCCCCGAAGAACTTCGGTGGCGTGGCAGTCCACCCCGATGGCCCGAATGGAGTACTGTGGCGAGCCCTGGGGCCGGACTCCCTCACAGGTGTCCGGGTCTTCGGGAGGGGGCCGAAGTGGCACTCGATCCGGCGGCGCGATGGCACCGCACGGGCGCCTGCTACGCAAAGTGACCAGGTCTGTCACTCTGTGTCGCAAACAGGCAACCGTGTCATGACGGCGTTCCAGGGCCCATGCCCGACACGCCGGGCAACTCGGCAAGGTTGTGGCAGGCTGCACCCGGGCAGGTCACACTCGACTAGCGGAAGCAGCGACGCACGTGACGTCGGCAGGCACCACCCGGGAGGTCCCCATGCCCGAACTGCGTGTCGTGGCCGTCTCCAATGACGGCACACGACTGGTGCTCAAGGCTGCCGACAGCACGGAGTACACGCTCCCCATCGACGAGCGGCTGCGAGCGGCCGTACGCAACGACCGTGCCCGCCTCGGCCAGATCGAGATCGAGGTGGAGAGCCACCTCAGGCCTCGTGACATCCAGGCGCGGATACGTTCGGGAGCATCCGCCGAAGAGGTCGCCCAGATGGCCGGGATCCCGGTCGACCGGGTCCGGCGCTTCGAGGGCCCCGTGCTGGCCGAGCGTGCCTTCATGGCCGAGCGCGCCAGGAAGACGGCGGTACGCCGCCCCGGCGAGAACACCGGTCCCCAGCTGGGCGAGGCGGTGAACGAGCGGCTCCTCATGCGCGGCGCCGAGAAGGAGACCGCGCAGTGGGACTCGTGGCGCCGCGACGACGGCACCTGGGAAGTCCTGCTCGTCTACCGGGTCGCGGGCGAACCGCACTCGGCGAGCTGGACGTACGACCCGCCCCGGCGGCTCGTACAGGCCGTCGACGACGAGGCCCGTTCGCTGATCGGTGAGACGGACGACTCGCTCGCCGTCGGTACGAAGGAGCCGAGCTTTCCGTTCGTACCGCGTATCGCGCGGCTGCCGAGGGATCGTGAACGGCCGCTCGACCGTGCTCTGGAACGGCAGATGGAGCGCCCGGGCGCGCCGGATCCGGACGAGGACACCAGTGAGCGCGACACCCTGACCAGCCTGCTGGAGGCGGTGCCGAGCTTCCGTGGCGACATGGTGGTCCCGGAGCGGCCTTCGCCGCCCGAGCCGCCGGCCATCGAGCCCGGTCAGGCGCCCGAGGAGGAGCCGGTGGCACCGGCCGCCTCGGCGGGTGCGGGGTCCGCGTACGCGGATGTGCTGATGCCGCGTTCGGTGGCGGGCCACCGCGACCGGCTGACCGGTACGACGGACCGTCAGGCGGAGGCCGACGGCGTACGGCCCAACCGCCGTGCCGCCGTGCCGAGCTGGGACGAGATCGTGTTCGGCACGCGTCGTAAGAAGCAGGACTGAGAACAAGGCAGGCAGGACTGAGCCGGGGCGGTACGCGCTGAGCGCGTAC
>NZ_JBHUUW010000116.1:0-14661 GCF_042670825.1 Streptomyces sp. NPDC057137 | reverse complement strand
CAGACGCGGGCCTGCTGGCCTGCGCGACCGGGCGCCGGAGCCGACGCGGTCTGAGGGCGGGTCAGCCGGTCACCTCGACGACCGCGACGTTTCCGCTCGACCGCAGGAGCGCCTCCATCACGCGGGCCTGCTCCACCGCGTCCGCGCGGCCGTAAGGAACCGCCGGACCGCCGCCGATCGCCCGGGACACCGCGTCGAACTGCATCCGGGAGACCGCATATTTCTGGTCACAGCCGAAGGCACCCTCGGGGTCGACCGGAATCAGTTCGCCGACCGGGTCCCCGTGCGGGGGCGGCCCCTGCTTCTGGAACTCGATGTGCTTGATGTCGCGGCAGAACCACGGATCGCCGACCACGAGCCGGCCGGTCGTCCCGACGATCTGGAACGCGTCACCGCGACAGACTTCCTGCCCCACCTCGAACTGCGCCAGCACGTCGTTCGGCATCCGCAGCGACGCCGAGAAGTTCAGATCCGCTCCCCCGTCGCGCCGCACCTCCTCGGCGTACACGCGCTCGGGCGTGCCGGCGAACAGCCGGATCGCCGCCAGCGTGAAGACACCGAGGTCCAGCAGTCCACCGCCGCCCAGTGCGCGGTCCCGGCGGAAGTAGTCCGGCGGCAGACTGGCCGTACAGGCCGCGTAGATGTACCGCAGCTCGCCGATGGCGCCCTCGTCCACCAGCTTCTTGGCCAGCGCGTGCTGCGGATGGTGACGGAACATCACCCCCTCCACGCAGATCCGCCCGGCCTCGTCGGCCGCGTCGAAGACCCGCTCGGCGTCCGCCGGGCTGAGCGCCAGCGGCTTCTCGACCACCACGTGCTTGCCGGCCCGCAGCGCCTTGATCGCCCACTCCGCGTGGTCCACGGGATGCAACGCGACGAAGACCGCGTCCACCTCGTCGGAGGCCAGCAACTCCCCGTACGAACCGTAGGAGTGGGCCATCGAGTGATTCTCCGCGTACTTGCGGGCCTGCTCGGCGTCGTCGTGCGCGACCGCGACGAAATCGCTCGTGGTGGACGCGGCGTTGGCCATCATCGCCACATCGGCATAGCCGCCCGTGACGAGAAGTCCCCAGCGCACCCGGCTCATGACCCGCCCTCCGCAGCCTCGGGCAGATCCGGGACACTGCTCAGTCGGATGCCGAACTCGCTCTCGAACACCGTCATGAACTCCTTGTCGTCGGAGAGCAGCCGGGACTCACGCCTTCCTCCCTCGATCCGTGTGAGCAGCCGGTTGAAGAGCGAGACCCGTCCGGTGGTGGTCACGATGGAGGCCCAGAGCTGGCCCGCGCTGTGCACGTCGGGCGAGGTGGCGAAGTACCACATGACGGGCTCGAAGTCGTCCATGTCCCGGGGGTGGGTCTCCACCTGCCAGCGCAGGACACCGTCGTGGATCATCTCCACGTCGCCCTCCGGCGTGTGGATCAGCTGGTACTCGCCGTGCTCGTCCTTCTGGACGCCACGCTCGTCGCGTACGAGGGGCTTCCGGCTCGCCCAGCGGAAGCCGACATCCACCAGATACGACCGGTCCAACTCGACCTGGAGCACCAGGTGTCCGTTGTGGACCCCGCGGAAAGCGTTCTTACCGTTGTGCAGCACCCGGCCGCCGAAATACGTGACCCTGAATCCCAGGGACCGCAGCAGAAGCGCGAATCCCGCATTCAGTTCCCCGCAACCGCCGCCCCTGCGCTGCCGGACTATCTTGTCGAAGATGAACTCGTCCGTCAGGCTGGGGATTTCCCGTTGCGCGAAGGAAAGAGTCTCGAAGGGGACCGTCATGAGATGACGCTCCTGCAAATAGCGGAGCGCCTCGTAGTCCGTCTTTTCCGGTCGCGTGGCCCCGATCCTGTCGAGATACGCGTCGATGTCCATGCCCGTCATTCCCGCCCCTCCTCAATCATGTGGTCACCAGCGCACCAGGCTGAACGCGAAGGTGAATCCGGCACCGAAAGCGACCATCAGCACGGTTTCGCCGGCCTGGATCGCCCCGTCGCGCGCCGCCTCGTCGAGAGTGACCGGCACCGACGCGGAGCCTGTGTTTCCGTATTTCGGGGCCGTCGCGTGCACGCGCGCGTTCGCGACCCCCAGCATTCCCTTGAGGTTCTGCACCAGATTCGCGTTGGCCTGGTGCGTCACGAGATGCGTGATGTCCTCGGCAGCGAAACCTGATTCCTTGAGAAACTCCGCGACGAGGACCGGAACTCGCTCCGTGACGATCGCCGAGACCCGCCGGCCGTCCATGGACACGAAGTGCTGCCCTCGCTCCAACGTCTCCAACGACGTGGGGAGACGGCTGCCACCTGCTGGAATGGTCGCGACATCGAAGTCGGCCCCGTCGCTCAGCAGCTTCGACGCCAGCAGTTCGTGCCCCTGAGCGGCCGGTCCGAGCACGACGGCACCCGCACCGTCGCCCCACAGCACGACCGTGCGCCGGTCGGTCGGGTCCAGGAATCGCGTATAGGTGTCGGCACCGATGACAAGCGCGTGGCCACCGGTCGCGAGAAGGAACTTCTCGGCTGTCGTCATGGCGGTGAGAAATCCGCTGCACGCGGCGTGCACGTCGAACGCCGCCGTCGTGACCGGGCAACCGAGCTGATCCGCCGCCTGGCACGCGACAGCGGGTCCGAGCATGTCCGGAGTACTGGTCGCCGCGATGACGAGCGAGATGTCGGACGCTCTGAGACCGGCGTCCTCCAGAGCCGCCCTGGCGGCATATCCGGCGAGATCCGATGTCGCCTCGTCCGGCTTGGCCCGTCGGCGCGTGTGAATTCCGGTCTTGCCGACGATCCATTCCTCGGTGACGCCCGCAGGTCCGGCCAGTTCTTCGTTCGTGATCACCTGGGACGGAAGATACGCGCCCGTGCCCAGAATGCCGACGGCCGCGGTGGCCCCTTGAGTTCCGGTGCTGATACTCAACTGTCCGACTCCTCCTCCGAGTAGCCCCACGCGATGAACAAGCGCGGCGTGGGTCATCACTACGGGTCTGAAAGGAGAGTGCGATGCCGGGACCGATGGGAGAAGGGCCGCCGCCACACTCTGTCAGGTGAGGGGGTTTCAGAAGGATCCCTGCCTGACAGGAGAGGGTGCCCAGTGACAATAAGATACTTGATGACTGAGAGATTCAGGAATAGAGTGTCTCATCCGACGGGGTACATGCCCCCGCCGGTCTGTCACCCATGCCCTGAGCCCCTGAGGAGCCCCGTGAGCATCGAAGCCAAGGACCTGAATCGGTCCGGAGTCCCGTTCCGTGACCAGCCGCCCGGCGATGTCGACTTCACGATGATGTTCCTGACCCACGACGCGCTCCTGCGGGACCTGCGCCGCCTGGAGGACGCCGTCGCCGCCGGCCGGACCACCGAGCCGGGCGTCCACAACGGCTGGGAGACCGTCAAACACGAGCTGCACATCCACCACGTCGGCGAGGACGAGGCCATCTGGCCGGCGCTGCGCGCGAATCTCACCCGGCCCGAGGACACGGCCGTGCTCGACATGATGGAGGCCGAACACGGGCTCATCGACCCGCTCCAGGCACGCGTCGACGCCGCCTTCGCCGCAGGTGGGAAGGAACTCGCCGCAGCCGTGGGGGAGTTCGCCACCGCCTTGACCACACACATGGAACACGAGGAGAACCTGGCACTGCCGCTCGTCGACGCGCACCTGGGTCAGGAAGGCTGGGGGGCTTACCACGAGCACATGATCCGGACCCAGGGCATGCTCGAGGTCGGCGCCTATCTCGCGTGGATCCTGGACGGTGCGCCGGCGGCCGCGCACGACAAGGTGCTGGGCATGCTGCCGGAGGCGCTGCGGGCCATGTACCACCAGCAGTTCCTGCCGCAGTACCGGGCGACGCCGCGCTGGACCACACCCGCCGTCTGAGGTGCGGTCCACCGGGGCATCGGCCGTGCCCCCAGACCGTGGAAGAGCCTGATGCCTATCTCCATGGGCGATGTCATTGTCGTGGGCGGCGACGTCGGCGGTCTGGCAGCCGCCCTGGCCGTCGCGCGGCAGCGACACCGCGTGAAGATCCTCCAGGCGCACGACTCCTTCGTCGCGCCCGAGGCGGGCGTGCATCTGACACCCGGCGCCCTGCGGGCGCTGGACCTCCTGGGGGTGGGCGACGACGTCCGCCCGCGGGCGGTGCCGGTCACGGGGCTGCGGCTCCTGGACGGTGCGACGGGTGACCCGCTCACCTCGGTGCCCACCTTCGCCGATCCCGTACTCGCCGAGTCGCGGTGGAACACGGTGGTGCGCGGCCACGATCTGCTGGCACCACTGCGGCAGGCGTGCTGGCGCAACCCGCTGATCCTGACGCGCCCCCGCTCCACGGTGACCCGCTACGAGCAGAACGGCGGCCGGGTCACCGCCTTCCTGGCGACCGGTGAACGCGTGCACGCCAACGCGCTGATCGGCGCGGACGGTCTCTGTTCGCCGGTACGGCTCCAACTGACGGGCGACGTGGACGCGGTGTCGCACTCCACCACCTTCCACACCACGTTCCCGCTGGACGAGGTGCCCGAGGTGCTCGTCCTGCGGGGCGTGGGCCGGTCGGTGACGGTATGGGCCGGGCCCGACTGGCAGTTGGTGCACTACCCGACCGGCGGCGGGTCGCTGTGCCTCTCCGTCACCCTCGCCGGGGGTGAGGGCAGGCTGGTGCACGGCACGCCGGTCGAGCCCGCGCGGGTGGTGGCGGCGCTCTCCGAGGCGTACGCGCCCGCGCGCGAGCTGGTCTCGCTGGGCCGGGACTGGCGCATGTGGGTGTCGTGCAGGAGGGCACCGCTGACCAGTTGGCGCGACCGTCGCGTCGTACTGATCGGGGACGCCGCCTGGCCGTCGTCCATGCACGCCTTCCCGGCATCGAGCAAGGCGGTCGAGGACGCCCTGCACCTGGGCAATCTGATGGACTGCGACGCCGCCGACTTCCCGCAGGCCTTCCAGGCGTACGCCGAACACCGCGACTCCTGACGGAACGGGATCACACACGGAACAGCGCCACACAGGCGACGGCCCGCCCTCCGGGGCGGGCCGTCTGCCGTGGCGCGGGCGGTCCGGGCTCAGACCACGTCGAAGTTGGCCATCATCGCCATGTCCTCGTGCTCCAGGTTGTGGCAGTGCATCATGTACCGGCCGCGGTACCCGTCGAAGCGCACCAGCACCTCGACCACCTCGTACGGCCGGACATCCACCGTGTCCTTCCACCCCGCGTCGGTGGCCGCGGGCTTCCGACCGCTGCGCGAGACCACCTTGAAGTGCGCCATGTGCAGATGCACCGGATGGTGGAAGTCACTGCTGAGCGACCACAGTTCGACCGTGCCCTCGCGCGGTTTCGCCCACGTCTCGTCGGTGGAGAACGGCCGGCCGTTGATGGTCCACCTCTCGTGGTCGCCCTCCTCCTTGGTCAGGCGGAAGTCGAACGACCGCTTCGTCACCGCCTGTCCGCGCGCCACGCGTGGCGGCGTGGAGAGCCGCTCGGGGACCCGGGAGTCGTCCTTCGCCCGCTTGGTGACCCGGAACCGCATCACCCGCTCCATGCCGTCCTCACCAAGGGTGTTGACCAGATCGACGGTGGCCCCCACCGGGAAATCGGCGAAGTCGACCACGACGTCGAAGCGTTCGCCGGGCGCCATCGTCACGGCGGTGTGCGCCACCGGCTTCTCCAGCAGGCCCACGTCGCTGCCGATCTGGACCAGCCGGCCGGCCCGCTTGCCGTCCCGTTCCAGGGCCAGCGTGTAGCGCCGGGCGTTGGAGGCGTTCAGCAGCCGGAAGCGGTAGCGGGTGTTGGTCACGTCCAGCACCGGCCACGGAGCGCCGTTGACGAGCTGTACGTCGCCCAGGACCCCCGCGTGGAAATCACCCTCGACGCCCGGCTCACCCTTGAGCGAGGGATCCACCGACGGATAGCGGAAGGAGCCGTCCTCCTCGAAGGCCCGGTCCGTGAGCATCAGCGGGATGTCCCGGTCGCCGCCCGGCAGTGGCAGCGCCTCTTCCTCCTCGTCGTGCACCAGGAAGAATCCGGCGAGCCCGCGCCAGACCTGCGGCGCGCTGAAATCCATCCGGTGGTCGTGGTACCAGAGGGTCGAGGCTCGCTGACCGAGCGGATACTCGTACGTCCGCTCCCCCTCGTGGAACACCCAGCCGCCCGCCCCCATGTGCCCGCCGTGCGATCCGCCCCCGGTCTTCGGCTTCCAGTCGGCGGCGCTGCCGCCCACGGGCACCACCAGATCGGTGGGATAGCCGTCCGAGTCGGGCGGCGTGACGCCGCCGTGCAGATGCGTGGAGGTGGGCACGGGAAGGGAGTTGCGCATCACCAGCAGCACCTTGCGATGGCCGCGGCCCACGATGGTCGGCCCGGGGAACGTACCGTCGTAGCCCCAGATCTTCGTCTTCAAACCGGGCAGGATCTCGACGGACGCCTCGCGCTGCTCCAGTTCGTAGCGGTCCACGCCGTTCGCGCGTCCGGCGGGTCTGGCCTGTGCGGGAATCGGCAGCGGCACGGTGTACGGCTCCGGCAGCCGGGCCGCCGTCGACACCACCTTGCCCGAGGTCTCCTTGGTCCCGCAGCCGCCGACATCGGCGGCGAGAACCACCGCACCGCCGCCCAGTTGGAGCGTCCGGCGGCGGGAGAGGGGAGTGCCAGGGAATCTCACGCCTCCTCCTTGCCGGTCCCGGGCGCGTCGCCGGACTCGCCGGTGGTGCCCGCCGGGGTGCGCCAGGAGGCGCGCAGCCCGTACGCCCAGTACATCAGCAGCGCCTCGGCCGCGCAGATGGCCATCCCGAGCGGCATATGGACGGAGAGCGTCCGGCTGTCGCCCGCCGCTGTCTGGACGACGGTCATCACCACGACGAGCAGGGCCACCAGGATCAGCCGCCACAGGCCGCGGCTGACACGCCACATCAGTACGGAGAGCAGCAGCTGGACCAGCACCGCACCGGCGAGCACGGTGGCGTACGTCGAGTGCCATCTCAGCATCTCGATGTCCCCGGTCGTGAACAGACCGGCCACCGCCGCGAGGGCCAGCGTGGTGACCAGTCCCAGGGTGGTGGCCACCCTGAACAGGACGACCAGGGGACCGACCCCACGCCGTTGAGCACCGTCCGGCGCGTCTGTGCCAGTGGGTTCCTGGGCCGCGGACCGCTTGTTCGACTCGATCGTCGCGCGCTTCACCTGAGCTTCCCATTCCTTTCCGTGGTGCGGGGCTGCCGACGCATGGAATGCGCGGGGTCGACCGTCAGGACGTGAACAGCCATATGGTCCGAAGTAGAAGCCCCCGTGCGCGCCCGTCGCAAAAGAATCACCAACAGTCCGTCAAGTCGCCCACCTGACAGAGTGATTGACGCCTTCGAGGCGCCGGCGCCGGACTCGGCTAGCGTCGGGCCGCGAGTCAGGGGCCTGCTCCCGCAGCGCTCCCACTCCGAGGAACATGGGGGAGATTCCATGCTGAGTTTCTTCGTGCTGGGCGACCTTGAGGTCCACTCCCCGCACGGCACCATGGCACTGCGCGGAACGATCCAGCGCAGCCTGTTTCAGGCACTTCTCGTCAGTGCGGGCCGGGTGGTGACCGGCGAGGCCCTCATCGCGGAGCTGTGGGACGAGGATCCGCCGGACGGCGTCACCAACGCCCTCCAGGCGCACGCGAGTCGGCTGCGCAAGAAGCTCGACTCCCTCGAACCGCACCGCGCCACTTCGCGGCTGGTGGGCCACCCGCACGGCTACCAGCTCCTGCTGGACGAGGCCACGTTGGACGCCGACCAGTTCACCGCAGCCGTACGGCGGGCCCGGGAGGTCACCGGCGGTGATCCGCGCACGGCGTCCGCCGTCCTGCGCACGGCCCTGGCCACCTGGCGCGGTCCGGCACTCGGCGGCGCGGCGCGCGGGATGCTGCGCCGGGCGGTCGCGGCACGCTACGAGGAGTACCGGATCCAGGCGTTCGAGCTGCTCTTCGACAACGAACTGGCCCTCGGGCGGCACACCGACATCCTGGGCGAACTGCGCGCGGTGTGCGCCGAGAACCCGCTGCGGGAGCGCTTCTACGAGCAGCTCATGCTCGCCCTGTACCGCTCGGGCCGGCAGGCCGAGGCCCTGGAGACGTACCGCGCGCTGTGGTGCCGGCTGAGCGAGGAACTGGGCATCGAGCCCTCACCGCTGCTGCGCCGGACCGAGCAGGCGATCCTCCGGCACGACCCGCCGCTCCTCGACCCGCCGGTGCCACGGGCGCCCGCGCTGTCCTTCGTGGTCTGACCCGGCTCTTCGTGGTCCGACGCGGTCCGGTCCGCCCCCGCCCGACGCGTGACCGCAGGTCAACCAACCTGTCCGGCCGGGTGGTAGGCGGGGAGCAGCCCCCGTACTCGGGCCTCCTCCAGCGTCGGGGCCGCGGCATCGCGCGGCGAAAGGACCGGTGCGGTCACCGGCCAGTCGATGCCCAGCTCGGGATCCAGCGCGTGCACCACGTGCTCGCGCGTCGGAGCGTAGGTCTCCGAGCACAGGTAGACCACGCACGCGTCGTCGCTCAGGGCGCAGAATCCGTGCCCGAGACCCGCGCCGATGAGCACCGCGCGGTGCTCGGTGTCGTCCAGCCGGACGCCCTGCCAGTTCCCGTACGTGGGCGAACCGGGGCGGATGTCCACGACCACGTCGTACACCGCGCCACGCACACAGGTCACGTACTTCGCCTGGCCCGGCGGGACGTCGGCGAAGTGGATGCCGCGCGTGACCCCGCGTCCGGACACCGACATCCCGCCGAGCAGCGGGCGGAAGTCCTGCCCCGTCACGGCGGCGACGGTGTCGGGGCGGTACCACTCCAGGAAGGTCCCCCGGGCGTCACTGTGCCGGGCGGGGAGTATCTCCCAGGCTCCCGCCACGGCCATGGGACGGATGTCCACGCTCTGTTCCCCTCCTGTCGTGGGTGCCGGTCCCGTGCCGGCGCCCGGAACTCACACCTGGATCTGGACACTGCTGTGGTCACCGAGCACCAGCCGGTTGCTGTTGGGCACGCTCCGGGAGCTGGTGACCTTCGCCCTGCGCCCGATGAGGGAGGACTGCACACGGCCGACGTTCTCCAACGACGAGCCTTCGAGCACGATGGAGAACTCGATCTCACTGCCGACGATCCGGCAGCCGTCGGCGACCGAGGTGAACGGACCGATGTAGGCGTCCCTCACGTGGCAGTCCGAGCCGACCACGGCCGGTCCGATGATGCGGCAGTTCTCGACGACGGTGCCCTTGCCGACGACAACCCGGCCGATGATCTCGCTCGACTCGTCCACCACGCCCTCGATCGCCGGCTCGATGCCTTCGAGTACCTGCCGGTTGACCTCCAGCATGTCGGCGACGTTCCCGGTGTCCTTCCAGTACCCGGTGATCTCCGAAGACCGGATCGACCGCCCGCTGTCGATGAGCCACTGGATCGCCTCGGTGATCTCCAACTCCCCGCGCGCGGAGGGCCGCAGCTGCCGGACCGCCTCGTGGATCACGGGTGTGAAGAAGTAGACCCCCACCAGCGCGAGATCGCTCTTGGGGAACTCCGGCTTCTCCTCCAGGCCCACCACCTCCCCGGCCAGGTCGAGTTCGGCGACCCCGAACGCTCCCGGATCGAGGACCCGGGTCAGCAGGATCTGGGCATCCGCCCGATTCCTGCGGAACTCGTCCACGAACGGCTTGATTCCGTCCACGATGAAATTGTCGCCGAGATACATGGCGAAGTCGTCGTCACCGAGGAATTCGCGCGCCACCAATACACCATGCGCGAGCCCGAGTGGTCTCTCCTGCTGGATGTACGTCACGTCCAGGCCGAATCGGGAACCGTCACCGACCGCCTGCTTTATTTCGGCGGCGGTGTCGCCGACGACTATGCCGACCTCGGTGATGCCGGCCTGCGCGATCGATTCGAGACCGTAGAAGAGCACGGGGCGATTCGCGACCGGGACAAGTTGCTTGGCCGAGGTGTGCGTGATGGGGCGGAGCCGGGAGCCGGAGCCTCCGGCCAGGACCAGTCCTTTCATGCCAACTCCTCGATCGTCTGGATGGATCACCCATCGTCGCCCTTACCCCTGACGCGTCGCTGACCGACGGCTGACCGACCGCTGACGCCTTCGGCCGCCGAGGTGATTTATTACGCGGAGGCCGTTGGACGGGCCGTCCCGGCATTGAGAAATTGATGCCCGGAAGGGAGCAAAAAACTATGCGTATCCTCATTGCGGCAACTCCAGGAATCGGCCACGCTTTTCCCACCGTCCCACTCGCCTGGGCCCTGCGCCTGGCGGGCCACGAGGTGCTCTACGCCACCGGTGGCGATGCCGTGGCCGTACGGAACTCCGGACATCAGGTCGAGGACGTCTGCCCGGGCAAGACCGTGGTGAGCATGGTCCAGGAGACCTTCACCAAGTACCCGGAACTGGCGGCACGTTACGCCGAGGTCGACCACTCCTCCTTCGAGGCGACCCAGCGCTTCTACGCCGTCCTCATGAACCACCAGCCGGACGTCGTCGACCGCTACGTGCAGGTCGCGCAGGAGTGGAAGCCGGACGCGATCGTCTTCTCCTCGCTCAACGTCGGCGGTCTGCTCGCCGCCGGCAAACTCGGCGTCCCGGCCATCGAGCACGGCTACGGTCTCGTGCACACCGGCGCGTTCACCCGCGAACTGCGCGAGTGGAACGCCGAGTGCTTCGAGCGCCACGGAGCCGAACTGCCCGAGGTCCTGCACACCATCGATGTCACGCCCCCGAGCCTGACGGGCAACTCTCCGTCCGCCTGGCCGGTGCGCTACATCCCGTACAACGGCGGCGGTGTGGTTCCCGAGTGGCTGAACGTTCCGGCCGAGCGCCCCCGTATCGCCGTCACGCTGGGCACCACGGCGCCCGGCTTCGGCGGGCTCGGTCCGCTCGACAAGGTGATCGAGCTGGCGGGCGACACGGACGCCGAGTTCATCC
The DNA here is from genome assembly GCF_042670825.1 of Streptomyces sp. NPDC057137. Taxonomy (NCBI): domain Bacteria; kingdom Bacillati; phylum Actinomycetota; class Actinomycetes; order Kitasatosporales; family Streptomycetaceae; genus Streptomyces; species Streptomyces sp. NPDC057137. Next base: position 3,741 of record NZ_JBHUUW010000116.1, on the reverse strand, counting down.
TCGCGCTCGGCGACATCGACACCTCCACGCTGCCGACCCTGCCCGACAACGCGCGCGTCGCCGGCTGGGTGCCGCTCAACCTGCTGCTCAAGTCGAGCGCGGGCCTGATCCACCACGGCGGCTCCGGCACCACCCTGGCCGCGCTGGAGGCCGGCATCCCACAGATCCTCATGCCGGACGAGGGCGAACGCGCGGAGAGCGCCGCCGCCGTCGCGAGCCGTGGCGCCGGTCTGCACGTACGGCACGACGAGATCTCCAAGGAGTCCGTCGACGCGCTGCTCGGCGACACCAAGCTCAGGACCACGGCGGAGGAGATCCGCGAGGAGATCCACAGCCTGCCGCTGCCGGCCGCGATCGCCCGGCAGGTCGTCGAAACCATCAAGAACTGACCTCCGAACTCCCCCGCATACAAAGGTGGTTCGCGATGCGCATACTCGTCACGGGCGGCGCCGGGTTCATCGGATCCGAGTTCGTCCGCGGGCTGCTGGCCCGCGGGTCGGACCGGGTGACCGTGCTCGACGCGCTGACGTACTCGGGCAACACGGCCAATCTCGCCCCGGTCGCCGGTCACGCCGGGTATTCCTTCGTGGCCGGCGACATCCGTGACGCCGGCACCGTCGACCGGGTCATGCCCGGCCACGATGTCGTCGTCCACTTCGCCGCCGAATCACACGTCGACCGGTCCATCGACGGTGCCGGGCCCTTCGTCTCCACGAATGTGCTCGGCACCCAGGTCCTGCTCGACGCGGTACTGAAGCACGGTGTCGGCAGATTCGTCCACATCTCGACGGACGAGGTCTACGGCTCCATCGACAAGGGCGAGTGGTCCGAGGACCAGATACTCGCGCCCAGTTCGCCCTACTCGGCTTCGAAGGCGGCGTCGGATCTGCTGGCGCTGGCCTACCACCGTACGCACGGCATGGATGTGGTGGTCACCCGCTGCTCCAACAACTACGGGCCGCACCAGTACGCGGAGAAGCTCATCCCTCTCTTCGTGACACGACTGCTGGAAGGCAAGCGGGTACCGCTGTACGGCGACGGCGCGAACGTCCGGGAGTGGCTGCATGTCGAGGACCACTGCCGGGGCATCGAGCGGGTGATGCGCGACGGCAGGCCCGGCGGCGTCTACCACATCGGTGGCGGCAGGGAGCTGACCAACCGCGAGCTGGTCGGCATGCTCCTCGACGCCTGTGGGGCGCGGTGGGATTCGGTCGAGCGGGTCGCCGACCGCAAGGGCCACGACCGTCGTTACGCGCTGTCCATCGACAAGATCCGCGACGAGCTGGGGTACGCGCCCCGGATCCCGTTCGAGGAGGGACTGGCGCGGACGGTCGCCTGGTACCGGGACAACCGGGACTGGTGGCAGCCGGGCGGCGGGCCCCCCGGCGCGACCGCGGGCGGGACGGAGGCCGGGAGCCCGGCGGGGACCGAGGCCGTGATCGGTGGATGACCCGGTGGCTGGTGACCGGCGCGCACGGCATGGTCGGCCGCGAGTTGCTTCACATCCTGGGCCGGGATCCCGGCGCCCGGGTGACCGGGGCGGCACGCGACGACCTCGACATCACCGACCCGGCAGCGGTCCGGGCGGCCGTGTACGAGCACGACATCGTGATCAACGCGGCGGCGTACACCGACGTCGACCGCGCGGAAGCGGATGAGGAACAGGCCCTGGCCGTCAACGGCCGGGCCGTCGGCGGCCTGGCGAAGGCGTGCGCCGGGAGCGGCGCGCGACTGCTCCACATCTCGACGGACTACGCCTTCGCCGGGGACAGCTCCTTTCCCTACTCGGAGTACGCGCCGCCCCGGCCCGTCAACGCCTACGGGCGGAGCAAGGTGGCCGGTGAACGCGCGGTGGCGGCGCTGCTGCCCGGCTCCGGCTATGTCGTCCGCACCACCTGGCTCTACGGCGAGCACGGCATGAACTTCGTGAAGACGATCCTGCGCCGGACCGCCGCCGGCGACCAGCTACGAGTGGTGAACGACCAGCACGGCGCGCCCACCTGGTCGCGGGCACTGGCCCTGCGGCTGGTGGAGCTGGGGCACCGGGCGCTGGACGGCCGGGCGCCCGCCGGGATCTACCACGGCTCCGCCACCGGTCAGGCCACCTGGTACGGGCTGGCCAGAGCCGTTCTGGAACGGGTCGGTCTCGACGCCGACCGGGTCAGCCCCTGCTCCACCACCGCACTGTCACGGTCGGCTCCCCGGCCCGCGTACAGCGTGCTCTCGCAGGACCGGTGGGCACTCGCCGGTCTCGGGCCGATGGCCCCCTGGCGGCACATGCTCCACGACGCGCTGCCCGGCGGCCCCGACGCGCCCTTCGCCCCTCCCTGAACGGCACCTCGGCGGCCGACGGCGGCAGCACCGGAACGACGGCGAACATCAACCCCAGGAAGGTTCCCAGATGACTCAGGAAACGAAGGGCGGGCCGCCCGCCCGGCAGGTGGACCTGTGCCGGGTGTGCGGCGGGTCGAACTGGCAGGAGGTCGTCGACTTCGGGCCACTGCCGCTGGCCAACAGCTTCCTCGAACCCGGCACACCGCTGGACGGCGAGGCGAGGTTCCCGCTCGGCGTGCTGTCCTGCCGGGACTGCCGGCTGATGACCCTGACGCACACCGTCGATCCCGAAGTGCTGTACCGCACCTACTTCTACGTCACCTCGGACTCGCAGACCATCTCGCGGCACATGCGCCATGTCGCCGACCTGTGCGTCGAGCGGTTCGAGCTGGCGCCGGGCAGCTTCGTGGTGGAGATGGGCAGCAACACCGGGCAGCAGCTGGCCGCCTTCCAGGACTCGGGGATGCGCACCCTCGGGGTCGACCCCGCCCGGGAGCTGGCCGCGCTGGCCAACGAGCGGGGCGTCGAGACGCTGCCGGACTTCTTCTCCGAGGTCACCGCCGACCGGATCGTGAAGGAGTACGGCCACGCCCAGCTGATCCTCGGCCGGCACGTGTTCGCGCACATCGACGACATCTCCGAGATCGCCACCGGGGTACGTGAACTGCTGGAGCCGGCCGGTGTGTTCGCCGTCGAGGTGCCCTACGCGCTCGACATGCTGGCGAGCAACGAGTTCGACACCATCTACCACGAGCACCTCTCCTACTTCTCGGTGAGCACTTTCGCCGGCCTCTTCGGGCGGCACGGACTGCGGGTCGTCGACGTCGAGCGGGCCACGGTGCACGGCGGCTCGATCATCGTGTTCGTCAGCCGCGACGACGCGCCCTGGCAGCCGCGTCCGGTGGTGGCCGAACTGGAGCGGCTGGAGCGGGACTCGGGCTTCTTCGACGACGCCACGTACGACGAGTTCGCCCGGCGGGTCGCGCACATCCGCGAGACGCTGCCGCCGCTCGTACGCGGCCTGGTCGCCGACGGCAAGCGGGTCGCCGGCTACGGTGCGCCGGCCAAGGGCAGCACCATGGTCGGTGTCTGCGGACTGGGCACCGAGGACCTGGAGTTCTGCCTCGACACCACCGACCTGAAGCAGGGCAAGCTCCAGCCCGGATCGCACATCCCCGTCCGGTCCCCCGAGCAGGCCGCGCTGAACCCTCCCGACTACTACCTGCTCTTCGCCTGGAACTACGCGGACGAGATCATCCGCAACGAGCGGGCGTTCCTGGAGGGCGGCGGCCGGTTCATCGTCCCCGTGCCCGAGCCGAGGGTCGTGTCCCTGGCGGACCTCGACGGCTGAGTCCTGTCCGGCACACCGGCCGTGAAAACCGCTGTCGCCGCCCACCTGGTCAGGTG
>NZ_JBHUUW010000115.1:0-15695 GCF_042670825.1 Streptomyces sp. NPDC057137 | reverse complement strand
GACGACATCCGCGCCGGCCCACCTGCTTCTCCGTGTACGGCTTGCCGACGTACGGCCTACGGGGTCAGAGGCCCCGGCGCGGCGCCGGCGGCAGAGCCATCTGCGGCCGGCCGCCCGAGTACTGCCGGCCGCTCTGCCACGTGCTCGTGAACGGGGACTGCTGGCCCGAGGAGGACCCCTGCATCCCCGTACCGAAGGCGGTGAAGCCCAGGCTCTCCTCACCGCTCCGGTCGCCCGGCAGGGTCCTGAACGACCGCAGGTACTCGGAGTACAGCGCGTCGTAGATCGGCGTGGCCGAGTAGCCGGACGAGTAACCGGCCGGGGGGTCCTGGGCCGGGCGCATGGCGGGGACCTGGGGCTGGTACTGCTGACGTGAACGGTCGTATGAGTGCACGTAGGTGCCAACGACCCCGTCGTCCGTCGGATGCGGCCTGACCGGCGAAAATGCCGGTCGCGAGGGGTGGGAGGACGAGCCGGCGGGGGTACGGGCCGAGTCCCCGACGCGATCCCGCTCCCCCGGAGGGGCCTGTCCCTCGTCCGTCACGTGCCGGCCAGCGGCATCGCCGCGGCCACCAGACGCCCGTCGGCCGCGGCCTTGTCCAGCGCGTCGCGCAGCAGGTCCTCACGCGGCTGCTGGCCGATGGAGCCGACCGGCGCCGCGAAGACCAGGACCGTCCGCGACTTGTTGGCGGCGGCCCGCCAGTCGCTGGTGACCTGGAGCGGCTGGTGGGCCTGCCACCAGGCGACCGGGGTGCCGCCGCCCGTACCGGGCTGGAGGACCGCGTGCAGCTGGCCCATGGCGAGCAGCACCGACCAGCCGGACAGCGTGCCCGGAGGCCGGTTCAGATCACCGACCGGCTGGAAGCCCTGCTCCACGAGGAGCGGCAGGAACTCGTCCTCGTCGCCGACCGAACCGGGCCGGGCGATGGGGCCGGTCGGTTCGACGACCAGGGCGGGGTGCAGCTGGTTGTCGATCAGGACCAGACCGCTGGTGACACCGAGGACGGCCTGTTCACCGCCTGTGCCCGTGGGCCGGGGGTCCGCGCCGGTGATGCTGCGGACGGCGCCCTGGAGCTGGTCCTCGGCCACCTTGACGACCTGGGAGGGGATGCAGGTGGCGTGGGCGAAGGCCAGGACGGCGGTCTCCTCGCCGATGAACAGCACCGTGCTGGTGCGCTCAGTTTCGGAGTCGCCCGGGGTACGGCAGGAGGTGCAGTCGTAGCTGCCCGGGGAGTTCTCGCCGACGAGCAGGCGATCGGCTTCTTCGTCGCCGATCTCGGCGCGTACGTCTTCGCTGACGTCGAGCATGCGCGGCACGGGTGGCTCCTCGAACTCGGTGCGTGGGCCGGGCTGTTCCCGGCTCGTAAAGAGACAACGGGTGAGCTGTCGCCGGGGTCACGCGCGAAGCCGGACGAATCGAACCACCGGCCCCGCAGGGGCCCGTCTTCGGAGTCCCGTCCGGCCCGCGGTGGCCGGCACGCCACTTCGCCGCGTTGTCGCAGTCGGCCAAGTACGCCCGGTACGAGGCCGATCCGCCGCCTCGCGACGCACCGCACCAGCCGCCGCGGGCCACGCCCTTCGGGCGGGAGGCGCCACCTCGCGGACACGTCCTCGCCCCGTACGGGTGAAGCTTCCCGGCGCGCCCGCCCCGTCGGCCCGGAGCCGGTGCCGGGGCGCGCGAAGGTGCGGCGGCGGCGTCGTACCGGCCGGGCCGCGTGCGCGCGGTGGGCCGGGTCGGTACCCGGCCTACAGTCGCGGCAGGTTGACCAGGGAGACACCGCAGGACATGCACATCTCTTTTCTGCTCCACAACGCCTTCGGCGTCGGCGGCACGATCCGCACCACGTTCAATCTCGCGCGGGCGCTCGCCGAGCGGCACGACGTCGAGATCGTCTCGGTCTTCCGGCACCGCGAAGACCCGACGCTGGGCGCGCCCGAAGGCGTCCTGCTGCGCCATCTCGTCGATCTGCGCAAGAACAGCGCCGGTTACGACGGCGCTCACCCCGACCTCGCCCGGCCGGCCACGGTCTTCCCGCGCGGCGACGGGCGGCACCGGCAGTACAGCCGTCTCACCGACACCCGCATCGCCGAGCACCTGCGGTCGCTGACGGCCGACGTCGTCGTCGGCACCCGGCCGGGGCTCAACTGCCACATCGCCCGGCAGACCGGGCGCGGCCCGGTCCGGGTCGGCCAGGAGCACCTCACGCTGGACAGTCACAGCCACCGGCTGCGCCGCGAGATCACCCGCCGGTACCTGCTGCTCGACGCCGTGACCACCGTCACCGAGGCCGACGCGCGCGCCTACCGGTCCCGGCTGCGCCTGCCCGGCGTACGGATCGACGCCGTGCCGGGCAGCGTGCCCGCGCCGACCGTCGCCCCCGCCGACTCCACCGGGAGGTGGGTCGTGGCGGCGGGCAGGCTCACCTCGGTCAAGCGGTACGACCTGCTGATCAGGGCCTTCGCCACGGTGGTGGCCGCCCGGCCCGACTGGCGGCTGAGGATCTACGGCGCGGGGGACGCGACCGGCGACGAACGCGCCGCCCTGCGCGCCCTGATCGAGGAGCGCGGGCTCCACAACCACGTCCATCTCATGGGCACGGTGCACCCGTTGGAGCCCGAGTGGGTCAAGGGTTCGATCGCCGTCGTGACGTCGAGCCACGAATCCTTCGGCATGACCATCGTCGAGGCGATGCGCTGCGGCGTACCCGTCGTCTCCACCGACTGCCCGCACGGGCCCGGCGAGATCATCGAGGACGGGGTCGACGGCCGGCTGGTGCCGGTCGGGGACGTGGACGCGATCGCCGACGGGCTCCTCGCGCTGATCGAGGACGACGGACTGCGGCGGCGTACGGGCCTGGCGGCCGTCGAGTCGTCCGCCCGGTTCGACCCGGCGCGGATCGCCGAGCGCCACGAGGCGCTGTACGCCGCCCTGGTCGCGCGGCGCCGGAACGCGGGACCGCGCGAGGCGGTGCTCGGCGCCGTACGGCGCGGCCGTGGCCTCCTCGTGGGCGGTACGCGGACGGTGCGCGAACTGGCGGCGGCCGCGGTCCGCAGGGCGAGGACCACATGAGCGCCCCCACCGCGCACTGCACCGCCGACGCGGCGGGCACGGTGATCTTCGAATTCGCCGAGGCCGTCGGCACGGAGCTGGTCCTGCGCCGACGCGGCGGCGCCACGCCCGCGGACGAGGTACGCCTGCCGCTGACCGGACCCCGCGCCGTACTGGACCGCGCCACCCCGCTCGCCGAGGGCCACTGGGACATCGAGCGCGACAGCCGGCCCGTCCGCCCCGGCACCCGGGACCTGCGCGCGCTCGTCGACCGGGTCCCCGGCGCCGGACCGGTCACGGTCCGCGTCCCGTACCCGACCGCCGACGGCCGTCTCGCGCTGCGCTGCTGGGTCCGCGCACCGCACGCGGAGGCCGGGGCGATCCACTTCGCGGACGGCGCCATGACCGTGGAGGGCGTGCTGTACGGCGCCGAGGCGGGCGACGGCGCGACGGCCGAGGCGCGGCGGTGCGTGAGCCCGCACGACGGCGGGGCCCGTACGCACCGGGTCCCCGTGACCGGCGGCGCGGGCGGGGCCTTCACCTTCACCCTGCCGTACACGGCGCTGGCCGAACCGCCCATGACGGTGCGGCGGTTGTGGGACCTGTGGCTGCGGCCCGCGCACGGCGAGGCCCCCGTCCGGCTCTCCCGGATCCTCGACGACGTGTGGGACCGCGGGAGCATCTACGTCTATCCGGCGTACCGGGCCGACGGCTGGCTGGCCGCCCCCTGCTACTCGGGGGACAACGACCTCCGCGTACGCCTGGATCCGGGGGACTGACGGTCCCGACCGCCCGCACATGCGGACAGTACCTGTCCTCGACCGCTGGCAGAATCGACGCATGCTGGAGACCTCGGCCCGACTGCTCCGCCTGCTCTCCCTGCTGCAGGCCCACCGCGATTGGTCCGGCCCCGATCTGGCCGAACGCCTGGGGGTGACGCCGCGCACCGTACGGCGCGACGTCGACCGGCTGCGCGGGCTGGGCTACCCGGTGAACGCCAGTCCGGGCACCGGCGGCGGCTACCAGCTCGGTGCCGGGGCCGAACTGCCGCCGCTCCTGCTGGACGACGAGGAGGCCGTCGCCGTCGCCGTCGGGCTGCGTACGGCGGCGGGCAACGGCATCGACGGCATCGGCGAGACCTCCGTCCGCGCGCTCGCCAAGCTGGAACAGGTCCTGCCGAGCCGGCTGCGCCGCCGGGTCGGCGCGCTCAACGCGTTCACCGTCCCCATGCTGCGCGGCCCGGGCGGCCCGACCGTCGACGCGAGCCTCCTCACCGAGCTGGCCAACCTCTGCCGGGACGGCGAGCGGCTGCGCTTCGACTACCTCGACCACGTCGGCGCCGCCAGCCGCCGCACGGTGGAGCCGCACCGGCTCGTGTGCACCGAGCGCCGCTGGTATCTGGTCGCCTGGGACCTGGACCGCGCCGACTGGCGTACGTTCCGGGCCGACCGCATCACGCCCAGGCCGCCGCACGGCCCCCGCTTCCCGCCCCGCGAACCGCCCGCCGACGATCTGGCCGCCTATGTCTCCGAGGGCGTCTCCACCCGGGCCTACGCCGAGGCCGCGGTGATCAGGCTCCACGCGTCCGCGGCGGAGGCTGCGCAGCTGGTGTCACCGTCCGCCGGTGTGCTGGAGCCGGTCGACGAGCACAGCTGTCTGCTGCGCACCGGGGCGGGCGGTCTCGATGTGATGGTGGTCCATGTGATGCTCCTCGGCATCGACTTCGAGGTGGTCGAACCGCGGGAGCTGACGGAGCACATGAGGACGGCGCGGGACCGCCTTTCGCGGGCGCTGGGGGACGCTCCGTAACACCGGAGTCGCCGCGTCCGGGGTCATCCGGAAGGTGTCGTACCGCCGATGATTGTGCGAGGACGAGGTGAATTCCGTACGGCGTGTCAAATACCGGTGGACCGTCGAACGGGGGAATTCGGAGCCCGGAAAATACGGTGATCTTCGAGTCTGTCGAATTACTTATCGCTTACTTAAGGCGGACATGTGAACAGCGGTCCGAAGGCATGGGGGAGTCACCGAACACGTGTCGTGATCCTGTGACACAAGTGTGACCGCGGTCGTACGTAAGTGCGTGGGGACAGTGACCGGACATCCGCCGGAGCCGAGCGTTCCGTCACCGTCCGCCGTCGCCGCCCGCTCGCGCCGCCGCTCCCGCCGCCGACCGGGCCAGGACGGCCCGGAAGCCCTAGGCTGAGCCGTATGGCATCGATACCGACACCTCCGGCACAGCCCGACGACGCGCCCGACTCCTATGTGGGCCTCGCCGCCCCCGAGGCCGAGCGGATCGCGCGCGAGCGCGGCTGGACCACCGTCAGGGCGCTGCCGCCGGGCGCCATCATCACCATGGAGTTCCTGCAGGGGCGGCTGAACTTCGAGGTCGAGAACGACACCGTCATCCGCTGCTGGCTGGGCTGAGGCGACCGTTTGACCTCGTGAGTTGACGTCGCGAGTTGACGTCATACAGCGGAAGACCCCGGCGGACGCGCCGGGGTCTTCCGCTGTGCTGACCAAGGCCCTGACCAGGTCCTGGCCGGGTGCTGACCGGGCCTCAGCCGCCCGTCACCGGCCGTGAACGCGGTGGCCGGCGGCTGCCCGCCGGGGTGGTCGGGGTCCGTTCCGAGCGTGCCGTGGCATGCGGCCGGGGCTGGGTGAGCTGCGAGGTCGTGTTCCTGCCGGTCGCGTTACGGCCCGTGTGGGCGGTGCCGACCGTCGAGCGGCCGGCGTCCTCGTCCTCCTGCGCGGGGAGCTGAGGGACTATCACGGGCCAGGGCCCGCCGGCCGGTGCCGGCTCGGCGGCGGTCCCGCGCCGCTCGCGCCACCGCGCCCGTACCTGCTCACGCACCGCGAACACCGCGGCCTCGGTACGGCCGATCGTCGGCTCGAACCACGGCAGGGCGAGCAGGATCAGCAGACCGGCGACCCAGCCGAGCAGGACGTCGCTCAGCCAGTGCGTGCCCAGATAGACGGTCGTCGCGCCGACGCCGAGGGCGACCACGGACGACCCGATCGACAGATAGCGCCTGGCCCGTGGAGTGGTGGCCAGATAGGCCAGGATTCCCCAGGTCACCACGGCGTTCGCGGTGTGGCCCGAGGGGAATATGTCGCCGCCCGCGAAGAGTTCGGCCGAGCCGATCTGTGTCGCGTAGTGCGGGCCGAGCCGGCCGAGGCCGAGCTTCACCGCACCCACGGTCACGTTGAGCAGCAGCAGTGACGCGCCGAGAACCAGCAGCGGACGTAGTGTGTGCTGGCGCCAGGACCGCCAGCCCAGCCAGGCGGCGATCATCACGGCCGTGGGGCCGCGCTGCCCGAGCACCACGAAGTAGTCCAGGAACGCGTGCAGTTGCTGCCACTGCTGGTACGGCCGGAACAGCATGATCTTCCAGTCCAGCGTCACCAGCCAGGACGAGGCGAGAACGGCGATGACGATGGCGAGATAGAACGCCAAAGTCCCGCCGAAGAGAGTCACGCGGGTACGGCTCATCCGCGGGATCTCTATCTTCGGCGGCTCCGGCTCCCGGTCCAGTCGGGCGAAGATGTCGGTACGCACCCAATCGACGTTACAGCGAGTGAACGGCCGACTCGGTCGTTCCAGTCTCTTTGTGATGACGATGTGATGTGGAGTGTGTCTCGGATCGCTGTTTATCCGAGGCCGTTCCGCAATTTCAAGTGACCTTCTGCCCTATTGCTCGCGGCGGGCGCCCCGGTAAGTGTCTTTGTGCACAACAGAATTAGTTCACCGTGGCGTCGCACGGAATTTTCCGACCGCTTGACCGAGGCTTGACCGCGCCGGGGTGACCCCCGCCCGTCCGCGGCCCGTCCCCGTACGCGACACTTCGACGTTCGACGAGGTGAGACGGGCCACGTTCGGGGCAGGGGAACTCGCGTACGCTGTCCCGCACTCGCCCGTCGATGCCGGGCCGCCCCGGGGGACCACCACCGTCCCCGGCTGGTCCGCCGAGCGCGAGGGACTTCACTGGGAGGTAGGTAGATGTCCGGGACCACCACGGCCGGAGCGCGCCTGCGTGCCGCCGTCGGCGGCGGTGCCCCTGGCGGCGGCGTCAACCGCTGGGCCGTCCTGGTCGTACTCTGCGTCAGCCTCCTGCTCGTCGCGCTCGACGCGACCGTGCTGCACGTCGCCGTCCCCGCCGTCAGCGAGGACCTGCGGCCCAGCGGTGTCCAGCTGCTGTGGATCGTGGACGCCTACCCGCTGGTCTGTGCCGCGCTGCTGATCCTCTTCGGCACGCTCGGTGACCGGATCGGCCGGCGGCGGGTCCTGCTCATCGGCTACGGGATCTTCGGCCTGGCCTCGGTGGCCGCGGCCTTCGCCGGGTCGCCCGGCATACTGATCGCCGCCCGCGCCCTGCTGGGTGTCGGCGGCGCGATGATCATGCCCGCGACGCTCTCCATCCTCCGTACCGTCTTCCCCGACCGCCGCGAGCGCGCCATGGCGATCGGCATCTGGACGGCGGTGGCCGCCGTCGGCGCCGCGACCGGACCCGTCCTCGGCGGATTCCTCGTCGAGCACTTCTGGTGGGGCTCGGTCTTCCTGATCAACGTGCCGCTGATGGCGCTGATCCTGCCGGTCGGCCGCTTCCTGCTGCCCGAGTCGAAGGGCGGCTGCGACGGCCCGTGGGACGTGGTCGGCGCGCTGATGGCGGCGGCCGGGGTGCTCAGCGCGGTCCTCGGGGTGAAACGCCTCGGCGCGGGCGCCTCGATGCTCGACGTCAGGACCTTCGGACCGCTGCTTCTCGGTACGGTCCTGCTCTTCCTCTTCGTACGGCGGCAGAAGCGCCGGAAACATCCGCTCATAGACGTCACGATGTTCGCCCGGCGGACCTTCTCGACCTCCGTCGGCTGCATCGTCCTCGCGATGCTCGCGCTGGTCGGCCTGGAGCTGATCGCCGTCCAGTACCTCCAACTGGTACTGGGACTCAGCCCGCTGGAGACCGGACTGCGGCTGCTGCCGCTCACCTTCGCCGCGATGGCGGCGGGCGCCACCGGCTCGTACACCCTGCGCCGCGTCGGCCCGCGCCGGATGGTCGCCTGCGGGTTCGTCCTCACCGCCGGCGCCGTGCTGCTGCTGGTGATGATGGGCCACCACGACCGGCCCGCGCTGCTGACCACGGCCTTCGTGCTGCTCGGCTTCGGCCTCCAGTCCACGCTCTTCGGCGCGTACGAGTCGATGCTCAGCGAGGCACCACCGGAGCAGGCGGGCGGCGCCGCTGCCATCGGCGAGACGGCGTACCAGCTCGGCGCGGGCATGGGCATCGCGCTGCTCGGCAGCGTCATGAACGCGGCCTACGCGCCCGGCCTGTCGTCGGGCGCGGTCGACGGGGTGCCGGCGGCCGCGGGATCGGCCGCCGCCAACTCGCTGGGGCAGGCGTACCAGGTGGCCGCCCAGCTGGGTGGTCCGGCGGGGGAGGCCCTGCGTACCGCGGCGCGTCACTCCTTCGTGCACGGTCTGCATGTCACGCTCCTGGTCAGCGCGGGACTGCTGCTGCTCGGCGCGGTGGCGGCGCTGCGACTGCCCCGGGTGATGGACTGCGGGACACCGCCTTGCGGCGAGGCCGACGGCGCGGCCGGGAGCGGCATACCGGCGCCACGCGACGGCACGGCGGTCGAGGCCGCTGTCCCCGCGGGCCGGAGCCCCGCGCGCCACGGCGGGTCTGGACGGGCGACAGCCTTGCGTCGTAATGTCGGCGCCGAGCGTAACTAGCGCTGCTAGTTTTACTGACATCCGCGAGTTCCACCGACATCCGCGAGCCGCCGGAGGCAGCCCCCATGCCCGCACCCTCAGCCTCGAAGCCGTCGTCGTCCTCCTCCTCCTCCTCGAAACGCCCGCCCTTCGACCCGCGCGACCCCCTCGGCATCGACGATCTGCTGGAGCCCGAGGACCTGGCCGTCCGCGACACCGTGCGCTCCTGGGCCAAGGACCGGGTCATGCCGCACATCGCCGAGTGGTACGAGCGTGGCGAGCTGCCCGGCATCCGCGAGCTGAGCCGTGAACTCGGCGCCCTCGGCGCGCTCGGCATGTCGCTCCAGGGGTACGGCTGCGCGGGAGCCAGCTCCGTCCAGTACGGGCTCGCCTGCCTGGAGCTGGAGGCCGCCGACTCCGGGATCCGCTCACTCGTCTCCGTACAGGGCTCCCTCGCGATGTACGCGATCCACCGGTTCGGCTCCGACGAGCAGAAGGAGCGGTGGCTGCCCGGCATGGCGGCCGGCGAGATCATCGGCTGCTTCGGTCTCACCGAGCCCGACCACGGCTCCGACCCGTCCGGGATGCGCACGTACGCCAAGCGCGACGGCACCGACTGGGTGCTCACCGGCCGCAAGATGTGGATCACCAACGGCTCGGTCGCGGGCGTCGCCGTCGTCTGGGCACAGACGGACGAAGGGATCCGCGGTTTCCTGGTACCGGCCGACAGCCCAGGCTTCTCGGCGCCCGAGATCAAGCACAAGTGGTCGCTGCGCGCCTCGGTCACCAGCGAACTGGTCATGGACGAGGTACGGCTCCCGGCCGACGCCGTACTCCCCGCCGTCACCGGTCTGCGCGGGCCCCTCAGCTGTCTGAGCCACGCCCGCTACGGGATCGTCTGGGGCTCGATGGGGGCGGCGCGCGCCAGTTTCGAGTCGGCCGTCGACTACGCGAAGACCCGCGAGCAGTTCGGCAGGCCGATCGGCGGCTTCCAGCTCACCCAGGCCAAGCTCGCCGACATGGCTCTCGAACTGCACAAGGGAATCCTGCTGGCGCACCATCTCGGCCGGCGCCTGGACGCGGGGAAGCTGCTTCCCGAGCAGGTCAGCTTCGGCAAGCTGAACAATGTGCGGGAGGCGATCGAGATCTGCCGTACCTCGCGCACGATCCTCGGGGCCAACGGGATCTCGCTCGAATATCCCGTGATGCGGCACGCGACGAATCTGGAGTCGGTGCTCACCTACGAGGGCACCGTCGAAATGCACCAGCTGGTGCTGGGCAAGGCACTCACCGGTCTGGATGCCTTCCGGTGACCGGGCGTGACCCGGTGAGCGCCTCGCTCAGCTCTGGTTGAAGAAGCCGTCCCGCCCGTGGGCCTTGGACTCCCCGCTGACGATCTCGGTGTCGGCGGGGGTCAGCAGGAACACCCGGGTGGCGACACGGTCGATCGAGCCACGGAGACCGAAGATCAGTCCGGCGGCGAAGTCGACGACGCGCTTGGCGTCGGCGGGCTCCATCGCGGTGAGGTTCAGGATGACGGGGACACCCTCCCGGAACAGCTCGCCGATGCCACGCGCGTCCCGGAAGCTCTCCGGCGAGACGGTGGCGATCCTGCGGTCCTGCTCCGGAGCCGCCTCGGCGGCGATCCGCACCCGCGGATCGGTCTTCCAGGTGTCGTTGTTCTCGGCACCCTCGGAGTACTCGTCGTCGTAGTAACGCTCGTCGTTGTCCTCAACGAGGCCCAGCCAGGCACTCGCCTTGCGCACCGATCCCATGGACGCCTCCTTTCACCGCGGTCGCTTGTGGTTCCGCATGCCTATGGTTGTCCATGATGCGGATTGCGCGCCAAGTGGATTGTCGCCGCGCAGGGGATTCGTGACGGTACTGGTGCAGAAGATATGGCGATTCGTCAGGGTTCTTCCTGTGTACGGGCCCTGACGTAATGAAAATATGAAAGTCCAGCCAGACGGGTGACGCTGGGGACGTACGGGTGAACGAGATGGCTCGATACGATGCCTTGCGCACCGTCGAACGACACCGGGGGGACCGTCGTGTTCGGAATTGTGAGGCCATGCAGCCATCGACTCTCGGAAGGACTCAAGACCGAGTGGATGGCTCATCTGTGCGGGCTGTGCCTGGCACTTCGCTCGGACCACGGACAGCTCTCCCGCATTGTCACCAACTATGACGGCCTGATTGTCTCCGTTCTGACGGAGGCTCAGGCCGAGCGCAGCGCCGGATGGCGCCGTACAGCTGGCCCTTGCCCACTCCGCGGGATGCGAACCGCTCCGGTCGCGAAAGGCGAAGGAGCACGCCTTGCAGCGGCTGTGTCGCTGGTGCTCGCCTCGGCGAAGGTACGGGACCACGTCGCCGACGGGGACGGGATGTTGAGGCGGCGGCCGGTGGCGGTCGCCGCGCGCCGGATAGCCGGCGGCTGGGACCGCGCGGGGGCGCGTACCGGCGCGCGGCTGGGCTTCGACACGGCGGTGCTCGTCGACGCGGTCGACCGGCAGACCGGCATCGAGGCACTCGCCGGACCCGGCACCCCGCTGCTCACCGTCACCGAGCCGACCGAGACCGCGACGGCCGCCGCGTTCGCGCACACCGCCGTACTCGCGGGCCGGCCGGGCAACATGGCGCCGCTCGCCGAGGCGGGCCGGCTCTTCGGACGGCTCGCCCATCTGCTGGATGCCGTGGAGGACCAGGGAGCTGACGCCGCGTCGGGTGCCTGGAACCCGCTCACGGCGACCGGCACCTCACTCGCCGAGGCGCGCCGGCTCGCGGACGACGCGCTGCACGGCATCCGGCTGGCGCTGCGCGACGCGGAGTTCGTCGACGACAAGCTGGCGCATGTGCTGCTGGCGCACGAACTGCGTACCTCCGTCGACCGCGCCTTCGGGACGTCCTCCTGCTCGCACCAGGGGCAGGTGAGCGTCCAGGACGGGAATCCGTACGGAGGGCAGGGCGGGAATCCGTACGGCCAGTCCGGTCCGTACGGCTCGAACAATCCCCACGGGGGCGGGAATCCGGGCGGCGACAACCCCTACGGCGGCGGGGGGCCGGGTGGGCCGGGCGGCCCCGGTGGTCCCGGACCCGACCTCCTGCCCCGGCCGCCCCGGCCGGAGCGGCGCGGCTTCTGGGCCGGCTGCGCGGTGGCGATCGGGCTCTGCTGCACCTGCCAGCTCTGCTGCGCCAGTGAGTACGAGGGCCCGTGGTCGCGCGAGAGGCGCGAGGGCTGTGCGGACTGCGCCGACTGCGGCTGCGAGTGCTGCAACTGCGGCTGTGACGGTTGTGACTGCTGCGGCTGCGACTGCTGAGTCCCGGCCGTCGGCGCGGCGCGGGTGGAGACGCGGGCGGAAGCGGGTGTGAAAGCCCGTACGGGAGCCCGTGTGGAAGGCTGCGTCGGCATGAGCACAGACACAGACCTGGATCCCGCGCGGAACTGGAAGAACTGGCACGAACGCCGCATCACCGCCGTCTCCGCACCGCACGGTCCGCTCTCGCTGACCGGCACCCACTGGCTCTCCGACTACCCGGAAGGGCGAATTCCGGCCGTGCCCGGCGTGTGGCGGGAGCGTGGGGACGACGTGACGCTGACCGCCACCCCCGCCGACGGGCTCACGGTTGACGGCCGGCCGCTGACCGGTGAGGCCGTCCTGACCGCCGACCGGGGTCCCATCGGCGAGTCCCGGGTCGCGCACGGCGGGCGCAGGCTGGTGGTCATGCGCCGCGAAGGGCTCTGGGCGGTACGGGACTTCGACCCGGAGTCCCCGGCGCGCGGGGCGTTCGTGACCGTCGAGGCCACGCCGTACGACGACCGGTGGGTGCTGCCGGGGCGCTTCCGTCCGTACGGTGAGAGCCGCACCGTGCGCGTCGAGAACGCCGACGGACGGGAGCGCGGCCTCGCGCTCGCGGGTGAACTGGCCTTCTCCGTAGGCGGTTCGGAGCACACCCTCCAGGCCGTCGTCGAGCCCGACGGGTCCCTCTGGGCGGTCTTCGCCGACGGCACCAGCGGGCTGACCAGTTATCGCTTCCGCTTTCTGCGGCCGTCACCGCCGGCCGCGGACGGCACGGTGAGCGTCGATCTCAACCGGGCGCTGCTGCCGCCCTGCGCCTTCGCCGAGCACTTCATCTGCCCCTTCCCGCCGCCCGGGAACACGCTGTCGTTCGAGGTCCCGGCGGGGGAGCGGAACATCGTCGTCCGCTGAGTGCCCCGCACGTCCGGAAGCGACCCCGGTCCGCGCCGCGCGGACCGGGGTCGTCCCGACATGTGGGCAACTCGGCGGTCGGCGCGGCAGCGGTGATTTCACGACGCTCCAGCGGTATTTCGCCCGGTGCGGTGGCTGGAAAGCGCCCTTGCGCGGTCAGTTGGCTCATCCAATACTCCCCTCACAGCGCTTGTCAGGGGCACGGCATATCCGGAATACGGACGTATCCCTGACTGCGCCTCACGGGCCAGACCACCCCAATCAGGCCCCAGATTCCTTCGGAGGAACGACACGTGAGGATCAAGCGCACCACCCCCCGCAGTGGTATTGCGAGACGGACGCGTCTGCTCGCCATCACCACTGGTCTCGTCGCCGCAGCCGCACTCGCCGTCCCCACGGCCAGCGCGGACACGGCCGGGACCTTCAGTGCGACCCAGCTCACGGCGGCGAGCGACGCCATCCTGGGTGCCGACGTGGCAGGCACCGCCTGGTACGTCGACAAGACGACGAACGCTCTTGTCGTCGAGGCGGACTCCACCGTCAGCAAGGCGGAGATCGCCGAGATCAAGCGTGAGGCGGGTGCCAACGCCGGCGCCCTGGAAATCAAGCGGACCCCCGGCAAGCTCTCCAAGCTCCTCTCCGGCGGCGACGCGATCTACTCGCCCACCGGTCGCTGCTCGGCCGGGTTCAACGTACGCAGCGGCACCACCGACTACTTCCTGACCGCCGGTCACTGCACCGAGGGCAACCCGAACTGGTACACCAACTCGGCGCGCACCACGCTCATCGGCCCGACGGCAGGCTCCAGCTTCCCGGGCAACGACTACGGCATCGTGCGCTACTCCAACGCCTCGGTCTCGCGTCCCGGCACCGTCGGCAGCATCGACATCACCAGCGCGGCCAACGCCACGGTGGGCCTGTCGGTGACCCGTCGCGGTTCCACGACGGGCACCCACAGCGGTACCGTCCAGGGCCTCAACGCCACGGTCAACTACGGTGGCGGCGACGTCGTCTCCGGTCTGATCCGTACCAACGTCTGCGCCGAGCCCGGCGACAGCGGCGGCCCGCTCTACTCGGGCAGCCGCGCGATCGGCCTCACCTCGGGCGGCAGCGGCAACTGCTCCTCCGGCGGTACGACGTACTTCCAGCCGGTCGTCGAAGCGCTGAACGCGTACGGCGTCAGCATCACCTGAGCACCGCCTGAGTACCCCCGGCCGCTCTGACCGGCCGGACCGAGCAACGCTGAGACGAGTCCCCGCCCGTGAGCTCCGGGCGGGGACTCGACGCGTTTCCGGGGGTGTTTCCGGGGCCGAACTCCCGCGCCAGGGGGTCGGTTTCAAGACAGGACTAGTCCTCACCCGCTGCCGACCCGGTGATTGCACCGAGTGTTTACGAATGGAACGGCTCGGCTCTGACCACCGCACGTGACCGGGTTGAAAAGGAAATGAACCCGCCGTGTGCACGTCCGGAAGCCGACCTTGTGTGCTACTGGCGAGTTTAGGAATAGTGGGCGCCTCGTCCTCCGTGTCACCGCACCCCACATGCGATGACGCGGCCCCCACAGGAGGTATCAGTTGAAGCACCGACGCATTTCCAGGAAGCGCATGGCAGTCGCGGGCAGTGCCGTCGCCGCCATGGCCGTGGCCGGGATTTCCTTCCAGACTGCGAACGCCAGTGAGGACACCGCCGTGACGACGGCGAAGACACTGTCGGCGCCGGCGGCCGGAAAGCTCGCATCCACGCTCGTCGGCGACCTCGGCGGCGACACGGCCGGTTCGTACTACGACAGCAAGACCAAGGCCCTGGTCGTCAACGTCGTCGACGGCAAGGCCGCCGAGACCGTGCGCGAGGCGGGTGCCAAGGCGAAGGTCGTGGCGCACTCCCTGGCCGAGCTGAAGGACGCCCGCGGCTCCCTCACGGGCAAGGCGAGCACTCCTGGCACGGCCGTGGCCGTCGACCCGGTGTCGAACAAGGTCGTCGTCACGGCGGACAGCACGGTCAAGGGTGCCGCGCTGAACAAGCTCACCAAGGCCGTGGAGAAGCTCGGCGCCAAGGCCGAACTGAAGAAGACCGCCGGGGAGTTCAAGAAGTTCATCGCCGGCGGCGAGGCCATCCACTCCGGTGGTGGCCGCTGCTCCCTCGGCTTCAACGTGACGGTGGGCGGCGCGCCGCACTTCATCACGGCGGGCCACTGCGGCACGGCGGGCAGCTCGTGGTCCGACTCCGCCGGCGGCGCCGAGATCGGCTCCATGGTCGACTCGCAGTTCCCGGGCAACGACTTCGCCCTTGTCGAGTACACCGGTTCGGCGGACGCCCCGAGCGCCGTCGACCTGTACGACGGCAGCACACAGGAGATCACGGAGGCCGGTGACGCCACCGTCGGCCAGACGGTCTCGCGCAGCGGCTCCACCACCCAGGTGCACGACGGTGAGGTCACCGCGCTCGACGCCACCGTGGACTACGGAGGCGGCGACGTCGTCGAGGGCCTCATCCAGACCACGGTCTGCGCCGAGCCCGGCGACAGCGGCGGCTCGCTCTTCGCGGGTACCACCGCGCTGGGTCTGACCTCGGGCGGCAGCGGCGACTGCTCCTCGGGCGGCGAGACGTTCTTCCAGCCGGTGCCGGAGGCGCTCGCGGCGTTCGGTGCCACGATCGGCTGACGGACAGCCGGCGACCGGTTGACGGTCGGCTGACCGTACGGAACCAAGAAGCCCGGCCCGCCGTCATCGGC
>NZ_JBHUUW010000114.1:0-15878 GCF_042670825.1 Streptomyces sp. NPDC057137 | reverse complement strand
GTCCGGCGGACGTCCCGGGAGGCCGGCTCCGTGTGTCAGCACCGCCCGCCCGCCGCCCGGCACCGACCCGGGGGACGACCGGACCCGACGACAGCCGTGCCCCGACGACCGCCGCGCCGGCCCGGCCCCGTCCAGGGCGTGACAGCCCCGCCCCGGCTCACGGCGTGACAGCCCCGCCCCGGCTCACGGCGTGACGGCGCCGCCCCGGCGGAGGACGGGCGCGCCCGCCTCGGGGGCGAAGGCCGACACATGACGCTCCGCCCACGCTTCGAAGGTCCCCGCCGGGTGTCCCGTCACCGCCCGGATCGTGTCCTCCGTACGCGTCTTGGCACCCTTCCGCAGCCGCAGCGCGCTCTCCAGCAGCGCCTCGACGACCGGCTCCGGATGGCGCCGGGCCAGCAGGGCGCGCGCCTCGTGCGGGCTCAGCTCCGCGAACCGCAGCGGCACGCCCAGCAGCCGGCTGAGCTGCTCCGTCTGTTCCACCGCGCTGATGGCGGCCGGACCGGTCAACGTGTAGGCGCGGCCCGCGTGCGCGTCCTCGGTCATCGCCCGCACGGCGATCCGCGCGATGTCCCGGGGATCCACGCAGGCGTTGGCGGCCGTGCCGTGGAGCGCGCGGACGACGCCCTCGGAGCGTATCGACCCCGCCCAGGACAGGGTGTTGGACATGAACGCGCGCGGGCGCAGCAGCGTCCACTCCATGCCGGAGGCGCGCAGCAGCTCCTCGTTGGCGCGCTGCCAGCGGGTGATGAGGTCCTCGGCCCGCGGGTCGAGAACGGCCGCCGCCGAGAGCTTCACCACGCGGCGTATCCCGGCCGCCCGCGCGGCTTTCAGGAACTGGGCGTCGTCGTCGCCGGCGACACGGTTGGTGACCAGGAACGCCGCCCGGACACCGGTCAGGGCCCGGGCCAGCGACCGCGGATCACGGTGGTCGCCGGTCACCGTCTCCACCGTCCGGCCGGGGTCGGTGACTCCGGCGGGGTCTCTGGCCATGACGCGTACGGGCAGATACGCGGGGAAGTGGCGGACCACTTCCCGTCCCACCGTCCCGGTGGCCCCGGTCACGAGAAACACCGTCCCCCTGTCCGGAACGCCCGTCGCGCGGCGGCGGCTCGCCCGCGCCCGTTCGTCCCTGCTCGTGCTGTCCGATGATCACATCCGCGGCCCTTTTTCGTGTCAATTTCGAGTAAATCCAAGACCCGTGCGCGGAAAGATGGCCGCTCAACAGTAAGATACATACTGGGCGGTTTTTTTGCTGGGGCCTCTGGGCTCATCTACGTGGAGGAGGCCGAAAATGGCAAAGCAGGAACGGGCAATCCGCACACGTCATTCCATCCTGTTGGCGGCGGCCAAGATCTTCGAGGCGCGGGGTTACCAGTCGGCGACCATCAACGAGATCCTCGCCGAGGCCGGCGTGACCAAGGGCGCCCTCTATTTCCACTTCCCGTCGAAGGAACATCTGGCCCAGGGCGTCCTGAGCGCGCAGGACCAGTCGCTCCCCGTACCGGAACGCCCCGCCAAAATCCAGCAGTTCGTGGACACGGTGCTCCTGCACGCCTACCGCCTCCAGACCGACCCCATGGTCCGGGCGGGGGTCAGGCTCTCGCTCGACCAGCAGGCCCAGGGGCTCGACCGCAGCGGCCCGTTCCTGCGCTGGGGCGAGATCGTCCGGGAACTGCTGGAGAAGGCCGAGGCGCAGGGCGAGTTGCTGCCCCACGTGAAGACCGGCGAGACCGCCGACGTCACGGTCGGGGGATTCGCCGGTGTCCAGGCCATGTCGCAGGCCATCTGCGACTACCAGGACCTGCTGGCCCGGACCTCCGCCCTGCTGCGGCACCTCCTGCCCAGTGTGGCGCTCTCCTCCGTGCTCACCTCCGTGGACCTCACCCCGAACCGGGGCAGGATCGTCTTCGACGAACAGGGCGGCCTCCTGGCCGACCAGCGGCAGGCGGTGAGCGTGGAGGGCTGACGACCCGCCCGCGCGGTCACGCCCGCTCCGTCACGCGTTTGCCGTCACCGCGGTGGCCCCGCCGAAGTAGGCGGAGAGGGCGGCGGTCAGCGCGTCACCGCCGGGCGCCCAGGCGATGTAACCGTCGGGCCGGACGAGTATCGCCTCGCAGGGAATCTCGGGTGTCGCCGCGGCGCGCACCACCCGCAGCAGCCCGGCCCAGCCTCGCGCCTCCCGGTCGTAGCCGCTCCCCTCCTGCTCCCCGAGCAGGAGCAGCAGCGGCCGGCCCTCCCGCAGCAGCCGGATCACATCGGTGGGGCCTTCCGGTGTCGTCAGACCGACATTGGGCAGAAACCTTCCTTCCCACGGGGAGGGCCGCGCCGAGCGCGCGGGCAGCACCGTGTCCTGCGCGCTGATCATGGAGCTGAGGACGCTGCTCTCCCCTCCCTGCGCCAGCAGCCGGCCGAACAGGTCGCGCAACGGGTCGAGTTCGGGGCCGGGGCGCATCAGGGCGACCTGGGCCCGGGTGTTGTCGATGACCCGCTGGGCCGCCCGCCGGCGCTCCTCGTCGTAGCTGTCGAGCAGCCCGCCGCCCGCGACACCCCGCACCGTGAGCGCGAGCTTCCACCCGAGGTTCACGGCGTCCAGCAGTCCGGTGCTCAGCCCCTGGCCGCCTATCGGGAAGTGCACATGCGCCGCGTCCCCCGCCAGGAGGACGCGCCCCGAACGGTAGGAGCGGGCGAGGCGGGAGAAGTCGCTGAATCTGCTCAGCCACCGGGGGGCGTCCATCGCGATCTCCGCCCCCGCTATCCACGAGACCTCGCGGCGCAACTCCTCCAGGGTGGGCGGCAGTCGGCGTTCGGCGTGGGCACCCGCGCAGTTCACCGTCCGCAGCCGCAGACGGCCACCGGGCACGTCCTTGGCCACGATCCAGCCGCGTGGGGTACGGCGCCACCCCTGCCCGAGGAGTCCGGCCTCGGCGAGGCGGACATCACCCGCCAGGGCGGAGACCGTCGCCGGATACGTCTGGGAGCTGAAATCCGCCTGCTCGCGCACCGTGCTGCGCGCGCCGTCCGCCCCCACCAGGTAGTCGGCCACGCAACTCAGCCTGCCGCGAGGCCCCTCCACCGTGACCCGGACCCCGCCGGGCTCCTGGTGCACCTCGGTCACCCGGTGGCCTCGCAGGATCCGCACACCGGCCACCAGGGCACGCCGCTCGAAGGCGCGCTCCAGCTCCTCCTGGGCGCATTTCAGTACGGGCTCCGGCTCCGTGGCCGGTACGGAGATGGCCAGCCCGGGGATTCCCGCGAAGTGGAAGGGAGTGCTCACCGTGGCGGCGCCGGCCCGGTTCCCGGCGCTCACGAGCCCTTCGAGATGGCCGCGCCGGACCAGGCACTGCACCGTACGCGCGTGCAGCGTGGTCGCCTTGGGCCGCCGGCAGATGGCCGTCGCCGCTTCGACGAGCAGGGTGTCCACCCCGTACCCCGCCAGCTCGGAGGCGACGACCATCCCCACCGGCCCCCCGCCCACGACCACCACCTGCGTCTGAACGTGTCTCGCCAGCTCCGCCATCCCGGACCTCCCCCGATTACGGACCAGAACCCGCCCCGCGCCTGCCCGCCGCCCACCGGACTCGCGAAAATATACCGGTTGGCCGGTTCTTTGTAACCCATTACCGTGCCAGGGCGCGACAGAGCAGCGGGACGGCTGGGAGGGGAGGCGCGGGACCGTGTCCGGCGGGAAGAGGCCAAAAACAGAACGATGGCCACGACCATCAGGTCGGGGCCATCGCATCCGTGTCGTCAAAGAGAGTGTCCGAGGGGGGACTTGAACCCCCACGCCCGATAAAGGGCACTAGCACCTCAAGCTAGCGCGTCTGCCATTCCGCCACCCGGACGAGTGGTCGAACCCCGGCGTTTCCGCCGTGGCGACGTAGTGAACGATACCAGGGCTCCGGGGTGCTCTTCACCCGCATATCCCGTGGTCCGGGGCGTGTGGTCCGGGGCGCACGGACCTGCTTCCACGGCGCGTACGCCCCGGCTCGGCCGTGGCTACTCCTTCGGCTCCTGCGAGATCCGGACCATGTTGCCCGAGGGGTCGCGGAACGCGCAGTCGCGTGGGCCCCAGGGCTGGTCGATGGGCTCCTGGAGCACCTCGGCGCCGGAGGCCCGGACCCGTTCGAAGGTGGCGTCGAGATCGTCGGTGCGGAAGACGGCCATGGTCAGGACGCCCTTGGTGAGCAGTTCCTGGAGGGCGTCGCCGTCGGCCTGGGCGCGGCCGGCGTGCGGTTCCGAGAGGACGATCTCAAGGCCGGGCTGGTCCGGGCTGCCGAGGGTGACCCAGCGGAAGCCGCCCGAGGCGACGTCGTTGCGTACTTCGAGGCCGAGCGCGTCGCGGTAGAAGGTGAGCGCCTCGTCCGGGTCGTTGACGGTGATGTGGCTGTACTGGAGTGCGATGGTCATGGGACCAACGCTAGGCGGCGGTCTCGCGGCCCGCTTCTCGGATCCTGCTCGGTGCGTCCCTGGTCGGGCGGGTGCGCACCTTCGCCACGCACGCGGGCATCGCCGTGACGGCGCCGTGCTCGCGGGCGGCGTACGCGCTGGGCGTCTCGCCCATGATCTCGGTGAAGCGCGAGCTGAACGAGCCGAGCGACGTACAGCCCACGGCCATGCACGCGTCGGTCACGCTCGTGCCCGCGCGCAGCAGCGCCATGGCCCGCTCGATGCGTCGGGTCATGAGGTAGCTGTACGGCGTCTCGCCGTAGGCCGCGCGGAACTGCCGGGAGAAGTGGGCCGGCGACATCAGGGCGTGCTGGGCCATCGTCGGCACGTCGAGCGGACGCGCGTACTCCCGGTCGATCAGATCTCGTGCCCGCCGCAGGTGCGCGAGGTTGGCGAGATCGTTCGAGTTCATGGTTACGACGCTACACCGGCGCACTGACAACGCCGCTGACCTGGGGGAATCGGCTGAGGAGGGGTCCGGGCGACCTCAGCCGATTCCGGTTCAGGGCCGTGCCGGGTTCAGCGTCACGGCATCAGGTGGTAATCCGGGAAGTTGCCCGGCGGGCGCTCCCCGGCCGGGCCGTTCGTGACCGCCTTGACCAGCAGTTCGCCGCCGACGAAGGCGCCCCGCCAGGAGTGGCCGAAGCCGCCGAACAGCTCTTCGCGGTCACCGCGTGAGCGCGGCTTGCCGTGGCCGACCTTGAAGGCGCGTATCTGGGGTGAGAGGCGCGCGTACGTCTCCGGGTCGTCGGTCGCCAGCGTCGCGGCCAGCGCGCCGTTGGAGGCGTTCATCGCGGCGAGGAGTTCCGCCTCGGTGTCGACCAGGACGATCGTGTCGACCGGGCCGAAGGGCTCCGCGTGGTGCAGCGGCGAGGACGGCGGCGGGTTGAGCAGCGTCACCGGCGCGAGATACGCGGAGGTGTCCTGGCCCGGCAGGAAGCGCCCGTCCGCGAGCGATCCGTGGTGGATGGGGACCGCGCCGCGGTCGATGGCCTCGGCCACCTGGTCGTCCAGCTCCTTGGCCTTGGCCGCGTTGATGAGCGGGCCGAAGTCCAGTTCGGGCAGCGGGTCCTCGGGGTGCTCGACGGCCAGGGGGTGACCCAGCCGGATGGAGCGTACGGCGGGCAGATACGCCGCGAGGAAGTCCGCGAAGAGCGAGCGCTGGACGACGAAGCGCGGGTACGCGGTGCACCGCTGCTTGCCGTAGTCGAACAGCTTGGGGATGACGGCGGTGAGCGCGTCCCAGTCGGTGTGGTTCCAGACGCCCCAGGTGTTGAGCCCCTCCTGTTCGAGGATGTGGCGCTTGCCCAGGTCGGCGACGGTGGTGGCGATCCGGGCGCCGGTGTCGCGGCCGCCGACGAAGGAGACGCAGCCGATCTCCGGGGAGCGGACCAGCGCCTCGGAGAGTTCCCCACCACTGCCGCTGACCAGGGTGATCGGCAGCCCTTCGCGGGCGGCGAGGGCGGAGGCGAGGGTGAGACAGGCGACGCCGCCGTCGGTGGGTGCCTTGGCGATCACCGCGTTGCCGGCCAGGGCCTGCACCAGCATGGCGTGGACCAGGACGGACATCGGGTAGTTCCAGCTGGCGATGTTGGAGACCGGGCCAGGCAGCGGGCTGCGGCCCTCCAGCATGGGCTCGACGCCGTCCACGTACCAGCGCACGCCGTCGATGGCGCGGTCGACGTCGGCCTGGGCGAGCCGCCAGGGCTTGCCGATCTCCCAGACGAGGAGGAGGGCGAGCAGTTCACGGTGTTCGGTCAGGGCGTCGAGCGTGGCGCCGACGCGGGCGCGGCGCTCGGACAGCGGGACATGGCGCCAGGCGCGGTGCTGGTCGAGCGAGGCGCGTACGGCCCGCTGGGCGGTGTCGGCGTCGAGCCGGGGCGGTCCGGCGATGGGGCTGCCGTCGACGGGGCTGTAGGCGGGGAGGGTACGGCCACCGGACTGCCAGGACGCGGACCAGAGGTTGAGGACGTGGTCGTCCCGGAAGGCCTCGGGCGCGACGGCGAGGCACTGCTGCCAGGCGTCGGACCAGGCCGTGCCCGGCTTCAGGATGAGGGTGGGTGCCATGGGGTCTTCTCCGCTCGTAATGGGGCGGGGCGCGTGAGCGCGGTTGTCGGACGAGGTGCACGGGTCGTCCGGTATGGCGGTGTGGTGCGGTGGTGCTGTGCTGCGGTGTGGTGCGGTGGACCTGTTGTTCTGACCGGGCCCGCCCGGCCGGCCGGTTCGTCCTCAGACGCCGGACGGGCTGGGGGTGGCCGCCGGACGGGCCTGCGCCCCGCCCTCAGGCGCCGGGCAGGCTTGGCGAGCCCGCCCGGCCGCCGAGGCCGGAACGGCGTCGTGCGACCGACCGGGGACGCCGGAGGTCGCCCGTCACCGGCCGAGGACGGATCCCTCGTCCCGCGACCGGGAACAGAACCGCGCCGACAGCCGGGCCGGCCCTTGAGGACTCGCGCCGTCGTTCGGCTCAGGCGCTGATCGCGATCCTGTCGAGCACCAGACGCGCCGTCTCCGAGGGCGTCGAGCCGACACGCACGCCCGCCGCTTCGAGCGCCTTCTTCTTCGCCTCCGCGGTGCCCGACGAGCCGGAGACGATCGCTCCGGCGTGGCCCATCGTCTTGCCCTCGGGCGCGGTGAAGCCGGCGATGTAGCCGACCACCGGCTTCGTCACGTGCTCGGCGATGTACGCCGCCGCCCGCTCCTCCGCGTCGCCGCCGATCTCCCCGATGAGCACGATGAGTTCGGTGTCCGGGTCGGCCTCGAAGGCGGCGAGCGCGTCGATGTGCGTCGTGCCGACGACGGGGTCTCCGCCGATGCCGACCGCCGATGAGAAGCCGATCTCGCGCAGCTCGTACATCAACTGGTACGTCAGCGTGCCCGACTTGGAGACCAGCCCGATCTTGCCGGGCTTGGTGGCGATGTCGGCCGGGATGATGCCGGCGTTGGACTGTCCGGGGCTGATGAGCCCGGGGCAGTTGGGCCCGATGATCCGGGTGTCCGTCTTTTCAGCGTACGCCTGGAAGACGACCGCGTCATGGACGGGGATGCCCTCGGTGATGACGACGGCGAGGCCGATGCCCGCGTCCACCGCCTCCATGACCGCCGCCTTCGCGAACGGCGGTGGCACGAAGACGACGGTGACGTCCGCGCCGGTCGCCGCGATGGCGTCGGCGACGGAGCCGAAGACGGGGACCGCCCGGCCGTCGAAGTCGACGCTCCGGCCCGCCTTGCGGGGGTTGACGCCGCCGACGACGTCGGTGCCGGCCTCCAGCATGCGGCGGGTGTGCTTCATGCCCTCGGCGCCGGTCATGCCCTGGACGAGGACCTTGCTCTCCTTGGTCAGGAAGATCGCCATTGCTTTGCTCCTTATCCGGCGTTCGCGAGTACGGCGGACTGGCGCGCGGCGCCGTCCATGGTCGTGACCTGCTCCACGAGCGGATGCGCACGGTCGGCGAGGATCGCGCGGCCCCGGGCGGCGTTGTTGCCGTCGAGGCGTACGACGAGCGGTTTGGTCAGCCGGACGGTCTCCAGGGCCTGGACGATGCCGTCGGCGACGGCGTCGCAGGCGGTGATCCCGCCGAAGACGTTGACGAACACGGACTTCACGTCGGGGTCGGACAGGATGACGGAGAGTCCGTCGGCCATGACCTGCGCCGAGGCGCCGCCCCCGATGTCGAGGAAGTTGGCGGGGCGGGCGCCGCAGCCGGCGACGACGTCGAGGGTCGACATGACGAGCCCCGCGCCGTTGCCGATGATGCCGACCTCGCCGTCGAGCTTGACGTAGTTGAGGCCCTTGGCGGCCGCCGCCGCCTCCAGCGGGTCGGCGCCCGGGTCCTGCTGGTCGTCGCCCCAACGGCTCTGGCGGAACCGGGCGTTGTCGTCCAGGGTCACTTTTCCGTCAAGTGCGAGGATGCGGCCTTCCGTTGTCCTGACGAGCGGGTTGACCTCGACGAGCAGGGCGTCCTCCCTGACCAGGACCTGCCAGAGGGATTCGAGTACGGGGGCGGTCTCCGGGGGCAGTTGGGCGGCGGCCGCGATCTCCGCCGCCTTGGCCGCCGTGACGCCCTCGGCCGGGTCGATGGGGATCCGTGCCACCGCCTCGGGGCGGGTGGCCGCCACCTCCTCGATGTCCATGCCGCCTTCGGCGGACGCGATCGCGAGGAAGGTCCCCGCGGCGCGGTCGAGCACATAGCTGACGTAGAACTCGGTCTCGATGTCCACCGGTTGGGCCAGCATCACCGTACGGACGGTGTGGCCCTTGATGTCCATCCCGAGTATCTGGCGAGCGGTCAGTTCCGCCGCGGCCGGGTCGGCCGCGAGCTTCACTCCGCCGGCCTTGCCCCGGCCTCCGGTCTTCACCTGTGCCTTGACGACGACCCGGCCGCCGAGCCGTTCGGCCGCGAACGCGGCCTCCCTCGCGAACTCGACGGTTTCGGCCTCCGGCACGGCGATGCCGTACTCCGCGAACAGGTCTCTGGCTTGGTGCTCGTACAGATCCATGCCGGCTCCCACTGCAACAGAAAGGAATGAAAGTGCCGCACGCCCCCTGGACACCACCCGCCGAATGCGGGATAACAAGCTTCATACAGTATTCGTAGACTGTATGCAATCCATCGCGGGAGTACTCGGGCGCACCCACAAGAGCCCCCGGCCTCCCCTACGAAGGGACAAGACAACCTCATGCCCGACGACAGCCAGGAACTCATCTCCGGTGGTCATCTGGTCGCCAAGGCACTCAAGGCAGAAGGTGTCGAGGTCATCTACACACTCTGTGGCGGCCACATCATCGACATCTACGACGGCTGCGTCGACGAGGGCATCGAAGTCGTCGACGTACGCCACGAGCAGGTCGCCGCCCACGCCGCCGACGGTTACGCGCGCATCACCGGCAAGCCCGGCTGCGCCGTCGTCACCGCCGGACCGGGCACGACCGACGCCGTCACCGGTGTCGCCAACGCGTTCCGTGCCGAGTCACCCATGCTGCTCATCGGCGGCCAGGGCGCGCTCACCCAGCACAAGATGGGTTCGCTCCAGGACCTGCCGCACGTGGACATGATGACGCCGATCACCAAGTTCGCGGCGACCGTCCCCGACACGGCCCGCGCGGCCGACATGGTCTCCATGGCCTTCCGCGAGTGCTACAACGGCGCTCCCGGTCCGTCCTTCCTGGAGATTCCGCGCGATGTCCTCGACGCGAAGGTCCCGGTCGACAAAGCACGCGTACCCAAGGCCGGCCAGTACCGGGCCTCGACCCGTTCGGCCGGTGACCCCGCGGCCATCGAGAAGCTCGCCGATCTGCTGGTGCACGCCGAGAAGCCGGCGATCCTGCTCGGCAGCCAGGTGTGGACCACCCGGGCCACGGACGACGCCATCGAACTCGTACGGACGCTGAACGTACCCGCGTACATGAACGGCGCGGGGCGAGGCACGCTGCCTCCCGGCGACCCGCACCACTTCCAGCTCTCCCGGCGCTACGCCTTCACCAACGCCGACCTCATCATCATCGTCGGCACCCCCTTCGACTTCCGGATGGGTTACGGCAAGCGGCTCTCGCCCGACGCCACGGTCGTCCAGATCGACCTCGACTACCGCACCGTCGGCAAGAACCGCGACATCGACCTCGGCATCGTCGGCGACGCCGGCCTCGTCCTGAAGTCGGTCACCGAGGCGGCGAGCGGCCGGATCAACGGCGGCTCCGTCAAGCGCAAGGCGTGGCTGGAGGAGCTGCGCGCCGCCGAGCAGACGGCGATCGAGAAGCGGCTGCCGAATCTCAAGAAGGACAGCTCGCCGATCCACCCCTACCGCCTGGTCAGCGAGATCAACGACTTCCTCACCGAGGACTCGATCTACATCGGCGACGGCGGCGACATCGTCACCTTCTCCGGCCAGGTCGTACAGCCCAAGTCGCCGGGCCACTGGATGGACCCGGGCCCGCTCGGCACGCTCGGCGTCGGCATCCCCTTCGTCCTCGCGGCGAAGAAGGCACGGCCGGACAAGGAGGTCGTGGCGCTCTTCGGCGACGGCGCCTTCTCCCTGACCGGCTGGGACTTCGAGACGCTGGTCCGCTACAACCTGCCGTTCGTCGGCATCGTCGGCAACAACTCGTCGATGAACCAGATCCGTTACGGCCAGAAGGCCAAGTACGGCGACGAGCGCGAGCGGGTCGGCAACACCCTCGGCGACGTCCACTACGACAAGTTCGCCCAGATGCTGGGCGGTTACGGCGAAGAGGTCCGGGACCCGGCCGACATCGCGCCCGCGCTCCAGCGGGCCCGCGAGTCCGGACTGCCCTCGCTGATCAACGTCTGGGTCGACCCCGACGCGTACGCCCCCGGAACCATGAACCAGACCATGTACAAGTAAGGGAGGCCATGATGACCCAGGCTGTGGAAGCCCCGGAGAACTCCCCCGACGCCGCGAGCCCGCAGGCCCTGAGCGGCGTCCGTGTCCTCGACATGACGCATGTGCAGTCCGGTCCCTCGGCCACCCAGATCCTCGCCTGGCTCGGTGCGGACGTGGTGAAGGTGGAGGCGCCGACGGGAGACATCACCCGTAAGCAGCTGCGCGACATCCCCGATGTCGACTCGCTGTACTTCACGATGCTCAACTGCAACAAGCGCAGCGTCACGCTCAACACCAAGACCGAGCGCGGCAAGGAGATCCTCACCGAACTCATCCGCCGCTCCGACGTGATGGTCGAGAACTTCGGCCCCGGCGCGGTCGACCGGATGGGATTCACCTGGGAGAAGATCCAGGAGATCAACCCGAAGATCGTGTACGCCTCGATCAAGGGCTTCGGCGAGGGCCCGTACACCAACTTCAAGGCGTACGAGGTCGTCGCGCAGGCGATGGGCGGCTCGATGTCGACCACCGGCTTCGAGGACGGCCCGCCGCTCGCGACGGGCTCGCAGATCGGCGACTCCGGCACCGGTATGCACGCGGTGGCAGCCATCCTGGCCGCGCTCTACCAGCGCACCGCCACCGGGCGCGGACAGCGTGTGAACGTCGCGATGCAGCACGCGGTGCTCAACCTCTGCCGGGTCAAGCTCCGCGACCAGCAGCGCCTGTCGCACGGCCCGTTGGCCGAGTACCCGAACGAGGACTTCGGCGACGCGGTCCCGCGCTCCGGCAACGCGAGCGGCGGCGGTCAGCCCGGCTGGGCGGTCAAGTGCGCGCCCGGCGGCCCCAACGACTACGTGTACGTGATCGTGCAGCCGGTCGGCTGGAAGCCCGTCAGCGAGCTGATCGGCCGGCCCGAACTGGCCGACGACCCCGACTGGGCGACCCCCGAGGCCCGCCTCACCAAGCTGGGCAAGATGTTCCAGCTCATCGAGGAGTGGACCTCCACCATCCCCAAGTGGGAAGTGCTGGAGAAGCTCAACGCGCACAACATCCCGTGCGGCCCGATCCTCTCCACCAAGGAGATCATCGAGGACGAATCGCTCGCGGCCAACGAGATGGTCGTCGAGGTCGCGCATCCGCAGCGCGGGACCTTCACCACGGTCGGGAGCCCGCTGAAGCTCTCCGACTCCCCCGTCACCATCACCGCATCTCCGCTGCTCGGTGAGCACAACGCGGAGGTGTACGTCGGCGAGCTGGGTCTCGGCGACGAGGAACTGCGCCTGTTGAAGACGAACGGAGTCATCTAGTGGCGGACAGCCATCAGTTCACGCCCGACAAGGACAACGTCGACGCGATCATCAAGGCCGCGCTGGCACAGGGGCGTACCTCACTCACCGCGCCCGAGGGCAAGGCGGTGACGGACGCCTACGGCATCCCGACGCCGGGTGAGGCGCTCGCGGAGTCGGCGGACGACGCCGTGGCCGTGGCGGCCCGGCTCGGATTCCCGGTGGCGATGAAGATCGTCTCGCCGGAGATCCTGCACAAGACGGACGCGGGCGGCGTGCAGATCGGCGTCAAGTCGGCGGCCGAGGTGCGGGCGGCGTTCACCACGATCGTCTCCAACGCCCGGAAGTACGACCCGAAGGCGCAGATCCTCGGCGTCCAGGTGCAGCAGATGGTGCCCGCGGGCACCGAGATCCTGATCGGGACCGTCACCGACCCCACCTTCGGCAAGGTCGTGGCCTTCGGCCTCGGCGGTGTCCTGGTGGAGGTCCTGAAGGACGTCACCTTCCGGCTCGCGCCGGCCACCAAGGACGACGCGCTGTCCATGCTGGACGGCATCCGGGCCGCCGAGATCCTGCGCGGTGTACGGGGCGGCGCGGCCGTCGACCGTGACGCGCTGGCCGATCTCGTGGTGCGGGTCTCGCAGTTGGCGGCCGACTTCCCGAACATCGCGGAGGTGGACCTCAACCCGGTCTTCGCCTCCGAGAACGGGGTCATGGCGGCCGACGTACGGATCCTGCTCACCGACGAGCTGCCGGTCGCACGGCGTACCTACTCGCGCGAGGAGATCCTGATCTCCATGCGCCGGCTCATGGAGCCGCGTTCGGTGGCGGTGATCGGTGCCTCCAACGAGGACGGCAAGATCGGCAATTCGGTCATGCGCAACCTCATCGACGGAGGTTTCGCCGGCGAGATCTATCCGGTCAACCCCAAAGCCGATGACATACTCGGCCGTAAGGCGTACAAGAGCGTGATGGATGTTCCCGGTGAGCCTGATGTGGCGATATTCGCGATTCCCGCGAAGTTCGTCGCCACGGCGCTCACCGAGGTCGGCCGCAAGAACATCCCCAACGCCGTCCTGATCCCCTCCGGTTTCGCCGAGACCGGCGAGCACGAACTCCAGCAGGAGATCGTGACGATCGCCGAGGAGAGCGGGATCCGGCTGCTCGGGCCGAACATCTACGGCTACTACTCCACCTGGCAGGACCTCTGCGCCACGTTCTGCACCCCGTACGACGTCAAGGGCGGCGTGGCGCTGACCTCGCAGTCCGGCGGCATCGGGATGGCGATCCTCGGCTTCGCGAGGACCACCAGGACGGGTGTGTCGGCCATCGTCGGACTCGGCAACAAGTCGGACCTCGACGAGGACGACCTGCTGACCTGGTTCGGTGAGGACGACAACACCGACTGCATCGCGATGCACCTGGAGGACCTCAAGGACGGCCGCGCCTTCGTGGCCGCGGCGCGCGCCACCGTACCGAAGAAGCCGGTGGTGGTCCTCAAGGCCGGGCGTACGGCGGCCGGCGCGAAGGCGGCGGGCTCGCACACCGGGGCCCTCGCGGGCGACGACGCGGTGTACGAGGACATCTTGAAGCAGTCCGGTGTCATCAGGGCGCCGGGGCTGAGCGAGATGCTGGAGTACGCGCGCGGGCTGCCCGTACTACCCACCCCCAAGGGCGACAACATCGTCATCATCACGGGCGCCGGCGGCTCGGGTGTGCTGCTGTCGGACGCGATCGTGGACAACGGCCTGTCGCTGATGGAGATCCCGCCGGACCTGGACGAGGCGTTCCGCGCCTTCATCCCGCCCTTCGGGGCGGCGGGCAACCCGGTGGACATCACGGGCGGCGAACCGCCGTCGACGTACGAGGCCACGATCCGGCTCGGGTTGGAGGATCCCCGGATCCACTCCCTCGTCCTGGGCTACTGGCACACGATCGTCACCCCGCCGATGGTTTTCGCCGAGCTGACGGCGCGGGTGGTGGCCGAGTTCAAGGAACGCGGCATCGAGAAGCCCGTGGTGGCGTCGCTGGCAGGCGACGTCGAGGTGGAGGCGGCATGCCAGTACCTCTACGAACGGGGCGTCGTGGCGTACCCGTACACCACGGAGAAGCCGGTCGAGGTGCTCGGCGCGAAGTATCGCTGGGCACGGGCGGCGGGGCTGCTGTGAGAGACGGACAGCGGCCGGGCTCTGTGATCGCCGCACCGATCGCGCGGCTGTGGGGAGGCACCGGATGAGCTGACGGTGCGACCCAGGGGGCCTGTGGATTCCGCTCATCGCAGGCCCCCCGCACGAAGAGAACGGACAGGGGGCGCTGGCCTGACTTCTTCGACGCAAGGGGTTCGATCGACAATGGCGACAACTGACATCTCCGCTTCTGTCCCCTACCAGGAGGTGACGGACCGGAACGGCCGGGTCTACCGGATCGGGCAGTCCGACCGGCAGATCATGGGCCGGCCGCGATGGACGATGGTGCTCTTCCCGTGGATCGGGATGATGGGGATCAGTTCCTCGGAGTACGCGTTCACCTCGGCCGAGGACACACTCCACACGGCACACGCGTGGAGCAGCGGGCACATCTTCTGGCTGATGGGTGTCTGGATCTTCTTCCAGGCGGCCGTGGCCTTCCCCGCGGGGCAGCTCCGTGAGAGCGGCAGGCTGCCCGCCCGCTACGCGATGATGCTCGGCGCGCTCGGCACGCTGCTGGGCTACCTCTCCCTGGCCTACGCGCCGCACGTGATCGTGGCGTACATAGGCTTCGGTATGTTCAGCGGTATCGGCGCGGGTCTCGTCTACGCGACCTGCGTGAACATGGTCGGCAAGTGGTATCCGGAGCGCAAGGGAGGCAAGACCGGCCTCGTCAACGGCGGTTTCGCCTACGGCTCGGTGCCCTTCGTCTTCCTGTTCAGCACCTACATGGACCTCAGCAACTACCAGGGCGTACTCGTCTTCGTGGGTGTGGTCTGCTGCGTGATGGTGGCCGTCGCGGGCTGGTTCTTCAAGGACCCGCCGAAGTTCTGGTGGCCCGAGGGCGCCGACCCGCTGAAGGTCTCCGACGACCCGAGGATCCGGCGTGCGCTGGAGAAGAACCCGCCGGCCGTCAAGCAGTACACACCGAAGGAAGCGGCGCGGGTCCCGGTCCTGTGGATGATGTGGTTCTGCCTGCTCTGCACGGCGGGCATCAACATCTTCGGTATCGCGATGCAGGTGCCGTTCGGTAAGGAAATGGGCTTCGCCGGCGGGATCGTGGCCACGGCCATGTCGCTGAAGGCCATCGTGAACGGCACGGGACGCGGTGTCATCGGCTGGATATCCGACAAGGTGGGCCGCCGCCAGACACTGATCTTCGTCTGTCTGGTCCTGGGCATGTCGCAGTTCGGCGTGCTTGCTTCGGGATCGATCGGCAACATGCCGCTGTTCCTGATCTGCTCGATGATCTCCGGCTTCGGCGGTGGCGCGATCTTCCCGCTGTTCGCGGCCATGACGGCGGACTACTTCGGCGAGAACAACAACGCGTCGAACTACGGCATGGTCTACAGCTCCAAGCTCATCTCCGGACTCGTCGGTGCCGGTGTGGGTGGAGTCGTGGTGAGCAACTGGGGTTACAACACGGCGTTCATCATCGCCGGTGGTGTCGGACTGTTCTCGGCGTGCCTCGCGACCTTCCTGAAGGCGCCGGGCAGGCCCGACATCAAGAAGATCCAGGCGAATCCGAATCCGATCGGGCGGGAGGACGCCTGAGCGGGTCGGAGAACCGCTGACGCACAGACGGCGGCTCCCCGTACGGCCAACAGCCGTACGGGGA
>NZ_JBHUUW010000113.1:0-15922 GCF_042670825.1 Streptomyces sp. NPDC057137 | reverse complement strand
CACGCGGCCCGCCCGACGCTTCGAGTAGGCCCGTCCTCGGGCTCGGCGCCGCCGCCCGGGGCCGAACTGGTGCGGCCGCGCGAGGAGTCGGCGGTACGTGACGCCCAAGCCCGCGTGTCGGCACCGCCCTTGGAGCGGCGGTGAGGGTCGCACACCGGCCCGAGCCCGAAAGCCGCGGCGCGGAAGCTCTGTTGGCGCGTCGCGCCGGTGGCGGACCAAGGTGTACGTGTACGGCTCCGGCGGTCGTCTCCGCGCCCTCGTCTCAGCCCTCGTACGCGCACCGCGCCATCGACCCGGTGGCGGCTTCCGCCCGGCTGCCACGTGGACGCCTGTATCGGCGGCCGGCAGCTCGGCCTCCGGCGACTGGGCCATCCGGGTGACGCTCGGCCCCGGGGCGCCGCGCCGCTCGTCCCGTACCCGCGTTCGACCTTTCGGCGCGCGGAGTGACATCTCTCTCGGCCAAGGGCTCCACAGGGCCGCCTGGGCGGTCCCGGAGCGGATCGATGCCCCACCGCCGCGCGACGCCCGCCACGGGCGTGCACCGGGCGACCACGGCCCTTGCCGAGGGCATCGGTCGCATCGACGCCGTACGGCTCCTGGCCCGCCCCGCCCCGGACACGCCGCAGGGGCGGCCCGCCGACTGCGGGCCGCCCCTCCGGATGTGACGTTTCTGCTGGTCTGTGCCGCGGTGTCAGCCCTCGTCGTGGGCCACGGCGCGGCGCGCGTCCGCGTCCAGCACGCCCCAGCTGATCAGCTGCTCGGTGAGGACCGAGGGCGACTGGTCGTAGATCACCGCGAGGGTGCGCAGGTCGTCCTGGCGGATCGACAGCACCTTGCCGTTGTAGTCGCCGCGCTGGCTCTGGATGGTCGCCGCGTAACGCTGGAGCGGGCCGGCCTTCTCCTGCGGGACATGGGCGAGACGCTCCAGGTCCAGGACGAGCTTCGGCGGCGGCTCGGCGGCCCCGCCCGGCGTCGTGCCCGGCAGCAGCTCCTGCACCGGCACACCGTAGAAATCGGCCAGCTCGGCGAGGCGCTGCACGGTCACCGCGCGGTCGCCGCGCTCGTACGACCCCACCACCACGGCCTTCCAACGGCCCTGGGACTTCTCCTCCACGCCGTGGAGGGAGAGGCCCTGCTGGGTGCGGATGGCGCGGAGCTTGGCCCCGAGCTGCTTTGCGTATTCGCTGGACATAAGGCTCCCCGGACGCTGGGACAATCTGCGGCTCCGCCGCGTGGCTGGTAACTCACTGTGAGGTTACGCAGCGTGACTTGGATGCGTCAAGCCGAATGGTCCGGACCCGCCCCTCCACAAGTCCGGAAAAGGCCTCCGGACCTGGTAATGTCGACGGCGCAAATCCGACGTCCTTTAACGTCCGTCCCGTGAGGCGGAGAAGGAGGTCCGTTTCTTATGGACACGCACAGCTCTGATGTCGCCCGCCCCGTGCTCGAGGCACCCGACATCGCGCGGGCACTGACCCGTATCGCCCACGAGATCGTCGAACGCGCCAAGGGTGCCGACGACGTGGTTCTGCTCGGCATTCCCACCCGTGGCGTCTTCCTGGCCCGGCGGCTGGCCGACAAGCTCGAAGAGATCACCGGCGGCAAGATCCCGGTCGGCTCCCTCGACATCACGATGTACCGCGACGATCTGCGCATGCGGCCCGCCCGCGCGCTGGCCCGCACCGACATCCCGGCCGACGGCGTCGACGGACAGCTCGTCGTCCTCGTGGACGACGTGCTCTTCTCCGGCCGCACGATCCGCGCCGCCCTCGACGCGCTGGGCGACATCGGCCGGCCACGCGCGGTCCAGCTCGCCGTCCTTGTCGACCGGGGCCACCGCGAACTCCCCATCCGCGCCGACTACGTGGGCAAGAACCTCCCCACGTCGCTGCGCGAGACGGTCAAGGTCCAGCTCGCCGAGGAGGACGGCCGCGACACCGTGCTGCTCGGCCTGCGGAAGCCCGACCCGGCCGGCGAGCAGTAGCGCGGCCCCTCCGTACGCCGCAGGCCCGTACGCGGCCCCGCCCGCGCGTCGTCGCGCCCCGACGCCGCCGTGCCCGCCGGGGGACACCCCGGAACCCAGAGCCACCTCCACACAACGGAGCACACCCGATGCTGCGCCTCACAGGGGCAAGCCCCCGTACCCCCGGCCATCTCATCTCCGCCGCCGACCTCACCCGCGACGACGCCGTCCTGATCCTCGACACCGCCGAGGAGATGGCCCGGGTCGCCGACCGGCCCATCAAGAAGCTGCCGACGCTGCGCGGCCGTACGGTCGTCAACCTCTTCTTCGAGGACTCGACCCGCACGCGGATCTCCTTCGAGGCGGCCGCCAAACGCCTGTCCGCCGATGTCATCAACTTCTCGGCCAAGGGCTCGTCGGTCTCCAAAGGAGAGTCGCTCAAGGACACCGCGCTGACGCTGGAGGCGATGGGCGCCGACGCCGTCGTCATCCGGCACGGCTCCTCGGGCGCCCCGTACCGGCTCGCCAACTCCGGCTGGATCGACGGCGCCGTCATCAACGCGGGCGACGGCACCCACGAACACCCCACCCAGGCGCTGCTCGACGCCTTCACGATGCGACGCAGGCTGGTCGGCGCCGACGCGGGGATCGGCCGGGACCTGGAAGGCCGCCGCATCACGATCGTCGGCGACATCCTGCACAGCCGCGTCGCCCGCTCCAACGTCCTGCTGCTGCACACCCTCGGCGCGCAGGTCACCCTCGTCGCCCCGCCGACCCTGGTGCCGATCGGCGTCGAGAAGTGGCCGTGCGAGGTGAGTTACGACCTGGACCAGGTGCTGCCCAAGTCCGACGCCGTGATGATGCTCCGGGTCCAGCGCGAGCGGATGAACGCCGCCTTCTTCCCGACCGAGCGCGAGTACTCACGGCGCTACGGGCTCGACGGCGAGCGGATGGCCCGGATGCCCGACAACTCGATCGTCATGCACCCCGGCCCGATGAACCGGGGCATGGAGATCACCGCCGAGGTCGCCGACTCCGACCGCTGCACGGCCGTCGAGCAGGTCGCCAACGGCGTCTCGACCCGGATGGCCGTCCTGTATCTGCTTCTTGGCGGCAACGAGCCCGCCGTCACCCATTCCCGCGCGTCGTCCGCCACCGAGGAGAGCAAGTAACCATGAGCAAGATCCTGATCCGTGGCGCCAAGGTGCTCGGCGGCGAAGCGCGCGACGTCCTCATCGACGGCACGGTCATCGAGCGGGTCGACGCGAGCATCGACGCCGGCGACGCCACCGTCGTGGAGGCCGGGGGGCAGATCCTGCTGCCCGGCCTGGTCGACCTGCACACGCACCTGCGCGAGCCCGGCCGCGAGGACTCCGAGACCGTTCTCACCGGCACCAGGGCGGCGGCGGTCGGCGGCTTCACGGCCGTGCACGCCATGGCCAACACCTTCCCCGTCGCCGACACCGCCGGCGTCGTCGAGCAGGTCTGGCGGCTCGGCCGCGAGTCCGGCTACTGCGACGTGCAGCCCGTCGGCGCCGTCACCGTCGGCCTGGAGGGCAAGCAGCTCGCCGAACTCGGCGCCATGCACGACTCGGCCGCCGGCGTGCGGGTCTTCTCCGACGACGGCAAGTGTGTGGACGACGCGGTGATCATGCGCCGGGCCCTGGAGTACGTGAAGGCCTTCGACGGCGTCATCGCCCAGCACGCCCAGGAGCCCCGGCTCACCGAGGGCGCCCAGATGAACGAGGGCATCGTCTCCTCGGAGCTGGGACTCGGCGGTTGGCCCGCCGTCGCCGAGGAGTCGATCATCGCCCGCGACGTCCTGCTGGCCGCCCACGTCGGCTCCCGCGTCCACATCTGCCATCTCTCCACGGCCGGTTCGGTCGAGATCGTCCGCTGGGCCAAGTCCAAGGGCTGGAACGTCACCGCCGAGGTCACGCCGCACCACCTGCTGCTGACGGACGAGCTCGTACGGTCCTACAACCCCGTCTACAAGGTGAACCCGCCGCTGCGCACCGAGGCCGACGTCCTCGCGCTGCGCGAGGCCCTGGCGGACGGCACCATCGACTGCGTCGCCACCGACCACGCCCCGCACCCGCACGAGGACAAGGACTGCGAGTGGGCCGCGGCGGCCATGGGCATGGTCGGTCTGGAGACCGCGCTGTCCGTCGTCCAGCAGACGATGGTCGACACCGGCCTCATCGACTGGGCGGGCGTCGCCGACCGGATGTCGGTACGGCCCGCGCAGATCGGCCGGCTCGCCGGTCACGGCCGTCCCGTCTCGGCAGGTGAGCCCGCCAACCTCACGCTCGTCGATCCCGCTTACCGTGGAGTGGTGGACCCCGCGGGCTTCGCCTCCCGCAGCCGTAACACCCCCTACCAGGGCCGTGAGCTGCCGGGGCGCGTCACCCACACCTTCCTGCGGGGCCGTGCCACGGTCGTCGACGGGAATCTGGCGTGAGTGCTGTACTGATCAATCTGGCCGCCGAGCAGAAGTCGGCGGATGTGACCGACTGGGCCGCCCGTATCGGCTGGGTGGTGGGCCTGCTCCTCTTCATCGCGTTCGTGTACTGGCTGATGCGCCAGGGCTGGAAGTGGCGCGGAAGCCTCCAGTCCGATCTCCCGGAGCTGCCCCAGGCACCCGAGGCGCCGGTCGCCGACGGAGACGTGACACTGCGGCTCAGCGGCCGCTACCACGGCTCCACGACCGCCGGTCAGTGGCTGGACCGGATCGTCGCCCACGGCCTCGGCGTCCGCAGCCGGGTGGAGCTGACGCTCACCGACGCGGGCGTGGACGTCGTACGGCCCGGAGCCACCGACTTCTTCGTCCCGGCGGGTCAACTGCGCGCCGCCCGGCTCGACAAGGGCATCGCGGGCAAGGTCCTCACCGAGGGCGGACTGCTGATCCTCACCTGGCAGCACGGCGACCGGCTGCTCGACTCCGGCTTCCGCTCCGACCGCGCGGCGGAGCACACCGCCTGGGTCGAAGCCGTCAACCGCATGAACCGGACCACGACGGCCGACGGCGCACCCGCGCCGGCCACCACCGACAACGCACCATTCACGACGGAAGGCACCGCACGATGACCCTCTCCACCCGGGGAGCCGCCAAAGCTCCCGCCGTACTCGTCCTGGAGGACGGCCGGAGCTTCCGCGGCCGTGCCTACGGGGCCGTGGGGGAGACCTTCGGCGAGGCGGTGTTCTCCACCGGCATGACCGGCTACCAGGAAACCCTCACCGACCCCTCGTACCACCGCCAGGTCGTCGTCATGACCGCCCCGCACATCGGCAACACCGGCGTCAACGACGAGGACGACGAGTCCGGCCGGATCTGGGTCGCCGGCTATGTCGTACGCGACCCCGCCCGCGTCCCGTCCAACTGGCGCTCCCGGCGCTCCCTGGACGAGGAACTCCTGCGCCAGGGCGTCGTCGGCATCAGCGGCATCGACACCCGCGCGCTCACCCGCCATCTGCGCGAGCGCGGCGCGATGCGCGTCGGCATCTTCTCCGGCGACGCCCTCGCCGGCGGCCTCCTCACCGACGACGCGACGCTCACCGCGCGGGTGCGGGAAGCGCCCCAGATGAAGGGCGCCAACCTCTCCGCGGAGGTCGCCACCACCGAGACGTACGTCGTCCCGGCCGTCGGCACCAAGCGGTTCACCGTCGCCGCCATCGACCTCGGCATCAAGGGCATGACCCCGCAGCGGATGGCCGAGCGCGGCATCGAGGTGCACGTCCTGCCCGCCACCGCCACCGTCGACGACGTGTACGCGGTCGCGCCCGACGGCGTGTTCCTCTCCAACGGCCCCGGCGACCCCGCCACCGCCGACCTCACGGTGGTCAAGGGCGTGCTGGAGCGCGGCACACCGCTGTTCGGCATCTGCTTCGGCAACCAACTCCTCGGCCGCGCGCTGGGGTTCGGGACGTACAAGCTCAAGTACGGACACCGCGGTATCAACCAACCGGTGCAGGATCGTTCCACCGGCAAGGTCGAAGTCACCGCGCACAACCACGGATTCGCCGTCGACGCCCCGCTCGACCAGATCTCCGACACCCCCTACGGCCGCGCCGAGGTCTCCCACGTCTGTCTCAACGACAACGTGGTCGAGGGGCTCAGGCTGCTCGACCGGCCGGTCTTCAGCGTCCAGTACCACCCCGAGGCGGCCGCCGGCCCGCACGACGCCGCGTACCTCTTCGACCGCTTCACGTCCCT
Organism: Streptomyces sp. NPDC057137; assembly: GCF_042670825.1. Taxonomy (NCBI): domain Bacteria; kingdom Bacillati; phylum Actinomycetota; class Actinomycetes; order Kitasatosporales; family Streptomycetaceae; genus Streptomyces; species Streptomyces sp. NPDC057137. The sequence continues at coordinate 9,746 of NZ_JBHUUW010000113.1, read as the reverse complement.
GATGAACACAGTCCTGATGGAGGGCCAGCGTGCCTAAGCGCTCCGATATCCGGTCCGTCCTGGTCATCGGCTCGGGTCCGATCGTCATCGGCCAGGCGGCCGAGTTCGACTACTCGGGCACCCAGGCCTGCCGCGTCCTCAAGGCCGAAGGCCTGCGCGTCATCCTCGTCAACTCCAACCCGGCCACGATCATGACCGACCCGGAGATCGCCGACGCCACGTACGTCGAGCCGATCACGCCCGAGTTCGTCGAGAAGATCATCGCCAAGGAGCGCCCCGACGCGCTGCTCCCCACCCTCGGCGGCCAGACCGCGCTCAACACCGCGATCTCCATGCACGAGAACGGCGTCCTGGAGAAGTACGGCGTCGAGCTGATCGGCGCCAACGTCGAAGCCATCAACAAGGGCGAGGACCGCGACCTCTTCAAGGGCGTCGTCGAGGCCGTCCGCGCCAAGATCGGCCACGGCGAGTCCGCCCGCTCCGTCATCTGCCACTCGATGGACGACATCCTGGCCGGCGTCGAGGAACTGGGCGGCTACCCCGTCGTCGTACGCCCCTCCTTCACCATGGGCGGCGCCGGCTCCGGCTTCGCCCACGACGAGGACGAGCTGCGCCGGATCGCCGGACAGGGCCTGATGCTCTCGCCGACCACCGAGGTTCTCCTGGAGGAGTCCATCCTCGGCTGGAAGGAGTACGAACTGGAGCTGATGCGCGACCGGAACGACAACGTCGTGGTCGTCTGCTCCATCGAGAACTTCGACCCGATGGGCGTCCACACCGGCGACTCCATCACCGTCGCGCCCGCGATGACCCTCACCGACCGCGAGTACCAGCGGCTGCGCGACATCGGCATCGCGATCATCCGCGAGGTCGGCGTCGACACCGGCGGCTGCAACATCCAGTTCGCCGTCGACCCGGTCGACGGCCGGATCATCGTCATCGAGATGAACCCTCGCGTCTCGCGCTCCTCCGCGCTCGCCTCCAAGGCCACCGGCTTCCCGATCGCCAAGATCGCCGCACGCCTCGCCGTCGGCTACACGCTGGACGAGATCCCCAACGACATCACCGAGAAGACCCCGGCGTCCTTCGAACCGACCCTCGACTACGTCGTGGTGAAGGTCCCGCGCTTCGCCTTCGAGAAGTTCCCCGCCGCCGACGCCACCCTCACCACCACCATGAAGTCGGTGGGCGAGGCCATGGCCATCGGCCGTAACTTCACCGAGGCGCTGCAGAAGGCGCTGCGCTCGCTGGAGAAGAAGGGCAGCCAGTTCGCCTTCACCGGCGATCCGGGTGACCTCGGTACCAAGGCCGAGCTGCTGGAGCTGGCGAAGGTCCCCACCGACGGCCGGATCAACACCGTCATGCAGGCGATCCGCGCCGGAGCCACCCAGGAGGAGATCTTCGACGCGACGAAGATCGACCCGTGGTTCGTCGACCAGCTCTTCCTCATCAAGGAGTACGCGGACGAGCTGGCCGCCGCCGACCGGCTCGACCCCCAGCTCCTCGCCGAGGCCAAGCGCCACGGCTTCTCCGACGCCCAGATCGCCGAGATCCGGGGGCTGCGCGAGGACGTCGTACGCGAGGTACGGCACGCGCTGGGTGTGCGTCCCGTCTACAAGACGGTCGACACCTGCGCCGCCGAATTCGCCGCCAAGACCCCGTACTTCTACTCCTCCTACGACGAGGAGAGCGAGGTCGCGCCGCGCGAGAAGCCCGCAGTGATCATCCTCGGCTCCGGCCCCAACCGCATCGGCCAGGGCATCGAGTTCGACTACTCCTGCGTGCACGCCTCCTTCGCGCTCAGCGACGCCGGGTACGAGACCGTGATGGTCAACTGCAACCCGGAGACCGTCTCCACCGACTACGACACCTCCGACCGGCTCTACTTCGAGCCGCTCACCCTGGAGGACGTCCTGGAGATCGTCCACGCGGAGACCCTGGCCGGGCCCGTCGCGGGCGTCATCGTCCAGCTCGGCGGCCAGACACCGCTCGGTCTCGCCCAGGCGCTCAAGGACAACGGCGTCCCGGTCGTCGGCACACCCCCGGAGGCCATCCACGCCGCCGAGGACCGCGGCGCCTTCGGCCGCGTCCTCGCCGAGGCCGGCCTGCCCGCGCCCAAGCACGGCACGGCCACCACCTTCGACGAGGCCAAGGCCATCGCCGACGAGATCGGCTATCCCGTACTGGTCCGCCCCTCCTACGTGCTCGGCGGGCGCGGCATGGAGATCGTGTACGACGAGACCCGCCTCTCCTCGTACATCGCCGAGTCCACCGAGATCAGCCCCACCCGGCCCGTCCTGGTGGACCGCTTCCTCGACGACGCCATCGAGATCGACGTCGACGCGCTCTACGACGGCACGGAGCTGTACCTCGGCGGCGTCATGGAGCACATCGAGGAGGCCGGCATCCACTCCGGCGACTCGGCGTGCGCCCTGCCCCCGATCACCCTCGGCGGCTTCGACATCAAGCGGCTGCGCGCCTCCACCGAGGCCATCGCGCGCGGAGTCGGCGTCCGCGGCCTGATCAACATCCAGTTCGCGCTGGCCGGGGACATCCTCTACGTCCTGGAGGCCAACCCGCGCGCCTCGCGCACCGTGCCCTTCACCTCCAAGGCCACCGCCGTACCGCTGGCCAAGGCCGCCGCCCGGATCTCCCTGGGCGCCACGATCGCCGCCCTCCGTACAGAGGGCCTGCTGCCCGCCAACGGCGACGGCGGCACCCTGCCCATGGACGCGCCGATCTCCGTCAAGGAGGCCGTCATGCCGTGGTCGCGCTTCCGCGACATCCACGGACGCGGCGTCGACACCGTCCTCGGCCCGGAGATGCGGTCCACCGGCGAGGTCATGGGCATCGACTCCGTCTTCGGCACGGCGTACGCCAAGTCGCAGGCAGGGGCGTACGGTCCGCTTCCTACGAAGGGCCGCGCCTTCATCTCCGTCGCCAACCGCGACAAGCGCTCGATGATCTTCCCCGCGCGTGAACTCGTCGCGCACGGCTTCGAACTGCTCGCCACCTCCGGCACCGCCGAGGTCCTGCGGCGCAACGGCATCAACGCCCGAATCGTGCGCAAGCAGTTCGAGGGCACCGGACCGAACGGCGAGAAGACCATCGTCCAGCTCATCCACGACGGCGAGGTCGACCTCATCGTCAACACCCCGTACGGCACCGGCGGCCGGCTCGACGGCTACGAGATCCGTACGGCCGCCGTGGCGCGCGGCGTCCCCTGCCTGACGACGGTGCAGGCGCTCGCCGCCGCAGTCCAGGGCATCGACGCCCTCAACCACGGCGACGTCGGCGTCCGTTCACTCCAGGAACACGCCCAGCACCTCATCGCCGCCCGCGAGGACTAGGAGGAGCCTGCTCTCATGTACCGACTCTTCTTCCGGCTCTTCTTCCGACGGATGGACCCGGAGCAGGCCCACCAGCTGGCCTTCCGCTGGATCCGGTTCGTCGTCCGCGTCCCGGTGCTGCGCACCTTCGTCGCCGCGGCGCTCGCGCCTCGTTACAAGGAGCTGCGCACCGAGGCCTTCGGGCTGCGGATGCACGGCCCCTTCGGCCTCGCCGCCGGCTTCGACAAGAACGCCGTCGCCGTCGACGCCATGACCATGCTCGGCTTCGACCACGTCGAGATCGGCACGGTCACCGGCCGGCCGCAGCCGGGCAACCCCCGGCAGCGGCTGTTCCGGCTGCCCGCCGACCGGGCGCTGATCAACCGCATGGGCTTCAACAACGACGGATCGGCCACGGTCGCCCTGCGCCTCGCCACCCGGCGGGCGATCTTCCGTACGACGGTCGGCGTCAACATCGGCAAGACCAAGGCCGTCGCGGACGACGGGGCGATCGGCGACTACGTGACGTCGACCGAGCGCCTGGCCGCCCACGCCGACTACCTCGTGGTGAACGTCTCGTCCCCCAACACCCCCGGCCTGCGCGACCTCCAGGCCGTCGACCAGCTGCGCCCGCTCCTGACGGCCGTACGCGAGGCCGCCGACCGTGTCGTCACGGAGCGGCGGGTCCCGCTGCTGGTCAAGATCGCGCCCGACCTCGCCGACGAGGACATCGACGCCGTCGCCGACCTGGCCGTCGAGCTGGGCCTGGACGGCATCATCGCCACCAACACCACCGTCGCGCGGCACGGCCTCGGCCTGAAGACGGCCCCGTCCCTGCTCGCCGAGGCCGGCGGACTGTCCGGGGCGCCCCTCAAGGCGCGCTCGCTGGCGGTCCTCAGGCGCCTGTACGAGCGTGTGGGCGACCGGATCACCCTGGTCGGCGTGGGAGGCATCGAGAACGCCGAGGACGCCTGGCAGCGGATCCTGGCGGGCGCGACGCTCGTCCAGGGCTACAGCGCCTTCATCTACCAGGGCCCGTTCTGGAGCCGCGGCATCCACAAGGGGCTCGCCGCCCGGCTGGCCACCAGCGACCACGCCACCCTCGCCGACGCCGTCGGCGCCGACACCAGGAAGGTGCACGCGTGAACGCCGCCTCCTCCGCCACCGCCTCCGAGCCCGAGCCCTTCGGGGCGCGTCTGCGCCGTGCCATGGACACCCGGGGGCAGCTCTGTGTGGGCATCGACCCCCACAGCTCGCTGCTGCACGCCTGGGGCCTGAGCGACGACGTCGCGGGCCTGACGGCCTTCACACGGACGGTCGTCGACGCACTGGCCGACCGGGTCGCCGTACTGAAGCCGCAGTCGGCGTTCTTCGAGCGGTTCGGCTCGCGCGGTGTCGCCGTCCTGGAGAAGGCGGTCGCCGAGGCGCGGGCCGCCGGCGCGCTCGTGCTGATGGACGCCAAGCGCGGCGACATCGGCTCCACCATGGCCGCGTACGCCGAGACGTACCTCGACAAGGACAGCCCGCTCTTCTCGGACGCCGTCACGGTCTCGCCGTACCTCGGCTTCGGCTCGCTGCGGCCCGCCCTGGACGCGGCACGCGTCAGCGGCTCCGGTCTCTTCGTGCTCGCGCTCACCTCCAACCCGGAGGGCGCCGAGGTCCAGCGGGCCACCACCGCGGGCGGTTCGTCGGTCGCGCAGGTGATGCTCGACCACGCGGCCGCGGAGAACGCCGGTGCGACGCCGCTCGGTTCGGTCGGCGCCGTCGTCGGGGCGACCCTCGGCGAGGCCGGGGTCGATCTCGCGATCAACGGTCCGCTCCTCGCCCCCGGCATCGGGGCGCAGGGCGCCACCCCCGCGGATCTTCCGGGGCTGTTCGGCGCGGCTGTCGGAAACGTGGTGCCGAGCGTGAGCCGCGGCGTACTCCGCCACGGTCCGGATGTTTACGCCCTGCGTGCGGCGGCGGAACGGTTCAGCGACGAGGTCCGAACGGCGGTCGAGAGCGCGGTCGAGGCCGCGGACGGAGTGCGCTGACGCGGATTCGAGCAGAAAAGCGGGTTGTTTTGCCTGGAATGTCCTGGTCGAGCGATGCTGACCAGGACTTTTCGGCTGTTCTCGCTGACGAGAGCGGTCTTCAACGCTAGTCTCCGTCGAGAGCCAACGCGCGGAAGCATCGCTCGTTGCTCGCCCTGGTGTGGGGCGATCCAGTTCCTCACCGGTCCGTATCCGACAGTTCGACATCCGAGGTGACGTAGGCGTGGCTCTTCCGCCCCTTACCCCTGAACAGCGCGCAGCCGCGCTCGAAAAGGCCGCCGCGGCTCGCCGGGAGCGGGCCGAGGTCAAGAATCGACTCAAGCACTCCGGCGCTTCCCTCCACGACGTCATCAAGACGGGCCAGGAGAACGACGTCATCGGGAAGATGAAGGTCTCCGCCCTGCTTGAATCCCTGCCCGGCGTGGGCAAGGTCCGCGCCAAGCAGATCATGGAGCGGCTCGGCATCTCCGAGAGCCGGCGTGTGCGGGGTCTCGGCTCCAACCAGATCGCATCGCTCGAACGCGAGTTCGGCGGCGGTGCCGCCTGACGTTCTCGGGCACTCCCGGGAACCTGGATAATCGCTGCATGGCACCAGAGGCACGTCCGCGGCTGACCGTGCTCTCCGGCCCCTCGGGGGTCGGTAAGAGCACGGTCGTCGCCCATATGCGCAAGGTCCACCCCGAGGTATGGCTCTCGGTGTCGGCCACCACCAGAAAACCGCGTCCCGGCGAACGCCACGGCGTCCAGTACTTCTTCGTCGGCGACGAGGAGTTCGACAAGCTGGTCGCCAACGGCGAGCTGCTGGAATGGGCGGAGTTCGCGGGCAACCGCTACGGCACGCCGCGTCGCGCGGTGCTCGAACGCCTGGAGGCGGGCGAGCCCGTGCTCCTGGAGATCGATCTCCAGGGCGCGCGGCAGGTCAAGGACTCGATGCCGGACTCACAACTGGTCTTCCTGGCACCGCCGAGCTGGGACGAGCTGGTCCGCCGGCTGACCGGCCGGGGCACCGAGTCGCCCGAGGTGATCGAGCGCCGGCTGGCGGCCGCGAAGGTGGAGCTGGCCGCCGAGTCGGAGTTCGACATCTGCCTGGTGAACACCTCCGTCGAGGACGTGGCGCGCGAGCTGCTAGCCTTGATGGCAGTTGCCTGACCTCTGTCTGCTTTCGCGCAGCCGTCGGTAGCACCCGGTATTTCCTGTATTTCCCTGATTTATCTTCGGAAGGCAAGAGAGTGTCCTCTTCCATTTCCACGCCCGAGGGCATCATCAACCCGCCGATCGACGAGCTGCTCGAGGCCACGGACTCGAAGTACAGCCTCGTGATCTACGCGGCCAAGCGCGCGCGTCAGATCAACGCGTACTACTCGCAGCTCGGCGAGGGCCTGCTCGAGTACGTCGGTCCGCTGGTGGACACGCACGTGCACGAGAAGCCGCTCTCGATCGCCCTGCGTGAGATCAACGCGGGTCTGCTGACGTCCGAGGCCATCGACGGCCCGGCGCAGTAACGGCGACACATCACGGCGACAGTTCTTTCTCACCACAGGCCCGGCAGCGCGACTGCCGGGCCTGTGGTGTGTCATAGGGGAGACGAATCCATCCGAACGCGGGGAGACACGGTGGACCAGGCGGACCAGGCGGAGCGGTCGGGGCGGGCGGCGGGCGGCAGGCCCAAGGTCGTCCTGGGGGTGAGCGGCGGGATCGCCGCGTACAAGGCGTGCGAGCTGCTGCGCCGGCTCACCGAGTCGGGTCATGAGGTACGGGTCGTACCGACCGCGTCCTCCCTGCACTTCGTCGGTGCCGCTACCTGGGCGGCGCTTTCCGGCCAACCTGTCTCCACGGAGGTCTGGTCGGACGTCCACGAGGTGCCCCACGTGCGTATCGGCCAGTCCGCCGATCTCGTCGTCGTCGCCCCCGCCACCGCCGACCTGCTGGCCAAGGCCGCCCACGGCCAGGCGGACGACCTGCTGACCAACACGCTGCTCACCGCGCGCTGCCCGGTGGTCTTCGCGCCGGCCATGCACACCGAGATGTGGGAGCACCCCGCCACCCGGGCGAACGTCGCGACCCTGCGCGAGCGCGGAGCCGTCGTCATCGAGCCCGCCGTCGGCCGACTGACCGGAGTCGACACCGGCAAGGGGCGGCTGCCCGACCCCGACGCGATCTTCGAGGTCTGCCGGAGGATCCTGGCACGCGGCGTGACCGCGCCCGACCTGGCCGGCCGGCACGTCGTCGTCTCCGCCGGCGGCACACGTGAGCCGCTCGACCCCGTGCGCTTCCTCGGCAACCGCTCCTCCGGGAAGCAGGGGTACGCCCTGGCCCGTACGGCGGCGGCCCGCGGCGCCCGGGTCACCCTCATCGAGGCCAACACCGGGCTGCCCGACCCGGCGGGCGTCGACGTGGTGCGCGTCGGCACCGCCGTACAACTGCGCGAGGCCGTCCTGAAGGCGGCCGCCGACGCCGACACCGTGGTCATGGCCGCGGCCGTGGCCGATTTCCGCCCCGCCGACTACGCCGCGGGCAAGATCAAGAAGAAGGACGGCGAGGAGCCGGCGCCCATCGTGCTGGTCCGCAATCCGGACATCCTCGCGGAGATCGGCGCGGAGCGGGCCAGGCCGGGGCAGGTGATCGTCGGATTCGCCGCCGAGACGGACGACGTGCTGGCCAACGGCCGGGCGAAACTCCGCCGCAAGGGCTGCGATCTGCTGGTCGTCAACGAGGTGGGGGAGCGCAAGACCTTCGGCGCGGAGGAGAACGAGGCGGTGATCCTCGCCGCGGACGGCGGCGAGACACCGGTTCCTTACGGTCCCAAGGAGGCGCTTTCCGACACCGTCTGGGACCTCGTCGTACCCCTGCTCGGCCCCGCGTAGACGAACGGGAAGTTAATTCTTCGTTCGCTCCTCCGGGTGGATAAAAACGGCTCAAACCAGGTGTTCCGGGTCCGGATCGGGGACGATCGTCGTATCGCAGGACGGAGTGACACCCTCAACTCCACTCCCACAGTCCGAGACGTCTGGACCTTCTGCGCCCTCGGCCGGATAAACTGGCCGAGGAACGACGCGGGGCGCAGCTCCCCGGTCGTTCCACCAAGGATCTAGCCAGCAGCCGCTGCAACCCCAGGGAGCGATGTGTCGCGCCGTCTGTTCACTTCGGAGTCTGTGACCGAAGGTCACCCTGACAAGATCGCTGACCAGATCAGCGACACCATTCTCGACGCGCTCCTGAAGGAGGACCCCACCTCACGGGTGGCGGTCGAGACCCTGATCACCACCGGCCTGGTGCATGTGGCCGGCGAGGTGACCACCAAGGCCTACGCGCCCATCGCGAAGCTCGTCCGCGACAAGGTGCTCGAAATCGGCTACGACTCCTCGAAGAAGGGCTTCGACGGCGCCTCCTGCGGCGTCTCGGTGTCCATCGGCGCGCAGTCCCCCGACATCGCCCAGGGCGTCGACACCGCCTACGAGAAGCGGGTCGGAGGCGAGGAGGACGAGCTCGACAAGCAGGGCGCCGGCGACCAGGGCCTGATGTTCGGCTACGCCTGCGACGAGACGCCCGAGCTGATGCCGCTCCCGATCCACCTCGCGCACCGGCTCTCGCGCCGGCTGTCCGAGGTCCGCAAGAACGGGACCATCCCGTACCTGCGCCCCGACGGCAAGACCCAGGTCACCATCGAGTACGACGGCGACAAGGCCGTCCGTCTCGACACGGTCGTCGTCTCCTCGCAGCACGCGTCGGACATCGACCTGGACTCGCTCCTGGCACCCGACATCCGCGAGTTCGTCGTCGAGCACGTGATCAAGCAGCTCCTCGAGGACGGCATCAAGCTGGAGACCGAGGGCTACCGCCTGCTGGTCAACCCCACGGGCCGCTTCGAGATCGGCGGCCCCATGGGCGACGCCGGCCTCACCGGCCGCAAGATCATCATCGACACCTACGGCGGCATGGCCCGCCACGGCGGCGGCGCCTTCTCGGGCAAGGACCCGTCGAAGGTGGACCGCTCGGCGGCCTACGCGATGCGCTGGGTCGCGAAGAACGTGGTGGCCGCCGGCCTCGCCTCGCGCTGCGAGGTCCAGGTCGCGTACGCGATCGGCAAGGCCGAGCCGGTGGGCCTGTTCATCGAGACCTTCGGCACGGCCTCGGTCGACGTCGAGAAGATCGAACAGGCCATCGCCACGGTCTTCGACCTCCGCCCGGCCGCGATCATCCGCGACCTGGACCTGCTCCGCCCGATCTACGCCCAGACGGCGGCGTACGGCCACTTCGGCCGCGAGGAGCCGGACTTCACCTGGGAGCGCACGGACCGCGTGGACGCGCTGCGCGCGGCGGCCGGTCTGTAAGGCGTACGACGCACATCGACGGGGCGGGCCCGGACACCACTGGTGTCCGGGCC
>NZ_JBHUUW010000112.1:0-16060 GCF_042670825.1 Streptomyces sp. NPDC057137 | reverse complement strand
GCCCACGAGCGGCGCCCCGGATCAAGACGATCCGGGGCGCCGTTCGTGGGCCGGGGGCTACGTCTCCACGTACGCGACGATCGCGATCACTGTCCCGCCGCCTCAAGTGCGGCGCAGGCGTGGGCGGGCCTCAGCGACGGCGCAGGCGTTTGTCGGTGATCGGCGGGGTGGGGTCGATGTAGAAGTCGTCCGGATTCACGTCGACGCCGGGCGGGACGATCTCGTCGATGCGGTCGAGGATGTCGTCGCCGAGTTCTACGTCGGCCGCGGCGAGGAGATCGGTCAGTTGTTCGGGGCGGCGCGGGCCGATGAGTACCGCGGTGACCGCCGGATGCGCACGGACGAAAGCAGTGGCCAGATGAGGCAGCGGCAGGCCGGCCTCGGCGGCCAGAGCGGTCAGTTCGCGTACGGCGTCGGCCTTGGCCTGTACGCCCGGCCGGGTGAGATCGAACATCTTCGCCCCCGCGCCGGCGCTGCGGTGCCCGGCGGTGGGATCCGCGCGGCCCGAGAGCCAGCCGGAGTTGAGCGGGCCGAAGGTCAGCACACCCATGCCGTAGCTCTGGGCGGTGGGCAGCACCCGGTTCTCCACACCGCGGGTGAGGATCGAGTACGGCGGCTGCTCGGTGCGGAAACGGTGGTGGCCGCGGCGCTCGGCCGTCCACTGGGCCGTCACGATCTCCTCGGGGGAGAAGAACGAGCCGCCGATGGCACGGACCTTCCCGGCCCGGACCAGGTCCGACAGGACGCCGAGGGTCTCGTCGATGTCGGTGTGCGGGTCCGGGCGGTGCATCTGGTACAGGTCGACGTGGTCGGTGTCCAGGCGGCGCAGGCTGTCCTCCACCGCGCGGTGGATCCAACGGGCCGAGCCGCCACCCCGGTTGGGGTCCTCGCCCATCGCCAACCCGAATTTGGTGGCCAGGACGATGTCATCGCGGCGGCCCTTCAATGCCTTGCCCACGATCGTCTCCGACTCGCCGCCGGAGTACACGTCGGCGGTGTCGACGAGGTTGATCCCGGCGTCCAGTGCCGTGTGGATCATGCGTACCGACTCGTCGTGGTCGGTGTTGCCCATCGCGCCGAACATCATCGTGCCGAGTGCGTACTCGCTCACCGACATGCCGGTGCCGCCGAGAATCCTGCGCTTCATGAGGGGTTCCTCCAGGTGCGTGCTTGCTTTCCACCAGACGAGCACCGCTCGCGGCCGGGGCGGGAGACCCGCCCTGACCGGGGGTCCAACAAACCCCCTTTGGCGCAGCTACTCCCCAGGTCACCCCGGTCTACGGTGGTGGCATGGCCCAGGAACCGAACAGCGAGCTGCGGGACTTCCTCCGCTCGCGCCGCGCGAAGATCACCCCCGAGGAGGCGGGCCTGGCACCCCAGCCCGGCACCCGCCGCGTTCCGGGCCTACGGCGCGAGGAGGTCGCCCAGCTCGCCGGCGTCAGCGTCGACTACTACATCCGTCTGGAGCGCGGACGCCATCTCAACGTCTCCGCGTCCGTCCTGGACGCGATCGCCCGCGCCCTGCGTCTCAACGATCTGGAGCGCGCCCACCTGTTCCGGATCGCCAAACCGGCCCGCACCACCCGGCCTCGCCCGCTGTCCCCGCAGCGCGTCCGCCCCGGTCTGCGACTGCTGCTCGACAGCCTCACCGACGTCCCCGCCCTCGTCTACGGCCGCCGCATGGACGTCCTGGCCGCCAACCACCTCGCCCGCGCCCTGTACACGGACTTCGAGGCCCTGCCCGCCCGCAGTCGCAACATGGCCCGCCTGGTCTTCCTCGACGACCACTTCCGGAGCCTGTACGCCGATTGGGAGGACGCCGCCCGCGGCATCGTCGCGTCACTTCGTCTGTACGCGGGACGTCGCCCGCACGACCCCGCCCTGGCCGAACTCGTCGGCGAACTCTCCGTCCAGGACGCGGACTTCCGCCACTGGTGGGCCGGCCACGACGTGTTCCGGCGCACCCACGGCACCAAGCGCTTCCACCATCCCGTCGTCGGCGACCTCGTCCTGGGCTACGAGGCCTTCTCTCCCGCCGACGACCCCGAGCAGACCCTGGGCGTCTCCACCGCCGAACCCGGGTCCCCCTCCGCGGAACGCCTGAAGCTGCTGGCCGGCTGGTCCCGATCCCCGCACCATCCGGCACCAGCCGCACAACCGGACGCCCCACGGCCCTGAAGCCGCGAGGACCGCGCCGAGCAGGGCGCGGTACCGGTCTTCGACCGTGAGACCTGCGAACTGCGTCGGCTGCCGGAGTGGGTCAGCCGGCCAGTCGGGCGAGGGCCAGCGCGTGGGCCCGGTCGAGGGAATCAGCAGCGGCGCAAGGGACGTCCGGCCGCACACCGGTGCCCTCCCAGTTCGTGCCGGAGACGGGATTGACGGCGCGGCCGAAGGGGACGGTGGCTTCCAGGTGCGGGTGCACGGTCCAGCCCTTGCACGGATGTGCGCCGCCGCGGGTGCGCTCGCCGACGACAACGGCGCGGCCGAGCTGCTGGAGGTCGTACGCCAGCTCCTCGGCGGCGGAGAAGGTGCTGTCACTGGACAGCACGTACAACGGCTTGCTGCCACCGAAGCCCGCGCCGGGTACGTGCGGCAGGCTCCAGGACTGCTCGCGGCGCTCGCCGCCGCGCCAGTACATGGTGTTGAGGTGGGTGCGCTCGTCCAGTAGGTAACTGCAGACGAAGGCGACCGTGTCCGGGTCGCCGCCCCGGTTGGCGCGAAGGTCCACGATCAGCGCCTGAGCGCGGGAGGCCAGGGTGAGCGCGGCGCTCAGCGGTTCGGCGGCCCACTCCAGCGGAAACAGCATCGGGGCCAGCTCCACCACGGCGCCCCCTCCGCCGAGCAACTCCACCCGGGGCGCTCCGCCCAGCGAGGTGTCGAAGTCCCGGCGCATGGCGTCCAAGGTGGCCGCGCCCTCCTTCGGGGACACCGGGTCGACGTGGTGCTTGAGCCTCAGGTGCCGGTCGCCGTTGACGGACTGCAGGTCCGCGGTGACCAGACGGGCGAGCTCCTCGGCGCCGTCGACGTCGTACGCGCCCTCGGCGAGGCGTCGTCGCAGCAGGCCGACGAGCTGCTCGGCTATCTCGGGGAAAACGTAGTGCTCGGTCAGCAGCCGGGCTGTCTCGTCGATGACAGGGGCAGGTTGAAGCTTCGTCGGAGTCGTCATGGCAGGGAGTAGAGCACCACCCTTGCGAAAGCGTCAAAGACTTTAGACACTTTCGATATGCGTGATCAGCCTTCCCACCCGGCACCTCCTGAAGATGTCCTGGAGATCAGCGCGCCTGACCAATTCGCGGCGCTCGCCCACCCGTTGCGCCAGCGGCTGCTCTTCGCCCTGGGCCACCGGCCCGCCACCATCAGGCAGCTCGCGGCGCAACTCGACGCGAAGAAGGGCAACGTGGCCCACCACCTCAAAGTGCTCCGCGAAGCAGGACTGGTGCACGTCGCCGAGACCCGCCAGGTCCGCGGCGGCACCGAGCAGTACTACCAGCGCACGGCCCGCCGCATGGTCGTCGCCGAGCCTCAAGCGGCAGGCACCGCCGCGATGCTCGCCGCGGTCGCCCAGGAACTGGACCTCTCTCCCACTGAGACCCATCTGACGCTGCGCCACCTGCGTCTCAGCCCCGCGAAGGCGAGAGAACTCGGCGAAGCCCTCGCCCAACTGGTCGACGAGGCCGAGGAAAACGCGGAGGACCAGCCCGTGCACGGCGTGTTGGTGGCGCTCTATCAGCAGCCTCTGCCGACCAACGCCACCAATTCCGCCTAGCGGCCCCACCCTCACGAGACAGCACACCTAGCTCACCGGAGACGAGGTCAGGCGTCGTCCTTCTTCACCGGCTCAAGGATCGCCACGCACTCCACATGGTGCGTCATCGGGAACAGGTCGAACGCCCGCAGCGTGCGCGGCTTGTAGCCCGCCTCGCGGAAGTACGCCAGGTCGCGGGCCAGTGCCGCCGGGTCGCATGCCACGTAGGCGATGCGGCGGGCGCCCAGGCCCGCGAGGTGGTTGACGACCTGTTTGCCGGCGCCCGCGCGTGGGGGGTCCAGGACGATCAGGTCCGTCTCGGTGATCTGGGTGCGGGGCAGGATCGTGTCGACCTTGCCGTGTTCGATGCGGACCCGGGGCAGGTCCTGGAGGTTGTACTGGGCGTCCTCCGCCGCGCGCCTGCCGGATTCGATGCCGAGCACCGCGCCCGTCTCGCCGACGCGTTGGGCGATCGCTCCCGCGAACAGGCCCACCCCGCAGTAGAGGTCGAGCGCCGTCTCGCCCTTGCGGGGCATCAGGCCCTGCATCACGGCCTCCACCAGCACCTCGGGGGCCTTCGGGTGGACCTGCCAGAAGCCGCCCATGCCGATGCGCCAGGTGCGGTCGTCGGCGCGTTCGCGGACGAAGGCGCGGCCGTGGACCCGGTGCACTCCCCCGTCGTGCTCCTCCACGCGCAGGACGGACACCGGCTTGTCCAGCTCGACCAGCGGGAGCCGGCCACCCTTGAGGGGGGCGAGGATCACCTGGCGGTCGCCCGAGCCGGAGGCCGCGATCGCCTCGACCGAGGCCATCTGGGGCCATTCGCGCTTCTCGACGCCGAGTTCGCTGACGCCCTCGGAGGCGATCATGCAGTGGTCGACGGGCTGGACCTCGTGCGAGCGGTGCTTGCGCAGCCCGGCGCGGCCGTCGGCGTCGACGGCGTACTGCACGCGTGTACGCCACTGGGGCACCTCACCGGCGGGCAGCTTGTCGCCGGGCGCGGGCATGACCGTGCCGTCCCAGCCCGCCTCCTCCGGGGTGAGCCCGGCCAGTCGCTGGAGCTGCTCGGTGATGACGTCGCCCTTGAGGCGGCGCTGCGCGCCGGGCTTGGCGTGCTGCCAGTCGCAGCCGCCGCACATGCCGGGGCCCGCGTACGGGCAGGGGGCCTCGACGCGTTCCTTGGAGGCGTCCAGGATCGTGACCGCGTCGGCGCGCAGATAGCGCGAGCCCTCGTCGCCGTCCGTCACGCGCGCGATGATCTTCTCGCCGGGCAGCGCGTGGCGTACGAAGAGCACCCGGCCCTCGTCGGTGCGGGCGATGCAGTGGCCGCCGTGCGCGACGGGGCCGACCTCGACCTCGTACTCGTCCCCGACCAGCGAAGCCCGCTCAGGAGTCCCCTCGGGAGTCGCCTCTGAAGCCCCTTCCGGAGCCTGCTCCGGAAGCTGCTCTGAAGGCTGCGGTTCTGTCTGCATGAGGGGCGGGGCTCCAAAACGATGGGCGGGGCGGGACGGCAGCCAGTCAGTCTACGTGCGGGCGGCACCCGTCATCGCCACACCGAATCCGTCAGGGCTTCTCCGTCGGCTCCTTCTTCGGCCGCGTGTCCACCGGCCCCCGCCGCACCGAGCCCGGCGCTGTCCAGTCCGCCCGTCGCCTCGCGCGCTTCTTCGCGACCTCGGAGGACTCCAGCTGGTACGGCACCGAGGTCACCATCACGCCCGGCGTGAAGAGCAGCCGCCCCTTGAGCCGTAGCGCGCTCTGGTTGTGCAGCACCTGCTCGAACCAGTGGCCGACCACGTACTCCGGGATGAAGATGCTGATCACGTCGCGCGGATTCTCGGTGCGCAGACCCCGTACGTACTCTATGACCGGCCGGGTGATCTCCCGGTACGGGGAGTCGAGGATCTTCAGCGGCACGTTGATGCCGCGCCGCTCCCACTCGTCCTTGAGCTGCTTCGTCTCGACGGGGTCGACGTTGATGCTCAGTGCCTCCAGCCGGTCCGAGCGGGTCAGCTTCGCGAACGCGAGGGCGCGCAGCGTCGGCTTGTGGACCTTGGAGACCAGCACGATGGTGTGCACGCGGGACGGCCGTACGCCGTCGCCGCCCGGTCCCTCGGCGGCGGCGATCTCCCGCGCCACGTGGTCGTAGTGCCGGCGGATCGCGGACATCGTCCCGTAGAAGATCACCATGCCGAGCAGGGCGACCCACGCCCCGTGCGTGAACTTGGTGGCCAGTACGACGATCAGGACGAGCCCGGTGAAGAAGGCGCCGAAGGTGTTGATCGCGCGCGAGCGGATCATGTGGCGGCGCTTGGCCTTGTCGCGCTCCGTCCGCAGGTGGCGGTTCCAGTGCCGGACCATGCCGGTCTGACTGAGGGTGAAGGAGACGAAGACGCCGACGATGTAGAGCTGGATCAGCTTGGTCGAGTCCGCCCCGTACACCCACACCAGCAGGATCGCGGCGCCGGCCAGCAGCACGATGCCGTTGGAGAAGGCGAGGCGGTCGCCGCGGGTGTGGAGCTGGCGCGGCAGGTAGCGGTCCTGCGCGAGGATCGAGCCGAGCAGCGGGAAGCCGTTGTACGCGGTGTTGGCGGCCAGGAACAGCACGAGCGCGGTCGCCGCGGCGAGCAGGACGAAGAAGAAGGTGTCCTGTCCGAAGACGGCGGCGGCGACCTGCGAGATGACCGGGTTCTGGACGTAGCCCTCACCGACCGGCACACCGTCGCGGAGCAGGTCCTTGCCCGGGAACTCGGCCATCTTCACATCGGTGGCCATCGCCAGGCCGATGATGCCGCAGAACATGGTGACGGCCAGCGTGCCCATCAGCGCCAGCGTCGTCGCCGCGTTCTTGCTCTTGGGCTTACGGAAGGCGGGGACGCCGTTGCTGATGGCCTCGACGCCGGTGAGCGCGGCGCAGCCGGAGGAGAACGCGCGCAGCAGCAGGAAGACCAGCGCGAAGCCGGCCAGACCGCCCTCCTCCGCCTTGATCTCGAAGTGGGCCGTCGGCGCGTCCATGGTGTCGTTGCGGACGAAACCGCGGTAGGCGCCCCACGCGATCATGATGAAGACGCCGGCGACGAAGACGTACGTCGGAATGGCGAAGAGCTTGCCCGACTCCCGTACGCCGCGCAGATTCATCAGCGTCAGGATGACGATTATCCCGATCGCGCACAGGACCTTGTTCTCGATGACGAAGGGGATCGCCGAGCCGAGGTTCTCCACGCCGGAGGAGATCGACACGGCCACGGTGAGGACGTAGTCGACGAGCAGCGCGCTCGCGACGGTCAGACCGGCCTTGCGGCCGAGGTTGGTGTTGGCGACCTCGTAGTCGCCGCCGCCGCTGGGGTAGGCGTGCACGTTCTGCCGGTAGGAGGCGACGACGGTGAACATCAGGACCACGACGGCCAGTGCGATCCACGGGCTGAAGTGGTACGCCGACGCGCCCGCGATGGAGAGCACCAGGAGGACTTCCCCCGGCGCGTAGGCCACCGAGGAAAGCGGGTCGGAAGCGAAGACGGGCAGTGCGATGCGTTTGGGAAGGAGCGTTTCTCCCAGCCTGTCGCTACGCAGCGCCCTGCCGATCAGGATCCGTTTGGGCACGTCGGTCAGTTTCGGCACGATGAGGATCGTAAGCGGTCCGGCGGGCGCCGTACGAAGCACCACCCCGCCCGGGGCCGGGCCCGGGGGCCCGGCGCCCCTCCTGTGTCACAGTCGGCGACGCCGGGACTCCGTTACGGCGCCAGACACGCTCCGGCGCGCGCCCGCCGACGCCCCTGTTGTCGCTCCCCTCAGTGCTCCCCTCCGCCGGGCGTCCGGTCCGCCCCCCACCCGCGAGCCGCCCCGGCCACCAGAACCGGCGCCCCAGATCCAGCGCGAGCGCGGGCACCAGCACCGTACGGACCAGGAAGGTGTCCAGCAGGACGCCGATGCCGACGATCACGCCCATCTGCGCCATCGTCACCAGCGGCAGCGCCGCGAAGACGGCGAAGGTCGCGGCGAGCACCACACCCGCCGGTTTGCCGACCTGCCGTGGCGCGCGGGGTTGGTGCCCTGAGTGATGGATCTCCATGAGTACGGCCGGGAGCGGGAACTCCCGGCCGTACGACTTCACTTGGCGGCGCCGCTACTCGATCTCGCGCATCATCTTCTCCATCGACGCGATGGAACCACGGGCCTGCATCAGCTCGTCGAGCGTGCGGCGGTGCAACTCGACGTTGTCCTCCAGCAGTTGCGCGTACTTCACGGCAAGCTGCTTGTACTGATCCTCGCGCGCGGCCAGCATGCGTGCGCGCCAGGTCGCCGCTATCTGCCAGACGACCACGATGAGGAACAGGAAGACACCGCCGGCGCCGATGGCTCCCGCCAGGTCCGTCCAGCCCGAATCATTCATTTCGCGGACTCCTTCATCGTCGTTCTCTCTTCTTCGGTGAGCGTCAGCGCCGCCGTCGCGACGGACTGCGGGGTCAGGGCGAAACAGAACGGCGTCAGCTCGAAGAACTTCATCGACTTGCCGCTCTCGGACAGCTCCAGCGTGCCGACGACGAGCCCGGCCGCCTCCAGCCGCTGGAGATGCATGTGCAGCAGCGGGCGGCCGATGCCGAGTTCGCGGGCGAGCCTGCTGACGTAGTTCCGGCCTTCCAGGAGCGCGCCGACGATCCGCATCCGGTGCGGATTGCCGAGCGCGCCGAGCACTTTCAGCAGCTCGTCGCCGGTGGGGACCTCTTGCATCGCCGCGCCCTTCGTCAGCACCTGTCAGAGAAAGCTGACAGTAGTCGTCCGCACCTGTCAAAGAAACCTGACACATATCAGGGTTGACTGAGGGGAACTCGGGGTCGTCTCAGGGTCTCCCCCGACGCCTCCCCGGCGTCTCCCCGACACGGGTGACGGCACGGCGGGCGCGGACGCATAAGCTCAGTCCCGGGCGGCGCCCCGTACGGTTGTCCCGTCCGTGGCCCGGCGCACGGAGAAGAAAGAATGAACCAGGTGTTTACGCAGGTCAGCTCGGCGAACAGGACTGCGGGGTAAAGAGGACGTGCACATCGTCATCATGGGCTGCGGCCGAGTGGGAGCCGCGCTCGCGACCAGCCTGGAGCGGCAGGGGCACACGGTCGCGGTCATCGACCAGGACCCCACGGCGTTCCGCCGGCTCGGCTCCGGCTTCGGCGGGCGGCGCGTCAACGGCGTCGGCTTCGACCAGGACACCCTGCGCGACGCGGGCATCGAGGACGCGGGCGCGTTCGCCGCGGTCAGCAGCGGGGACAACTCGAACATCATCGCCGCCCGGGTGGCCCGCGAGATGTTCGGCATCGAGAACGTGGCCGCGCGCATCTACGACCCCCGGCGCGCCGAGGTCTACCAACGGCTCGGCATCCCGACCGTGGCGACCGTCCGCTGGACCGCCGACCAGATGCTCCGGCGGCTGCTGCCGTCCGGCGCGGAGCCGCTGTGGCGCGACCCGAGCGGCGGCGTACAGCTCGCCGAGGTCCACACGTCGGCCGCCTGGATCGGCCACAAGATCAGCACGCTCCAGGAGGAGACGGGGGTACGCGTCGCGTTCCTCACCCGGCTCGGCGAGGCGATGCTGCCCACGTCGCAGACGGTGCTCCAGGAGGGCGACCTCGTCCACGTGATGATGCGTACGGACGAGATCCAGAAGGTCGAGGCGGCTTTCGCCGAGGGCCCTGAGGAGGGCGGTCACTGATGCGCGTCGCGATTGCCGGAGCAGGCGCGGTGGGTCGTTCCATCGCGGGCGAGCTGCTGGAGAACGGCCACGAGGTCCTGCTGATCGACAAGGCGCCCACCGCCATCTCGGTCGAGCGGGTCCCGATGGCCGAATGGCTGCTGGCCGACGCGTGCGAGATCACCTCGCTCGACGAGGCAGCGCTGCAGCGCTGCAACGTCGTGATCGCGGCGACCGGCGACGACAAGGTCAACCTGGTCGTCTCGCTGCTGGCCAAGACGGAGTACGGCGTACCGAGGGTGGTCGCCCGCGTCAACAACCCGAAGAACGAGTGGCTGTTCAACGAGTCGTGGGGCGTGGACGTCGCGGTGTCGACGCCGCGGCTGATGTCGGCGCTGGTGGAAGAGGCGGTGAGCGTCGGCGATCTCGTACGGCTGCTGCGCTTCAGCCACGGCGACGCGAATCTCGTGGAGCTGACGCTGCCGCCGGAGTCGGCGGTGACGGGGACGCAGGTCGGGGACGTGATCTGGCCGGAGGACACGTCGCTGGTGACGATCATCCGCGGCTCACGGGTGCTGACGCCGCACGCGGAGGAGACGCTGGAGGCGGGCGACGAACTGCTCTTCGTGGCGGCGCAGGCGCGCGAGGAACAACTGGAGGACCTGCTGTCGGTCCGCCGGGAGGACGCGTAACGCTGCGCTGTGCGGTTGCGGGGTTTCGTTTGCCGGTGCCGCCCGGTGGTCGTTGTCCTCAAGCGCCGGACGGGCTGGGTGGGTTGCGGCCGGTGGCCGGGTGCCGCTCCGGGGTCATGCCCGGACGGCATGATTTACGCCGCGTGCAACGCTCGTTGGACCGAGGGAACCAGCATTTTCACGCGGCACAAATCAGCCTGAGTGTCCGGCCACGACCCCTGCGCGTCCCCCTTCCAACCTGCGGGCGGGAGTGGGGGTTGAACAGCGCCACGTGACGGCGAGAGGGGGGCGGGGTCGCAGGAGGGGTGTGTTCGGACACTCAGGCTGATTTGTGGCGCGTGAGAAACCCGGTTCCCTCGGGGCCAACGAGCCATGCACGCGCCGTAAATCATGCCGTCCGGACATACCCCTCCGGAGACCCCGCACCCCGCCCGTCAGCCGACAACCGCAACCGGACTACCGCTGCTCCCGCGAAGCGCGCTCCGCCTCTTCCTCCGCCTCCATCTCAGCGAAGACGTCAATCGGCGCCGGCGCCTTCGCCAGGAACACCCACGTCAGGTACACCGCCAGCAGGAACGGCGGGATCTTCAGGGACACCAGCACCCAGCCCAGCTGCGCCGTGTCCGCCCACCAGTACAGCGGGAAGAGGATCGCGCACTTCGCGAGGAGGATGAACCCCCACGCGTAACTCGCCTTCGTGTACGCCGACTTGCGCCCCGGGTTCCGCGTACGCCAGGACAGGTTCTCCTTGAAGACCGGCCCCAGGATCAGCCCCATCAGCGGCACCCCGGCCACGCTGGTCCCGATGTACGCGAGGGCCAGGCCCAGCGTGTACAGCATGCCCGGCAGGTAGAAGTCCTTCGCGTTGCCGGTCATCATCGCGAAGACCACGCCGAAGGCGACCCCGAAGACGCCGCTGAAGGCGTGCTTCACGGTGTCGCGGCGGATCAGCCGGACCGCGACCAGGAGCAGCGAGACCGCGAGCGCGGCGATCGCCGAGACGTGCAGGTCCTTGTTGATCGTGAAGATCGTGACGAAGAGCAGGCCGGGGACGACCGTCTCCACCATCCCGCGCACGCCGCCGAACGCCTCGAACAGCGCGGCCTCGGTCACGGCCTTGGCCTCGGCGGCAGCGGTCTGCGGGTCGGCGCCCTCGGGCGCGTTGGGGTCTGTCGTCGCGGCTGGCTTGTCGATTGACGTCACCGGCTACTCCTGTCCGAGCGGTCGGAGTTCGTATTTGGGGTTGAACAGCACCCTGCGGCCGTGGCTCATGGAGATCCGGCCGGATGCGATGAGCTTTCGGCCCGGCTCTATGCCGGCTATCGAGCGCCGTCCCAGCCACACCACGTCCAGCGGCGCGGTGCCGTCGAACAGCTCCGCCTCCAGCGCGGGCACGCCGGCCCGCGGACGCAAAGTGACCGTCCGCAACGTACCAGTCACCTTCACTATCTGGCGGTCGCCGCAGTCGCTGATGCGCGTGCAGCCCGAAGCCTGCGCGTCCTCACGCAGCTCCTCGGACTCCAGGTCCTCCTGGGAGCTGGACAGCCGGTCGAGCATCCGGCGGAAGCGGCCGGTCGGCTTCTCAGCACTCATGACAGAAGCGTACCGGGGTCCGCGGGCCCCGGATCATCGGTCGAACCGGTAGCCCATGCCGGGCTCGGTGACGAAGTGCCTGGGGTGCGAGGGATCCGCCTCCAGCTTGCGGCGGAGCTGGGCCATGTAGACCCGCAGATAGTTGGTCTCCGTGCCGTAGGAGGGCCCCCAGACCTCCTGGAGGAGCTGTTTCTGGCTGACGAGGCGGCCGGTGTTGCGTACGAGGACCTCCAGCAGGTGCCACTCGGTCGGGGTGAGCCGTACGTCGCGGCCCTCCCGGTGCACCTTCTTGGCCACGAGGTCGACGGTGAAGCCCTCCGTCTCGACCATCGCGACGCCGCCGTCGTCGCCGGAGCCGACGGGCTCGGCGCGGCGGACGGCGGCGCGGAGCCGGGCGAGGAGTTCGTCCATGCCGAAGGGTTTGGTGACGTAGTCGTCGGCGCCGGCGTCCAGCGCCTCGACCTTCTCGTCGGAGGTCTGGCGCGCGGAGAGCACCAGGATCGGTACGCGGGTCCAGCCGCGCAGGCCCTTGATGACCTCCACACCGTCCATGTCGGGCAGGCCGAGGTCGAGCACGACGACGTCCGGGTGGCGGGCGGCGGCGAGTTCCAGGGCGCTGGCGCCGTCGGCGGCGGCGTCGACCTCGTACTTGCGGGCCTTCAGGTTGATCACGAGGGCGCGCACGATCTGCGGCTCGTCGTCGACCACGAGCACCCTCACGGGCCCTCGGGAGTCTCCCCCGGCGGGAGGCGCCATGGTGGCCTGCCTTTCTGCTGTGCCGCCGGTCATGAGGTGACGTGGGCGGGTAGTTCGGGGCCGGCCGGCGCGAGGCCCGGTACGGCCGTGAGATCGAGGACCATGGTGAGTCCGCCACCGGGGGTGTCCTCGGCGGTGAGGGTGCCGTCCATGGCGTCCGCGAAGCCGCGGGCGACGGCGAGGCCGAGGCCCACGCCCGCCCCGCGCGGTGCGTCCCCGTGGCGCTGGAAGGGCTCGAAGATGCGTTCCTTGGCCTCGTCGGGGACGCCGGGGCCGCGGTCCACGACGCGCACCTGCACGCGGGCGCCGAGGGAGCTGGCGGAGACGTTGACTCGGGTGCCGCCGGGGCTGTACTTGACGGCGTTCTCGACGATGTTGGCCACGGCGCGCTCCAGCAGGCCGGGGTCGACGGCGACCATCGGCAGCGACTCGGGGATGTCCAGGTCGACGCTGTCCTCGGGGACGCCGCCGAGCGCCATGGGGACGACCTCGTCCAGGTCGATCTCGCGGATCAGCGGGGTGACGGTGCCGGTCTGGAGCCGTGACATGTCGAGGAGGTTGCCCACGAGGTGGTCGAGGCGGTCGGCGCCGTTCTCGATGCCTTCGAGAAGTTCGGCGTGGTCCTCCTCGGACCATTCGACGTCGTCGGAGCGGAGCGAGGTGACGGCGGCCTTGATGGCGGCGAGCGGGGTGCGCAGGTCGTGGCTGACGGCGGCGAGCAGGGCCGTACGTATCCGGTTGCCCTCCGCGAGCCTGCGGGCGCCCTCGGCCTCGCCCACCAGGCGCTGGCGGTCCAGTACGACGGCGGCCTGGGCCGCGAAGGCGGAGAGCACCCGGCGGTCCTCGGCGGGCAGTACCCGGCCGGAGAGCGCGAGCGCCATGTGGTCGCCGACGGGCATGTCGACGTCGGCGGCGTCGGGGCGGTCCACGGGCTTGGGTCCGACGCTGCCCGCGCGGGTCCACGGGTCGACGTCGCTGGTGCGTTCCAGCAGCGCCACGGACTCCATGGAGAACGTCTCGCGTACGCGTTCCAGCAGGGCGTCCAGGGTGGTCTCGCCGCGCAGCACGCTGCCGGCCAGGAAGGACAGAATCTCGGACTCGGCCCGGAGTCTGGCGGCCTGATGGGTGCGGCGGGCCGCGAGGTCGACCACGGACGCGACGGCGACGGCCACCGCGAAGAAGATCACGATGGCGACGAGGTTCCTGGGGTCCTGGATGGTGAGGTTGTGGGTCGGTGGGGTGAAGTAGAAGTTCAGCAGGAGGGAGCCGACGGCGGCCGACGCAAGCGCCGGGCGCAGTCCGCCGAGGAGGGCGGCGAGCACGGTCAGGAAGAGGAAGAGCAGGACGTCGTTGGCCAGGCCCAGGGTGTCGTCCAGGGCGGTGAGCAGCAGCGTCAGCAGGACGGGGGCGACGACGCCGGCCAGCCAGCCGGAGACGATCCGGGAGCGGCCGAGGCGGGCGCCGTGGGCGACGGGCAGGCCGCGGCCCTTGGCGACCTCTTCGTGGGTCACGATGTGGACGTCCAGGTCGGGTCCCGACTCGCGGGCGACGGTGGCGCCGACGCCGGGCCCGAAGACGTACTGCCAGGCCTTGCGGCGGCTGGAGCCGAGCACGATCTGGGTGGCGTTGACGCCGCGCGCGAACTCCAGCAGAGCCGAGGGCACGTCGTCCCCGATCACGTGGTGGAAGGTGCCGCCGAGGTCTTCGACCAGGGTGCGTTGGAGGGTCAGTTCCTTGGGCGACGCGGAGGTGAGGCCGTCGCTGCGGGCGATGTAGACGGCGAGGATCTCGCTGCCGGAGCCCTTGGCGGCCATGCGGGCGGCCCGGCGGATGAGCGTACGGCCCTCGGGCCCGCCGGTGAGGCCGACGACGATGCGCTCGCGGGCCTGCCAGGTCGAGCGGATGTTGTGCTCACCGCGGTACTGCTGGAGGTATTCGTCGACCCGGTCGGCGGTCCAGAGCAGCGCGAGTTCGCGCAGGGCGGTGAGGTTGCCGGGGCGGAAGTAGTGGGAGAGCGCGGCGTTGACCTTGTCCGGCTGGTAGATGTTGCCGTGCGCCATGCGGCGGCGCAGGGCCTGGGGCGACATGTCGACAAGCTCGATCTGGTCGGCCCGTCTGACCATCTCGTCGGGGACGGTTTCGCGCTGCCGTACTCCCGTTATCGACTCGACGACATCGCCGAGTGATTCCAGGTGCTGGATGTTGACGGTCGAGACGACGTCGATGCCCGCCTGGAGCAGTTCCTCGACGTCCTGCCAGCGTTTGGAGTTGCGGGAGCCCGGGACATTCGTGTGGGCGAGTTCGTCCACCAGTGCGACGGCGGGGCGACGCTCGATGACCGCGTCCACGTCCATCTCGGTGAAGACGGTGCCGCGGTGCGGCAGCTCGCGGCGGTGGATCTGTTCGAGGCCCTTGAGCATGACCTCGGTGCGGGGCCGGTTGTGGTGCTCGACGAATGCCACGACGCAGTCGGTGCCGCGCTCGACGCGCCGGTGCGCCTCGGAGAGCATCGCGTACGTCTTGCCGACGCCCGGTGCCGCGCCCAGGTAGATCCGTAGCTTGCCGCGTCCCATGGCCCCATTGTCTTCCCACCGAGCCGCTGCGTCCCCTCGCGGCTTCCTGCCCGAAGGTACAGCCAGGGATGCTGCCGAAACGGACATCCCGTGGGGGGCCGGGTCCGTCTTGACACGATTCTGATGGGCCTGGTGCTACGGCGGCCCCGCGAGCCCGGCAAGACACCCCCTAGCCGAGCGGGGCGCGCTCGTGTTCCACCAGGTGGCCGTCGGCGAGTTCGATGACCCGGTCGGCGAGGCCGAGGAGCTGCGCGTCGTGGGTGGCCACGAGCGCGGTGACGCCCTCACTGCGTACGACCGCGCGCAGCAGCTCCATCACGGCGAGCCCGGTCTCCGCGTCGAGCTGCCCGGTGGGCTCGTCGGCGATCAGCAGGGCGGGCCGGTTCGCGAGGGCGCGGGCGATGGCGACGCGCTGCTGCTGGCCGCCGGACAGCTCGCCGGGCCGCTGTGCGGCGTGGTCGCCGAGGCCGACGAGGGCGAGCAGCAGCGCCACCCGCTCCTCGCGCTCGCGCGGGTCGGCCTTGCGCAGCCGCAGGGGGACGCCGACGTTCTCGGCGGCGGTGAGGATGGGCAGCAGTCCGAAGGACTGGAAGATGAAGCCGATACGGTCGCGGCGCATGGCGAGCAGGCCGTTCTCGCCGAGTGTGGCGAGGTCCGTACCGTCGACGACGATCTCGCCGGCGTCCGGGAGGTCCAGGCCGCCCACGAGGTTGAGCAGGGTCGTCTTGCCCGATCCCGAGCGGCCCTTGAGCGCGATCAGCTCCCCGCGCGGCACGGTGAAGGACACCCCGCGCAGCGCGTGGACGGCGGCGGCGCCGGTGCCGTACGAGCGGTGCAGGCCGGTCACCCGGACCATGGGTTCGGCCGGCCGGGCGACGACGGCCGTGCCGGTGCTGCTGCTCTCGGTCATGAGTCTTCCCCCGTACGGTGCCGGATTGCCGAGCGTCAGTATGTGCGGGCCGCACGCGGCCGGGCAACGGTGGTGGAGAGACGCCGGTGGGCCGCGCTCCTGTCACGGGAGCGC